>DASUUN010000299.1:0-2507 GCA_036374055.1 Burkholderiales bacterium
GGCACTTACCTCGTGTCCGACGGTCCGGCGATCTCCACGCCGCAGCTTTGCCGGGAGCTCGGCGCCGCGCTCGGGCGGCCGGCGCGGCTGTTTGCTTTTCCCTCCGCGCTTCTGCCCCGCAAGCTCGCAGGCACTTTGGAAGTCAAGGATTCGTTGGCGTGGGAGCGGCCCTTCAGCCGCGAAGAAGGGCTGCGGGCCACGGCGCGCTGGTACCTTGGCCTTTAGAATGGCGCCCCATGCTGTGGGGGCCGGGGATCCTGTCGTTCGTCGTCGCGTTCGTCGCGCTGCGGCTGCTCATCGGCCCCTTCGCGCGCTTCGCGCTCGATCAGCCGAACGAGCGCTCGCTGCACGAGCAGCCGGTGCCGCGTACCGGGGGCATCGCCGTCCTGGCGGGCACGGCGAGCGCCTTGGTTTTCCTGAAGGGTGCGTACTGGTTGCCGCTGGCGCTGGCGCTGGTGCTGGCCTCAGTGTCCCTGGTGGACGATCTGCGCGACATGCCGACGCCCGTGCGGCTGATCGCGCACCTGACGGCTGCGGCGGTGCTGGTCGGCAGCGCGCTGTGGCCGGGACATCCGCTGGGGGTGGTGCTGCTCGTGATCGCCATTGCCTGGATCACCAACCTGTACAACTTCATGGACGGCTCCGACGGACTGGCGGGCGGCATGGCGGTGATCGGCTTCGGCACCTATGCGCTGGCGGCCTTCCTGGCCGGAGATGCGCTGCTTGCAGTGCTTTGCACGGTGATTGCCGCGGCGGCGGCGGCTTTCCTGACGCATAACTTCCCGCCGGCGCGTATCTTCCTGGGCGACGTAGGCTCGATTCCGCTCGGCTTTCTCGCCGGCGCGCTCGGCGTGCTGGGCTGGCACGGCGGCCTGTGGCCGCTGTGGTTCCCGGTGCTGGTGTTCGGGCCCTTCATCGGCGATGCGACGATCACCCTCGTGCGGCGCCTGCTGCGCGGCGAGCGGGTGTGGCAGGCGCATCGCGAGCACTACTACCAGCGGCTGGTGCGCATGGGCTTCGGGCATCGCGGCACCGCGCTCATCGCCTACGCCGTCATGGCGGCCTGCGGCGCGGTGGCCCTTTTCGGCCGCACGCAGCCGCTGATCATTCAGATCTTCGCTTTCCTGTCCGTTGCCGCGGGGCTTGCGGTGGTGGCCGCCTGGGTGGACATGCGCTGGTCGCAGCACAACAGGACGGCATGAACGTCCGCCGCATCATCGTTTTCCTGCACGACGTGGCCGCCGCCGGACTCGCCTGGATGGCGGCCTTCTGGCTGCGCTTCAACCTCGACATTCCGGACGAGTACCAGGCGCTGATGCTGGAGCAGCTGCCCTGGGTCATGGCCATCTACGCGGTGGTTTTCCTGCTGCTGGGCCTGTACCGGGGGCTGTGGCGCTACGCCAGCCTGCCCGACCTGCAGCGCATCCTCCTCGCCGTGGCCATCGGCGCGCTGGCGGTTCCCGCGGTGCTGTCGTTCTTCCGCCTGGGCTATCCGATCCCGCGCTCGGCCTACCTGCTCACGCCTATCCTGCTCGGGGTGGCGATGAGCGGCAACCGGCTCGCCTACCGCGCGTGGAGGGAAGGGCGCCTGCTGCCGCTGTTCACCAAGCCCGAGGCGGCGCCGGTGCTGGTGCTGGGGGCCGGCGGCACCGCCGCCGGCCTGCTCAAGGACCTCGCCGCCAGTCCGCGCTGGCGGGTGGTCGGCCTGCTCGACGACGACGCCGGCAAGCGCGGCAGCGAGGTGATCGGGGTGAAGGTGCACGGCCGCATCGACGAGATTGGCAAGGTCGCCCGGCGCCTCGACGTGACGCACGCGGTCATCGCCATGCCGAGCGCCACCCACCAGCAGCGAAAGCGCGCCGTCGAGCTGTGCAAGGAGGCGGGCGTCTCGGTGATGACCGTGCCCGCGCTCGCCGACATCGTCGCCGGCAAGGTCAGCATCTCGGAGCTGCGGCCGGTCGAGCTGGACGACCTTCTTGGGCGCGACCCGGTGCAGCTCGATGCCGCCGGGCTGCACGCCTTCCTCGACGGCAAGACGGTGCTGGTGACCGGCGCCGGCGGCTCCATCGGCTCGGAGCTGTGCCGCCAGATCGCGCGCTTCGCGCCGGCGCGCATCGTCCTGCTGGACAGCTCCGAGTTCGCGCTCTACACCATCGAGCAGGAGTTCCGCGACCAGCACGCCGGCACGCCGCTCGCCGCGGTCATCGGCGACGCGAAGGACGAGCGGCGCATGAGCGAGGTGGTGGACAGGTTCAAGCCGCAGGTCGTGTTCCACGCGGCTGCCTACAAGCACGTGCCGCTGATGGAGCAGGACAACGCTTTCCAGGCGGTGGAGAACAACGTGCTGTCCACGCTGGTGGTGGCGCGCGCCGCGGCGCGCGCGGGCGTGGAGAAGTTCGTCCTGGTGTCCACCGACAAGGCGGTGAACCCGGCGAACGTCATGGGCGCCTCGAAGCGCCTGGCGGAGCTCGCCTGCCAGGCGCTCCAGCCGGCCACCGCCATGCAGT
>DASUUN010000300.1:0-5878 GCA_036374055.1 Burkholderiales bacterium
GTGGTGCCGAAGTGCCGGTCGGTGAGCGTCATGGTGACCGCGCCGGCAAGCACCGGCATCGCCGCCACCAGCAGGTAGGCGGTGATCAGCCAGGTCCAGCAGAACAGCGGCATCTTCATCAGCGTCATCCCGGGCGCGCGCATGTTCAGGATGGTGGTGATGATGTTGATGGAGCCCAGGATCGAGCTCATGCCCAGGATGTGCACGGCGAAGATGGTGAGGTCCATGCCGATGCCCATCTGCGCCGTGAGCGGCGCGTACATCGTCCAGCCCACGCCGGGCGCTCCGCCCGGCATGAAGAACGACAGCACCAGCAGCGTGGCGGCGAACGGCAGCAGCCAGAACGACCAGTTGTTGAGGCGCGCGAACGCCATGTCGGGCGCGCCGATCTGCATCGGGATCAGCCAGTTGGCGAAGCCGACGAACACCGGCATGATCGCGCCGAACACCATGATCAGGCCGTGCATGGTGGTCATCTGGTTGAAGAAGTCGGGATTGACGACCTGCAGGCCGGGCGAGAACAGCTCCAGGCGGATCACCACCGCCATCAGGCCGCCGAGCGAGAACATGACGAAGCTGAACCACAGGTACATCGTGCCGATGTCCTTGTGGTTGGTGGTGGTGATCCAGCGCATGATGCCGCTGTAACCACCGTGATGGTCGTGGTGATCGTGACCGTGGTCGTGGTCGTGGACGACTGCGCTCATTCTGTATATCTCCTAAAGCCTATTTTCTGCGCGCCTTGACTTCGGCCGGCTGCACTTCGCTCGCCTTGTTCCCCCAGGACCTGCGCGTGAACGTGATCACGGCGGCGATATCGGCGTCGCTGAGCTGCTTGAAGGACTGCATCGCGGTGTTGGGCTTGCCGTTCAGCACCACGTCAATCTGGCCCTCTTCCGGACCGTTGACCACCTTGGAGCCAGCGAGCGGCGGGAAAGCAGGCGGCGTGCCCTTCCCGGTGGCCTGGTGGCAGGCGACGCAGTTGGCCGCGTAGACCTTCTCGCCGCGCTGCACCAGCTCCTGCACCGGAAACGACTTGGTGTCGTCCTCGGCGGCCTTGGCGCTCTTCTGCTTCTGCTGGCCGACCCACTTGCCGTAGTCCTCGGTGGAGACCACGCGCACCACGATGGGCATGAACCCGTGCTCCTTGCCGCACAGCTCGGTGCACTGGCCGCGGAAGGTGCCGACCTGCTCCGGCCGGAACCAGATGTCGCGCAGGAAGCCGGGGATGGCGTCCTGCTTCGCGCCGAAGGCCGGAATCCACCACGCGTGCACCACGTCGGCGGCGGTGGTGATGACGCGGATCTTCTTGCCCACCGGCACCACCATCTCGTTGTCGACCTCGAGCAGGTAGTTCTCGCCCTTCGCCGCATCGCCTTCGATCTGCTCGCGCGGCGTGGCGAGCGTGGAGAGGAAGCTGATGCCCTCGCCCTCGCCCTTGATGTAGTCGTAGCCCCACTTCCACTGGTAGCCGGTCACCTTGACGGTGATGTCGGCCGCGGAAGTGTCCTTCTGCGCGATCACCACCTTGGTCACCGGCAGCGCGATGGCCACCAGGATGATCGCCGGGATCACGGTCCACAGCACCTCGACGGCGGTGTTCTCGTGGAACTGCTCGGCCTTGTGACCGCGCGACTTGCGGTGGGCCCAGCAGGAATAGAACATCGCGCCGAACACGCCGACGAAGATCACGATGATCAGCCACATCACCAGCTGGTGCAGCCAGTCGATGTCGGCCGCCATCCTCGACGCCGGCGTCTGGAAATACCAGGCGATCGCGTGCGCTGAGCCCGAGAGGCCGAGGCCAAGGAGGCCGGCCAGGGCGGACAGGACTTTCATACCCCTCATTTGTTCGTTCCCCGAATCAGATCTGCAGTCTCTTTTGCAGCTGGGCGGCAAACTCGGCGCGGCGCTCCGCGTCCAGATGCCTGCCGAGCCGCAGTTCTTCGCCCGCGCCGCGCAGCACGACCAAATCCTCTTCCACGTACACCCGCGCCCGCCGCGCTTCCATCTCGTAGCGCGACATCCTGTGCGCCTCGGCCACTTCGATCGTCAGGCGCCCGGCCGCGAGCTCGATGCGCTCGTAATCCGCCGCGCGCCGCGCATACGCGAGGTATGCGACGGCAAGCGCCGCGATTTCCAGCCCGGCGAACGGCAGCACCAGCCAGGCACCCGCGAGGGCGAATGCTGCGCCGATCGCGAGAGCCACCGCCGCCAGCGCGCCGAATACGCCGGCGAGCCCAGCCGGAGAGATGGAGCAGTTTCTCTTGAGGATCAGGCTGAAGCCGGCATTCCCGTCGCGGAATGGCAGCTCGCGCGCCACTTCTGGAGGGGTGCTCAACAAGCCTGCAAAAGTATCACAAATGAACGCGCGATCTCAAGAAACGCTCTTGAAAACACGGACTGTTTTCACCTCGCTGGCCTTCCAGGCGTGCCCGTACACGACCTCGTATGTCGCCCGCGGCGTGTCGCCCAGCGCGCGACGCAGCTCGGCGGCGAAGCGCCGGCCTGCAAGCCCGCGCGGCCGGTCGGCGCGCGCGCTGGTTTGTCCGCTGGCGCGCAGGTCGTCGAGCAGCCGCCCGGCGTCGGCGTAGTCGATAGAGAGCATTTCCATGTCCATCACCGGATTCGATAGCCCGGCGGCAAGCAGCATGTCGCCCAGGTCGTGCATGTCGATGAAACCGTGAACCCGCCGCGTGCCGGCCGCGACGCGCAGCTCCTTCAGGGAATCGGGCCCGAGCGTACTGAACATGAGCAGGCCGCCGGGCGCCAGCACCCTGCGGAACTCGCGGAAAGCGCCGAGCGGCTCGCTCAGCCAGTGCAGCGCCATGTTGGACCAGACCAGGTCCACCGAGCCGTCCGCGAGCGGCAGCCGCTCGAGCTCGCCGCACAGGAGCAGGGGCTTCTTCTGGAAGAACCGGAATCTCGTTCCCTGCAGCATGGCCGGCGAAAAATCCAGCGCGACGACGCTCGCCTGCGGGTAGCGCCTGGCCAGCTCGCGGCGCGGCGGGCCGCTGCCGGCGTCGAGCACCCGGCGCGGCGCGAGGCGCACGTAGTCCAGGCGCTCGAGCATGCGGGCCGAAACCTCGGCTTCCAGCCGCGAAGCCGCGGGGTAGGTGCGGGCGGCGCGCTCGAACCGGCGGCGGGCCGCGCGGCGGTCAATCCCGGGAAAGGGCGCGCTCAATGGCAGCGGCCGCGGCGAGCGTATGCCGATCGGTGCCGGCGGTGCCGCAGACCATCATGCCCACCGGCGCGCGGCCCGGCTCGTGGCAGGGAACCGAAGCCGCGCAGCCGTCGAGGAAGTTGATCAGGCCGTTGTTGCGCAGGATGCGCATGTTCCAGCGGAAGTAGTCGTCGTCACTGGCGTCGGCTTCGGCGATGGTCGGCGCGATGCACGGCACCGTCGGCATGACGATGGCGTCGAACGGCGCGGCAACCGCTCCCACCTCCTGCATGTAAGCCGCGCGCAGGTCGCCGAACGCGAGATAGTCGGAGGCCGACAGCGACTTGCCCAGAAGGACGCGCTTGCCGACGCGCGGGTCGTAATCGGCGATTCTTTCCTGGAGGGCGCGGTGGATGTGGTACGCCTCGGCGCCCGCATAGCCGCCGCCCTTGAAGTATTCGCCCTGCCGGTCGAACGCCGGCACCGGCCGCTCGGTGATCAGCGCGCCGGCCTTCGACAGCCGCGAGAGCGACGTTTCAAACGCGGCGCCGACTTCCCGGTCCAGGTCCCCGAGCGCAGAGGAACGCGGCAGCAGCAGCCGCACGCCTTTGACGTCCAGATCCGGTCTGCTTTCCGGTTCCCCGGCAAGCACGGCGTCATAGGCCGCGGCACACGCGACCGAGTTGACCAGCGGCCCGACCGAATCCAGCGTGAACGACAGCGGGAACGCGCCATCGCGCGGTACGCGCGCCGCGGTCGGCTTCCAGCCGACCAGGCCGCACAGCGCGGCGGGGCCGCGGATCGAGCCGCGCGTGTCCGAGCCGAGCGCCATGACGCACATGCCGTCGGCCTGCGCCACTGCGGCGCCCGAGGACGAGCCGCCGGGCACGCGTCCCGTCTTGCGGTCGAACGGGTTCCTCGGCGTTCCATAATGCGGGTTCAGCCCCACGCCGCCGAAAGCGAACTCCACCATGTTGGTGCGGCCGATGAACACCGCGCCGGCGGCCCGCAGGCGGGCCACGGCACCCGCATCTTGTTTTGCTTCAATGGAAAGAACCTTGGACCCTGCTCGCGTGACATCCCCGGCCACGTCGAACAGGTCCTTGAGCGATACCGGAAGGCCGTCGATGGCGGAGCGCCGCACGCCCGCCTTGCGCAGGCGGTCGGCGGCGTCGGCGTCCGCGCGCGCCGACTCCGCATAGACCTTGAGAAAGGCGCGGCCGCCTTCGCCGCCGCGCTCCCCGATGCGGGCCAGCGCCAGCTCGACCAGCTCGCGGCTCGAGGTGCGTCCCGCGGCCAGGTCGGCGCCGAGCTGCGCTACAGTCCACATGGGGGAAAAGATTAGCATGCGTGATTTCCTCGGCGGACTCCTTTTCGGCGGCGCCTGCTACGTCTGCCGCGGGCAGGCGCGCGGCATGCTGTGCGCCGCCTGCGCCGCCGAGCTGCCGCGCCTCGCCGGCGAGCTGTGCCCGCGCTGCGCGCTGCCTTCGCCGGACGCGGCGACGTGCGGCCGCTGCCTCGCCCAGACGCCGGAGTATGACGCCACGGTCGCGCCGCTCGCCTACGACTTTCCCGCCGACGCGCTGGTTCACGCCCTCAAGTTCCGCGGCGAGCTGTCGCTCGCGCCGTTGCTCGCCGGAATCCTGAGAGAGAGGCTTGCTTCGCGGGAGGACATCGACGTCCTCATCCCGGTGCCGCTGTCCGCCGCGCGCCTGCGCAGCCGCGGCTACAACCAGGCGCTCGAGATCGCGCGGCATCTGCCCGGGAAGCTGGACTTTTCCACCTGCGTGCGCGAGCGCGACGCGACGCCCCAGATGGAGCTGCCCTGGGCCGAGCGCCAGCGCAACGTGCGCGGCGCCTTCGCCTGCCGGCGCTCCCTCGAGGGCGCGCGCGTCGCCGTGGTCGACGACGTGATGACCACCGGCGCGACGCTCGACGAGATGGCCAGAACGCTGAAGCGCGCCGGCGCCGCGCGCGTGGTCAACTGGGTGCTCGCGCGCACCCCGCCGCCCGCCTGATGTTCGACCTGGTGCTGGTCGAGCCGGAAATCCCGCCCAACGCCGGCAACGTGATCCGGCTTGCCGCCAACACCGGCGCGCGCCTGCACCTCGTCGAGCCGCTGGGATTCTCCATGGACGACCGGCAGCTGCGGCGAGCCGGGCTCGACTACCACGAGTTCGCTTCGGTGCAGGTGCACAAGGAGTGGCAGGCCTGCCGCGCGTTGTTCCGCGGGCAAAGGATGCTCGCGTTCACCACCCGGGCGACACGGCTGTATACCGAGGCGGCCTACGCGGAGAACGACGTCCTGGTGTTCGGCGCCGAAACGCGCGGGTTGCCCGACGCTATTCTCCTCGAGTTCGAACAACCGAGCCGGCTGCGCCTGCCGATGCGGCCCGGCAACCGCAGCATCAACCTGTCGAACGCCGTCGCCGTGGTCGTGTTCGAGGCCTGGCGGCAGCTCGGCTTCGCGGGCGGCGCATGATCCCGGTCCCGCCCGATTGCCTGCCGCGCCGGGGAAACGCCTTTTCCCGCCGGATGTCGCGCGCCCTGCTCGCGGCCGCGGGATGGCGCATCGAGGGCGAGATTCCGCGCCGGGCGAAGCTCGTGGCCATCGTCGCGCCGCACACTTCGAACTGGGATTTCATCGTCGGCATCCTCGCCGTGTTCGCCATCGGCATCCGCGTGCGCTTCCTCGCCAAGCACACGCTGTTCAAT
>DASUUN010000301.1:0-2549 GCA_036374055.1 Burkholderiales bacterium
AGGTTGGGCCGCGGGTCGAGCAGCCAGATCTGCGACTTCATGGCGAAGGCGTGGCTGCGCTCCTGGATGATCGAGGCGCCCTCGCCGTAGTCCTCGCCCAACACGATGACCGTGCCGCCCTTGACCCCCGCCGAGGCGAGGTTGGAAAGCGCGTCGGAGGCGACATTGGTGCCAACGGTGGACTTGAAGGCGACCGCGCCGCGCATCGGATAGTTGATGGAGGCGCCCAGCATCGCCGCGGCGCCCGCTTCGTTGGCGTTCGCCTCGACATGCACGCCGAGCTCGTCGAGGATCTCGCGCGCGTCGTGCAGCACGTCCATCAGGTGCGACACCGGCGCGCCCTGGTAGCCGCCGACGTAGGACACGCCCGACTGCAGCAGCGCCTTGGTCACGGCGAGGATGCCCTCGCCGTGGAAGGTCTCGCCGTCTCCCAGGCGCAGGGACTCTATTTCCTTGGTGAACTGCCGTTCCATAGCCTGTCCCACCACGTGGGGTTCTGGATGACTTCGGCGCGGTAGAAAGATGGGCAGAGCACCGCGGCGTGCGCGTTCTCGCCGCACAGGCCGCAACCCACGCAGCCGTCGATCACCGTAGCCACCGGGTCGCGCCGCAGCGGGTCGGGGTTGTCCTTGATGGTGAGCGTCGGGCAGCCCGACAGGCGGATGCATGAATGGTCGCCGGTGCAGGTGTCCTCGTCGACCCCGTACTTCACGCGCACCGTGCGTTTCCCCTCGGCCAATTGCTTCGACACGACCGGCCTGAGCTTGCGCTGGCGTTCGAGCTGGCACTCGCCTTCGGCGATGATGACCTTGAGTCCCTGCTGCTTCGTCGTCATCGCCTCCTTCAGCGTCTTCATCGTGGCGCCGACGTCGTAGTTGTTCACGGTCTTCATCCACTCGACCCCGATGCCCTTGAGCGCGCGCTCCATGCTCATCTGCGAAGCCTTGCTCTCGCTGTGCTGGGGCGAGGAGGGCAGCTCCTGCGTGCCGGTGGCGGAGCTGTAGCCGTTCTTCATGATCACCAGGATGCCGTCGTTCCTGTTGAACACGGTGTTGGCGATGCCGCTGGTGAGGCCGTTGTGCCAGAAGCCGCCGTCGCCCATGACGGTCACGGTGCGCTTGCCGAACATCGGATGCACCGCCGAGTTGGAGGCGAGGCCCAGGCCGTAGCCGAGCACCGTGTTGCCGATGTTGAACGGCGGCAAGGTGGAGAACAGGTGGCAGCCTATATCGGCCGAGAGGTGAAACTTGCCGCTCTCCTTCTCCAGCAACTTCATCGCCGAGAACACCGGGCGCTCGGGGCAGCCGACGCAGAAGCCGGGCGGCCGCGCCGGCAGGCCGCCGAGCAGCGCCGCAGCATTTTGCTTCAATTCCTGTATTGGCTTCATCGCTGCTTCACGGGCGAGGAACTTCGAAATTCCCGTCAGAACCACTTCGCCGGTGTACTCGCCCGCCATCGGCAGCACGTCCTTGCCGCGCACCTTGACCTCATTGGCGTTGTGGCGGCGCAGGGTCGCCAGCGCCTGCTCCTCGATGAACGCGGGCTGGCCTTCCTCGACCACCAGTACCTGCCGCTTGCCGGCGCAGAACCCGACCAGCTCCTCGGGGACCATGGGGTAGGTCACGTTCATGCAGTAGATCGGCACGCGCGAGACGCCGAAAGGATCGGCCAGGCCGAGCATCTGCAGTGCGCGGATTACCGCGTTGTACAGGCCGCCCTGGCAAATGATGCCCAGGTCAGCCATGTCGCCGTCGAAGACCTCGTTGAGCTGTCTTTCCCGTATGAACTTCACGGCCGCGGGCCAGCGCACTTCGATCTTGTGCTTCTCCTGCGCGTAGGTCGCCGGCGGCAGGCAGATCCTGCCGTAGTCGAACTCCGGATTCTCGATGAAGGCCCGCTTCGACAGCAGCGGCGCGCGGTTCGCCTTCGTCTTGAAGCTGCCCTGGACATGGCAGGCGCGGATGCGCAGCTCGAGCATCACCGGGGTGCTCGACGCCTCCGACAGCTCGAAGCCCTGCTCCACCATCTCGACGATCTTCGGCAGGTTGGGCCGCGGGTCGAGCAGCCAGATCTGCGACTTCATGGCGAAGGCGTGGCTGCGCTCCTGGATGATCGAGGCGCCCTCGCCGTAGTCCTCGCCCAGCACGATGACCGTGCCGCCCTTGACCCCCGCTGAGGCGAGGTTGGAAAGCGCGTCGGAGGCGACATTGGTGCCAACGGTGGACTTGAAGGCGACCGCGCCGCGCATCGGGTAGTTGATGGAGGCGCCCAGCATCGCCGCGGCGCCCGCTTCGTTGGCGTTGGTCTCCACATGCACGCCAAGCTCGTCGAGGATGTCGCGCGCATCGTTCAGGACGTCCATGACGTGCGACACGGGCGCACCCTGGTAGCCGCCGACGTAGGACACCCCCGACTGCAGCAGCGCCTTGGTCACCGCCAGGATCGCCTCGCCGTGGAAAGTGTCGCCCTCGCCGAGCTTCAGCTTGGCGACCTCCTCCTTGAAGGATCGCTCCATGAGGCAATGCTCTTCCCTGCGGTGGTCATTTGTC
>DASUUN010000302.1:0-2801 GCA_036374055.1 Burkholderiales bacterium
CAGCACCGTGGCCAAGCCCTACGGCCTGTTCTTCGTCTGCGGGCCGACCGGCTCGGGCAAGACCACCACGCTGCACTCGATCCTGAAGTCGCTGAACACCCCCGACACCAAGATCTGGACCGCCGAGGATCCGGTCGAGATCACGCAGAAGGGCCTGCGCCAGGTGCAGGTGAACAAGAAGGCGGGCCTGGACTTCGCGGCGGTGATGAAGTCGTTCCTGCGCGCCGACCCGGACATCATCATGGTGGGCGAGATGCGCGACAAGGAGACCACCTCCACCGGCATCGAGGCCTCGCTCACCGGCCACCTGGTGTTCGCCACGCTGCACACCAACTCGGCGCCCGAGTCCATCATCCGCCTGCTCGACATGGGGATGGACCCGTTCAACTTCTCCGATGCGTTGCTCGGCATCCTGGCGCAGCGCCTGGCGCGCCGCCTGTGCAGCTGCAAGCAGCCCTACACGCCGGAGCCGGCCGAGCTCACCTCGTTCCTGCGCGAGTACTGCGAGGAGCTGATGAACATCCCGCGCTTCAAAGCCGATCCCAAGGGCTCGATGGAGGCGGTGTACAAGGAGTGGGTGAAGCACTACGGCAACGAGAAGGGGCAGCTCACGCTCTACAAGCCGGTCGGCTGCGACAAGTGCGGCGGCAGCGGCTTCAAGGGGCGCTGCGGCTTGCACGAGCTGCTGATCGCCAACGACAAGCTGAAGAAGCTGATCCAGGAGCACGCGCGCGTGGCCGAGATCCTGGCCCTGTCGCTGGAGGACGGCATGCGCACCCTGAAGCAGGACGGCATGGAGAAGTGCCTCAGCGGGGTCACGCAGATCAAGGAAGTGCGCTCCGTCTGCATCAAGTGATGCAGATCACCCAGAGCCTGCATTTCAGCGGCGCGACGGCGCCCGAAGACCTGGGGCAGCGCCTCGAGCAGCTCAACGCCATCGGCGCCTCGCTCTCCGCGGAGCGCGACATCAACCGCCTGCTGGAGGCGATCCTGGCGGCGGCCAAGACCATTACTCGAGCCGATGGCGGCACCCTCTACCGCGTGACCGAGGACCGTGCGCTGCGCTTCGAGATCGTGCGCACCACCTCGCTCAAGTACTACCTGGGCGGCACCAGCGGCAACCCGGTGCCGTTCTACCCGATCCAGCTGTACAAGGACGGCAAGCCCAACCACGGCATGGTGGCCGCCTACGCGGCGCTCACCGGCGAGACCGTCAATATCGCCGACGCTTATGCGGCCGAGGGCTTCGATTTCAGCGGCACGCGGGCCTTCGACAGCAAGACCGGCTACCGCTCGAAGTCCTTTCTCACGGTGCCGATGCGCAACCACGAGCGCGAGATCATCGGCGTGCTGCAGCTCATCAACGCGCGCGATCCGGCCAGCGGCGAGATCGGCGAGTTCTCGGCCTCCGACCAGCGCCTGGCGGAGTCGCTCGCCTCGCAGGCGGCGATCGCGCTCACCAACCGGATGCTGATCAACCAGCTCGAGCAGCTGTTCGAGTCGTTCATCAACCTCATCAACACGGCGATCGACGAGAAGTCGCCCTACACGGGCGGGCACTGCCAGCGCGTGCCGGTGCTCACCATGCTGCTGGCCGAGGCGGTCAGCGAGACCACCGAGGGGCCGCTGTCGGAGTTCCGCATGACCGACAAGGACCGCTACGAGCTGAAGATCGCCGGACTGCTGCACGATTGCGGCAAGGTCACCACCCCGGTCCACGTGGTCGACAAGGCGACCAAGCTGGAGTCGCTGTTCGACCGCATCCACCTGATCGACACGCGCTTCGAGGTCCTGAAACGCGACGTCGAGATGGAGTTTCTGAGAAAGAACATCACAGAAAAGCAGATGCGCGAGCGGCTGCGCGAACTGGAGGACGACCGCAAGTTCCTGCACGCCTGCAACATCGGCGGCGAGCGCATGCGCGACGAGGACATGGCACGCGTGCGCCGGATCGCCCGCTACCGCTGGTGCGACGTCACCGGACACGAGGCCGACTTCCTCACCGCGGACGAGGTTAACAACCTCACCATCCGCGCCGGCACCCTGACCGAGGACGAGCGCAAGATCATCAACCACCACATCGTCGCCACCATCCGCATGCTGGAGGCGCTGCCCTGGCCGCGCCACCTCACCAACGTGCCCGAGTACGCTGGCGGCCACCACGAGCGCATGGACGGCAAGGGCTATCCGCGCGGCCTGACGCGCGAGCAGATGTCGGTGCAGGCGCGCTGCATGGGCATCGCCGACATCTTCGAGGCGCTCACCGCCAAGGACCGGCCCTACAAGAAGGGCAAGTCGCTGTCCGAGTCCCTGCAGATTCTCGGCCGCATGGCGCAAAGCGGCCACGTGGACGCGGACCTTTTCCACATTTTCGTGCGCCGCAAGGTCTACCAGCGCTACGCCGAGATGTTCCTCGACGCGGAGCAGATCGACGCGGTGGACGAACGGCAGATACCGGGCTACGGTCCCTAGCCGCTACTGCGGCGCCGCGCACCAGTTGCGCCACATCGAGCGGTAGAGCGACTCCAGATCCGAAGCGAAGCGCGGCTCGTCCATGAGGGGGCTGGCGCGCATGCGCTCGCGCAACGAGCTTCGAATCTGCGCGAGCATTGCCGCGTCCCGGGCGAAGGCCACGGCGCGGCGCACGTATTCCTCGGGCGACGGCGCGATCCACTCGAGGAGGCCGGCCGTGGTCAGAATGCTGGCGGCGCTGCGCGACGCGGGCCGCGCCCCCGGCGCCTTGATCACCGGCACGCGCATCCAGAGTGCGTCGCAGGTCGTGGTGCCGCCGCTATACGGCA
>DASUUN010000303.1:0-18807 GCA_036374055.1 Burkholderiales bacterium
GCAAGAATTCTTCTTCGATATGACTAGTGCAGCCGAACGACTTCATCTACTCCCGAGAAAACTCCTGAAGCGCTCGGCGAGCTGCGCCTGGCTGGAATGGGCGTCGAGCGTGGGCTGCATCTTCTCGCTCAGCGCGTCGAGCCGCTCGGCCGGCGCCGGGTGGGTCTTGAACATCAGCGCGAGCGAGGAATCCTCGGGGTTCATCGCCTGCAGCGTCTGCAGCACCGCCGGCAGGCCGTAGGCATCGTAGCCGCCGCGCGCGGCGATCACCACGCCCAGGCGGTCGGCGTCGAGCTCGTCGCCCTTGTCCAGGCCGCGCGAGTACATTTCGGTGCCGAAGGAGATGAGCTTTTCGCGGCTCTCGGAATTGCGACCCGAGCGCTCCAGCGCGAGCGACAGGGCATCGCCGGCAAGCGCCGTCTGCGCATTCTTCTGGATCGCCTTGAGGTGATGCTTTTTCACCACGTGCACGATCTCGTGCGCCAGCACGCCGGCGAGCTCGGCCTCGCTTTTCATGCTCTGCACCAGCCCGCGAGTGAGGAAGATGGTGCCCCCGGGCACGGCGAAGGCGTTGAGCTGCGGCGCGTCGAGCACGCCGAAGCGCCACGGCAGGCCGGGGCGCTCGGTCTGCGAAGCGAGCCAGCGGCCGACGTGGTTCACGTAGCGCTGCAGGACGGGGTTCGGCACCAGGGGCGCGGCGCCGAGCAGGCGCGCCGCCATGCCCTGGCCGATCTCGATCTCCTGCTTCTGGTCGATCTCCTGGGCCGCCTTGCCGACGTTCTGGACTGAATCGATGATGCGGTTGATGTTGAAGTTGAACTGCGCGTGCGCCGGAAGCGCCGCGGCCGCCAGCACCAGGAGCAGCGCCCTCATTGCGGCTCCTCCACGGCCACCGCCTGCAGCTTGCCCTGCGCCGCGAACTTCTCCGCCGCCTCCGGCGTGGCGGCGAACTGCTGCATTTTCTTCAGCTCGGCGGCGTTCGGCTGGGCGTTGGCGATCTGCTCGGCCTCGAGGCCGCGCACGCCGGTGGTCACCTGCGTGCCGCTCGAGCCGGTGCGCGCCACGTTGAACAGCTGGGCAAACCCGCTGCTCCCCTGCCGGGCAACCCCGCTGCCGTAGCGCACCGAAAGCATCTTCACCCAGCCTTCGCCCGCGGCGGCCTTGACGCGGATCCAGCCGGCGCGGCGCTCGTAGGCTTCCACCGCGGTGGTGGCCGCCAGCTCCGCTACCGTGGGCGCATCGGTGGCCGGCGAGTTCTTGAGCTCGGTGTTGCGGACGATGGTGGCCGGCTCGGCCCAGGCGAGCAGGGGTACCAGAAGCAACAGCAGGATCGATCTCATTGTTTTTTGCGGCGCGGCTCGAACAGCTCCACCGGCTGCGCCCGTCCTTTTACCGGAAAGGTACCGCATGATACGAAATCGAAGGCGTCCGCGCATTGCTCGACGGTGTCTCTGGATACCAGGATGCGCCGCTTCGCCTCCTTGGTGAGCCCCTCGATGCGGCTCGCCAGGTTCACCGTATCGCCGATGGCGGTGTATTCGCGGCGCTTCTCCGAGCCGATCAGCCCGACCACCGCGCGGCCGGAGTGCAGGCCGATGCCGACGTCGAAGCCAGCGGCTTCTTCGCCCAGCTCCCGCTTGAACTCGAGCAGGGTGTCGGCCATGTCCAGGGCACAGGCCACCGCGTTGCGGGCGTGGTGCGGGTCGTCGAGCGGCGCTCCCCACAGCGCCATGATGGCGTCGCCGATGAACTTGTCGAGCGAGCCGCCGTGGCGGAACACCACGTCCACCTGCATCGAGAAGTAGCGGTTGAGGAGCGCCACCACCTCCTCGGGCTTGCGCGTCTCCGACAGCGTGGTGAAGCCGCGGATGTCGGAGAACAGCAGCGTCACCTCGCGCGACTGGCCGGCGCCCTCGATGCCGCCGCGCTCGACGAGCTGCTGCACCACGTGCGGGTTGACGAAGCGCGAGAACTCGGCCACCGCCTCGCGGCGCTTGCGACGCTCGCGCAGGAACTCCGAGATGGTCGCGGCGCCATAGAAGGTCCAGGCCGCGGCGAGCGGCGTGAGCACCGGCAGCAGCAGCTGGCGCCCGGCGTAGAACCAGCTGGCCGCGAGGACGATGGCCGTAGCGAGGGCGAGTCCCGTGCCGATGAGGCGAGCATCCGTGCCTGCCCTGAACCCGAAGTAAAGAAAAACGAGCAGCGCGAGGCCGAGCAGCGCCGGCTGCCAGTCCGGCGCATAGCGCATCTGGCGGCCGTTCTTCAGGTTCTCGATGGCCGTGCCGAGGATCTCCGCGCCTGGATGCGTGTGGCTCATGGGGGTGACGCGCAGGTCCTGCAGCCCGGTCGCCGCAGTACCGACGATGACGATCTTGCCGGCGAACTCGTCCGCCGGGCGCTGCTTTGCCGAGCGGTCGAAGTCCTCGTACAGGTCGCTGAACGAAACGCGCGGGAAGCTCTTCGCGGCGCCGCGCCAGTCGAGCACCAGGCTGTCCTGATCCGGCACGGGGAAGCCGAGGTCGAAAGCGACGCGCGCCGGCAGGGAAGGGATCTGCCACCCGCCCACGGTCTCGCGCAGCAGGTAGCGGCGCCCGACGCCGTCGGCGTCTTCGATGAAGTCGATCAGGCCGGTGCGGCCGTAGACCGATTCCGGCAGCGCGAGCGGCGGCACCAGGCCGACCCTCGCCTCCGGGTCGGCGCTCCGTGTGTGCATCAGACCAAGCGGGCCGGCGAGCTGGGCCACGCGCGGGCCGCTGCCGTCGCCGGAAGGGGGCAGCCGCAGGAGCGGGAAGTAGGTATTGGGGTAGCGCGCGGCGCTCTCGCCGAACGCCGCGTCGTCGTCGGGCCGGAAGCTGTCCTTCTCGGTGAACAGGATGTCGAACACGATGGCGCGCGGCTTCTGCGCCGCCAGCCCCTCCACCAGGGTCGCGTACACGACGCGCGGCCAGGGCCAGCGCCCGGCTTCCTTTTCCATCTTCGCCAGGCTCTTCTCGTCGATGTCGACCAGCACGATGTCGGGGTCGGGGGCGAGCGCGGCGGCCTGCGAGCGCACGAAGCTGTCCAGCAAGCGGCTCTCGAGGCTTCGCATCAAGGGGTGCAGGGCGAGCGCCAGCGCGACGACGGCCAGCGCAAGCGCCGCGAGAACCCCGGATTTCTTCTTCATTTGCCTTCCAGCGTTTCCCTGAGGACGTGGAACAGCTCAATGCTAGCGTCGATTTCGTCGCGGTTGATGGAAACGCTTTCCACGTTGACGCCGAGCGGGATGGCGCCGCGGTAGGGGCCGTCGAGGATGCGGCGCAGGTTGTCGCGGCAGATCTCGATCGATTTCGCGAGCGGTCGGGCGGCGCCGAGGATCGCTCGCTCGGTCTGCGGCGCCACGTTCACCCCCAGCCAGCGCAGGAAGGCGAGCGTCTTCTCGCGGCCGCAGGGGGCGAAGGTGAGGATCACGCGCCGGGGGTCGGCGCCGGCGCCGCGGCAGTCGCGCAGGTAGTCGCGCAACAGGCGCTGCGTTGGCGGGGCGTGGTACACCGTCTGCGAGATGAAGTACGCGCAGCCCTCGATGCCCTTGGCGAGCAGGCGCGCCGCTTCGCTGCGTTGCGCCCCGTGGCGCTCGGCGATGACTACGCCGCCGACGGTGAAACCCGCCGGGTGCGCGGCGGCCAGGCGGATGGCGCGCGAGAGCGGCAGGGCATAGCTGCCCGAGGCGGGACGCCCGACGATCGAGACGAATTTCGTCTGGAAAACAGCGTGCGATTCGTCGAGCCAGGCCTGCCAGCCGGCCTCGTCGAGCGTACCGAGGCTCTTGTAGGTAATCGCCGGGCGGCCGAGCCGGCGGGCGTAAACCCGCGGGTCGATGGTGCCGACGAAAGGAAATGGCCGCGGCGCCTGGGTGCGGCCGGTCTCGTCCTGGATGTCGTACACCACCACGGCATCGAGCGGCAGGCTGGCGAGCCGCGCGGCGAGCTTGTCCGCGGCCGCCGCCACCTCCTCCGGCGGCGTGCCCAGCCGGGGCGGCGTCGTGCCGTACAGCAGGTTCATCTGCCGTTCAGATAGGGCTTCAGCGAGGCGTACACGGCGCGGTTCACCGGTGCCTCGAAGCCGGCTTCCACGGCCATGCGCGCTACCGCGCCGCACAGCCAGGGCGCTTCCAGCCTGCCGCCGCCCTCCAGGTCGTGCAGCAGCGAAGCCTTCATGTCGGCGTGCAGCCCGTCGGCGAACGCCAGGCGCTCCTCGACGAAATCGTCGGCGAGCCTGACGCCGCGCGCCCGGCCGACGCGCCAGGTTTCGCGCATCGCCTGCTCGAGCAGCCAGCGCAGGTCCGGATCGGCGCGCACCACGCCGACCGGCGCGCGCGCCGTGGCCGTGGCGCTCGAGATGCCGACCAGGAAGACGAACTTTTCCCAGTTGGCCTTCACGATATCGTCCGGGATTTCAGCCTGGATGTTCGCGCCCCGGCATGCGGCGAGGAACTCTTCAGCGATTCTTTGTTGGGAGGGCAGGACCGGGCCAAACTGCAGCCGCGCCATCTGGCCGCTGTGCTCGATCACGCCGGGCGCCTTGATGCGCGTGCCGATGTAGGCGGAGCCGCCCATGATGGCCTTCTCCGGGAGAAAGGCCTTCAGGCGGGAAATCGATTCCACCCCGTTCTGGAACGGGATGACCACGGTGTGCTCGCCCACGATCGGCCGCAGCTTCTCGGCGGCGCTTTCCGTGTCCCACAGCTTGACGGCGAACAGCACGACGTCCACGACGCCCGCCTCGCGCGGGTCCTCGAACACCCGCACCTTGAGGTTGGCGTTGCCGTGCGCGCTCTCGACGCTCAACCCCTTTTCCTTCAGTGCCTGCAGGTGCCGGCCGCGCGCGAAGAACGTCACCTCGTGCCCGGCCTGCTGCAGCCGGGCGCCGAAGTAGCCGCCCACGCCGCCGGCCCCCATGGCGGCGATCTTCATGATCAGTACCGGTAGTGATCGGCCTTGTAGGGGCCGTTCTTCGCCACGCCGATGTACTTGGCCTGCTCGTCGGTGAGCTCGGTGAGCGTGGCGTTGAGCTTCTTCAGCTGCAGGCGCGCCACCTTCTCGTCGAGGTGCTTGGGCAGGGTGTAGACCCCGACCGGGTACTTGGCGTTGTTGGTGTAGAGCTCGATCTGCGCGATCGTCTGGTTGGCGAACGAGGAGCTCATCACGTAGGACGGGTGCCCCGTGCCGCAGCCCAGGTTCACCAGCCGCCCCTTGGCGAGCAGGATGATGCGCTTGCCGTCCGGGAAGATGACGTGGTCGACCTGCGGCTTGATCTCCTCCCACGTGTACTGGGAGAGCGAGGCGACATCGATCTCGTTGTCGAAGTGGCCGATATTGCACACGATCGCCTGGTCCTTCATCTTCTTCATGTGGTCGTGGTGGATCACGTGGAAGTTGCCGGTGGCGGTGACGAAGATGTCGGCCTTGTCGGCGGCGTAGTCCATGGTCACCACGCGGTAGCCTTCCATGGCGGCCTGCAGCGCGCAGATCGGGTCGATCTCGGTCACCCAGACCTGCGCCGAGAGCGCGCGCAGCGCCTGCGCCGAGCCCTTGCCGACGTCGCCGTAGCCGGCCACCAGCGCGACCTTGCCGGCCACCATCACGTCGGTGGCGCGCTTGATGCCGTCCACCAGTGACTCGCGGCAGCCGTAGAGGTTGTCGAACTTGGACTTGGTGACCGAGTCGTTGACGTTGATCGCGGGGAACAGCAGCCGCTTCTGCTTGTGCATCTCGTACAGGCGGTGCACGCCGGTGGTGGTCTCCTCGGTCACGCCCTTGATGTCCTTGGCGGCCTTCGAATACCAGCCGGGCTGCGCCTTGAGCTTCGCCTTGATGGCGTTGAAGAGGGAGACCTCCTCTTCGCTCTTCGGATCGGAGACGACGGACAAGTCCTTTTCGGCGCGCTGCCCGAGGTGCACCAGCAGCGTGGCGTCGCCGCCGTCGTCCAGGATCATATTCGGTCCCTGGTCGCCGAATTCAAAGATCTTGTGCGTGAACTGCCAGTACTCGTCCAGCGACTCGCCCTTGTAGGCAAACACCGGCGTGCCGCCCGCGGCGATGGCGGCGGCGGCGTGGTCCTGGGTGGAGAAGATGTTGCACGAGGCCCAGCGCACCTCCGCGCCCAGCGCCTTGAGCGTTTCGATCAGCACCGCGGTCTGGATGGTCATGTGCAGCGACCCGGAAATGCGCGCGCCCTTGAGCGGCTGCTGCCTGGCGTACTCCTGGCGGATCGCCATCAGCGCCGGCATCTCCGACTCGGCGATGGCGATCTCCTTGCGGCCCCAGTCGGCGAGCGAAAGGTCGGCGACCTTGAAATCGGTGAACCTGGAATCGACTTTCATGCGAAAGATCTCCTGAAAGCAAAAAGCGCCCGCACCGTTTCCGATGCGAGCGCCGTTGGATTAGCTGAGCCTGACCCCCTGACCATCCTTCACCAACTTTCGGGGACGCAACGCTCCTCAGCAGGCTGCAATTCTAACGGTTCTTGTATGCTTTGGAAATGAGCGCATCGGTTCTTGCCAGCGTGGTGATCCTGCGGATCCACGAGTTTGCCCGCCGTCCGGTCAGCGAGCAGGCCCGCCTGCGCGCCCAGCTCGAGGCCGTGGTGGCGGTGACCATGGCGGAGCTCGAGCCCGACAGCCGCATCGTGCTTGACGCGTCCGACGGCGTGGCGATCGTGGTGCTGCGCGATCCCGAGGGGGCGCTGCGCCTCGCCGGGCGGGCGCTCGCCGCCGCCGCGGCCGGCCTGCCACTGGCTGCTGGCATCAACCACGGCGCAGTGCAGCTCACCGGCAACGGCAAGGCCGAGGGCATGATGGGCGACGGCATCGCGGTCGCCGCCAGCGTGGCGCAGTTCGCGCCGCCGGCGCAGCTTCGGGTGTCGCGCTCCTTTCGCGACGCGCTCGCCGACGCCGCCCCCGGCAGCGAGGCGTTGCTGGTGCCCAAGGGGACCTCCACCGACTCGAGCCTGCGGCGCCACGAGCTGTTCGCGCGCGACGCGCGCGCGGTGCGCCGCCGAACCCGGCGCTATCGTGCCCTGAGCGCGGCGGCCCTGGTCCTGCTGGTGGCGGCGGGCGTCGGCTGGCGCATCTCGGTCGACGGGCAGGAGGCCTTCGTGAACGGCGTGGTGACGAAGAGCCAGAGCTATGTGCGCGGGCTGGCGAAGAAGGTGAACTTCTGATGGCGCGCAAGAAGATCGGCCGCTACAAGATCCTCGGCGAGCTCGGGCGCGGCGCCATGGGCCTGGTGTATCGGGCGCAGGACCCGGCGCTCGACCGCGTGGTGGCGCTGAAGACCATCCTGCTGAACGAGGATTCCGGCGCCCGCCGGGACTACCAGAGGCGCTTCTCGCTCGAGGCGCGCGCCGCGGGCAAGCTCACCCACCCGAACATTGTCACCACCTACGACTTCGGCGAGGAGGGCGACCTCGCCTACCTCGCCATGGAGCTGCTGGAAGGCACCGAGCTGCGCGAGCGGATGAACGACGGCGCGCTGCCCGTGGCCGAGGCGGTGGGCATCGCCATCCAGGTGGCCGACGGCCTGGGCTTCGCCCACGAGCGCGGCGTCGTGCACCGCGACGTGAAGCCCGCCAACATCATGCTGCTCGAGCGCGGCGACGTGAAGATCATGGACTTCGGCATCGCGCGCATGCGCTCGGCCGACCAAATGACCAGCACCGGCATCGTCGTGGGCACTCCCCGGTTCATGTCGCCCGAGCAGGTGTCGGGCCAGCCGGTCGACCAGCGCTCCGATCTCTTCTCGCTCGGCGTGGTGCTCTACGAGATGCTCACCGGGGAGCCGGCTTTCTCCGGCGAAGATACGCCGCAGATCGCGCACAAGATTACCCGGCTGGAGCCCGAGCCGCCCTCGCACAGGAACCCGGAGGTCACCTCGATGCTCGACTTCGTGGTGGCGCGGGTCCTCAAGAAGGACCCCGAGGTGCGCTACCAGGATGCCTACGAGCTCGCCGCCGACCTGCGCACCTGCCTCGCCGAGCTGCAGGCGCGTGCCCCGACCCGCGCGCCCGAAAGCACCACGCGCACGGTGAAGCTGGAAGCGGCGGCCGCCAAGGCGCCCGCCGCGGTAGCCATCGCCCCCGATACGCGGCTGCCGCTGTCGCGGCAGTTCGATTCCGGCGACGCCCTGCAGCGCGTGGTCTCGGCGAAGCGCGGCGACCGCACGCCGCGCGCGGTGGGCATTTTGCGCCGGATCCGCAAGGACGCCGGGCCGCGCCTGCTGTTCGCCTCGATGATGGTGGCCGGCGCCGCCGGCGCCTGGATCGCCTTCGGCTAGGGCCTCAGCCCCAGACCTCTTTCGCCACCTCGAGGCACAGCCCCAGCTTGGCCTTCTCCTGCTCGACGGTGAGGTTGTTGCCGTGGTGCGTGCTGGAGAAGCCGCACTGCGGGCTGATGCAGAGGTGGTCCATCGGCACGAACTTCGACGCCTGCTCGATGCGCCGCTTGAGGGCGTCCTTCGCCTCGAGCTCGGGCACTTTGGAGCTCACCAGGCCGAGCACCACCTTCTTGCCCTTCGGGATGTAGCGCAGCGGCTCGAAGCCGCCGGCGCGCTCGGTGTCGAACTCGAGGAAGAAGCCGTCCACGTCGATGCGCGAGAAGGCGGTCTCAGCCACGTAGTCGTAGCTGCCGCTCGCGAGCCAGGTGCTCTTGAAGTTGCCGCGGCAGGTGTGGATGCACACCGTCATGTCGTCGGGCACGTCGCGGATCGCCTCGTTCACCGCCTCGGCGTACATGGCGGTGTCCTTCTTCGGATCGTCGCCCAGCTTGCGGAACTGCTCCTGCACCTTCTCGTCGCCCATCATGGCGATGGTGGTGTCGTCGATCTGCAGGTACCGGCAGCCGGCCTGGTACAGGTCCCGGATCTCCTCGCGGTAGGCCTGCGTGAGATCCGCCCAGAAGTTGTCCAGGCTCGGATAGCTCTTCTTGATCGAGGCGCGGTCGGCGCGCGCGTGCAGCATCGCGGGCGAGGGCATGGTGAACTTCGGCATGCCCTTGGTCACGTTGGCCTTCAGGAACTCGAAGTGCTCGAGCATGTTGGGGCGCGAGCGGCGGATCCTGCCCTGCACCAGCATGAACGGCGGCTGCTCGTCGGTGCCCTTGAACTTGGCGTCGCCGTAGGCGTCGCCCTTCGCGAGCTCGACGCCGTCGAACCCGTGCAGGAAGTCGATGTGCCACCAGTCGCGGCGGAACTCGCCGTCGGTGATGGCCTGCAGCCCGACCGACTCCTGCAGCGCGATCACGTCCTTGATGCAGCGGTCCTGGACCGCCTTCAGCGCGGCCGCGTCGATCTCGCCGCGGCGGTTTTTCGCGCGCGCCTCGTGCAGCTCCTGCGGACGGAGAAGGCTGCCTACGTGGTCGGCGCGAAACGGTGGTTTCATGGCTATGCCGCTTCTTTCAGGGCCAGGGCTTTGTCGGTCGCCTCCCAGGTGAACTCGGGCTCCTCGCGGCCGAAGTGGCCGTAGGCGGCGGTCTTCTCGTAGATCGGCCGCAGCAGGTCGAGCATCTGGATGATGCCCCGCGGGCGCAGGTCGAAGTTGCGAGCCACGAGCTGCGCGATCTTGTCGTCCGAGATCTTGCCGGTGCCCTGCGTGGTGACCATGATGCTGGTGGGCTGCGCCACGCCGATGGCGTAGGAGAGCTGCACCAGGCACTTCGAGGCGAGCCCCGCGGCGACGATATTCTTCGCCACGTAGCGCGCGGCGTAGGCCGCCGAGCGGTCGACCTTGGAGGGATCCTTGCCGGAGAACGCGCCGCCGCCGTGCGGCGCCGAGCCGCCGTAGGTGTCGACGATGATCTTGCGGCCGGTCAGGCCGCAGTCGCCCTTGGGCCCACCGATCTCGAAGGCGCCGGTGGGGTTGACCAGGTACTTCACCTTGCCCTTCACCATGTTCTTGGGCAGCACCGGCTTGATGACCTGCTCGACGATCGCTTCCTCGATCTGCTGGTGCGTGAGCCCCGGCGCATGCTGCGTGGAGAGCACCACGGTCTCGATCGAGTCGGGCTTGTTGTTGACGTAGCGCAGCGTGACCTGGGACTTGGCGTCCGGCCGCAGCCAGGGCAGCCGTCCGTCGCGCCGCACCTCGGCCTGGCGCTCGACCAGGCGGTGCGACAGGAAGATGGCCATCGGCATCAGGCTGGGCGTCTCGTCGCAGGCGTAGCCGAACATGAGGCCCTGGTCGCCGGCGCCCTGGTCGAGGTCGACCGGCCGGTCCACGCCCTGCGCGATGTCGCGCGACTGCTCGCCGTAGGCGACCACGACGGTGCAGGTGCTGGCATCGAAGCCGATCTCCGGCTGCGTGTAGCCGATGCGCCGGATGGTGTTGCGCGCAATGTGCTGGTAGTCGACGTCGGCGTTGGTGGTGACCTCGCCGGCGAGCACCACGAGGTTGTCCTTGACCAGCGTCTCGGCAGCGACGCGCGAGCGCTTGTCCTGGGCTAGAATCGCGTCGAGCACCGCATCCGAGATCTGGTCAGCGACCTTGTCGGGGTGGCCCTCGGATACCGATTCGGAAGTAAAGAGAAAATCGCTCATTGCGTGCGCGCCTTCTTGTGGGAGGCCGCAAGGATACCAAAATCTTGCTACGGTTCCCCAGCGTGGCGCTCCGGCTGATCGCGAAATTGCCGCTGCCATTGCTGCACGCGTTGGGAACCGTCCTCGGCTGGGCGCTCTATGGGATGTCGCCCACCTACCGTCGCAATCTGCGCGATAACCTGCGCCAGGCCGGCTACCACGACGCGCGCACGCGGCGCGAGGCGATCGCTTCGGCCGGGCGCATGCTGGCCGAGCTGCCGGCGCTGTGGTTCAGGCCGCACACCGAGGTCGCGGCCCTGGTGCGCGAAGTGGCGGGCGAAGAGGAAGCGCTCGCCGCGCGCGCGCAGGGCAAGGCGCTGCTGTTCCTCACGCCGCACATGGGCTGCTTCGAGGTCACCGCGCAGTACGCCGCGCTGCGCGGGCCCATCACGGTGCTCTACCGGCCTCCCAGGCTCGCCTGGCTCGACCCGCTGATGCGCGAGGGGCGCGGCCGGCCGAACGTGCGCCTGGTGCCGGCCGACGTGACCGGCGTGCGCGAGCTGTTCCGCGCGCTGCAGCGCGCCGAGGCCGTGGGCTTTCTCCCTGACCAGGTGCCGAGCAAGGGGGAGGGCGAGTGGGCCGATTTCTTCGGCCGTCCCGCGTACACCATGACGCTCGCGGCAAGGCTTGCCGAGCGCGCCGGGGTGGCCTGCTTCCTCGCCTACGCGCGACGCCTGCCCGCCGGCCGCGGCTATGCCATCGCGATCCGGACCCTTCCGCAGAAACTCGAAGGCGAAACCGCGACCCGGCGGCTCAACCGGGCGCTGGAGATGCTGGTGCGCGAATGCCCGGGACAGTACCTGTGGAGCTACAACAGATACAAGGCGCCCAGGGATGCGCCGCCCCCGCCATGACGCGGCTGGTGCTCGGAGTCATGTGGCTGCTCCGTTTCCTGCCCTCCAAGGCGATTGCCGCCATTGGAAGTGCCGCGGGCGCCGCCATGTTCTGGCTGATTCCCGAGCGCCGGCGCGTGACGCGCATCAACCTCGCGAAATGCTTTCCCGCGATGGGCGCCGAGGAGCGCGAGCGTCTCGCGCGCGCGCACTTCCGCATATTCGTGCGCGCCTTCCTCGAGCGCGGCGTCCTGTGGTGGGCGCCTGCCGAGCGCGTGAGGGACCTGATCGCCCTGGAAGGCTTGGACCACCTGCGCGCGCTCGCCGGCGAACCGGTGGTGGTGTTCGCGCCGCACTTCGAGGGGCTGGACGCCGGCGGCATGCGCCTGTCGCAGGAGTTCCCGATGGTCAGCATGTATTCGCGCCAGAAGGACCGGCGCTTCGACCGCACCCTCTACGAGGGGCGCTCGCGCTTCGGCATCCGCCTGGTGTCGCGGCAAGAGGGGATACGCAAGGCGATGCGCGCGATGAAGGAAGGACTGATGCTGTATTACCTGCCCGATCTCGACTTCGGGCCGAAAAGCTCGATCTTCGTGCCGTTCTTCGGCGTGCCGGCCGCCACCGTGCCGGGACTGTCGTATATTGCGCGCATTACGGGCGCGCGCGTCGTGCCGTGCGTGACGCGCATGCTCCCGGGCGGCGGCTACGCCGCGCGGCTGTATCCGGCCTGGACCGATTTTCCCAGCGGCGACGACGCGGCCGACGCGCGCCGCATGAACGCCTTCATCGAGGAGCGCGTGCTCGAGATGCCCGAGCAGTACCATTGGCTGCACAAGCGGTTCAAGACCCGGCCGCCGGGAGAGCCGAGATTCTATTGAAAGTCGCCGTCGTGGGCGCCGGCCACATGGGCCGCTACCACGCACAGAAGCTCGCCGCGCGCGGCGACTGCGAGCTCGTGGCGGTGGCCGATGCCGACCGCGCGCGCGCCGAGGCCCTGGCCGCCGCGCACGGCTGCGCCGCGCTGACCGACTACCGGCAGATCTTCGGCAAGGCAGACGCCGCGGTGGTCTCCGTGCCCACCGAGCGGCACCGCGAAGTCGCGGGCGCCTGCCTCGAGGCCGGGCTGCACGTGCTCGTCGAGAAGCCCATTGCCGTGGATCTGAAGGAATCCCGGGAACTGGTCGGGCTCGCGCATCGGAACGGATTGATACTTCACGTCGGCCACGTCGAGCGCTGCAACGCGGCGTTCCGCGCCCTCGCCGGGCGCATGCAGCGGCCGCTGTTCATCGACGCCGAGCGGCTGTCGGGCTTCAAGCAGCGCGGCGCCGACGTCGACGTGGTGCTCGACCTGATGATCCACGACCTGGACCTCGCGCTGGCGCTGGCCAAGGGCGAGGTCAGCGACGTGAGCGCCTGCGGCTTTCGCGTGCTGACCGGCGACATCGACATCGCCAACGCGCGCATCGAGTTTTCCGACGGCTGCGTGGCGAGCCTGTCGGCGAGCCGCGTGAGCCAGGCGCCGGTGCGCAAGCTGCGCGTGTTCCAGACCGACCTGTACGTCTCGGCCGACCTGCAGGCGGGCCGGCTGCGCTACGTGAAGCAGACCGGCGGCGCCATCGAGGAGGTGGAGGAGAATCACTCGGGCGGCGACGCGCTCGCCGTCCAGGCGGAGCAATTCGTTTCTTCTATTCTGAAACAGCAGCCGGCAGGGGTCGATGGCGCGGGCGGCACCCGGGCGCTCGAGCTCGCGCTGCAGGTCGGCAGGCTGGTCAGAGAAAGGCTGCAAAGGTTCGGATGAACACACCCATCCCCATGGTGGATCCGGCGGCGGAATACCGTGCGCTGAAAAGCGAGATCGACGCGGCGGTCGGCCGCGTGCTGGCCTCCGGGCGCTACGTCCTGGGGCCCGAGGGCGAGGCGCTGGAGCGCGAGCTCGGCGCGTACGTCGGCGCCCCGCACGCCGTCGGCTGCAACTCGGGCACCGACGCGCTGCACCTCGCGCTGGTGGCCGCGGGCATCGCCGCGGGCGACGAGGTGGTGCTGCCGGCATTCACCTTCTTCGCCACTGCAGAGGCGGTGTCCTACACCGGCGCCACCCCGATCTTCGCCGACATCGACCCGCGCACCTTCAACCTGTCGGCCGAGGCACTGAAGAGGCGGCTCACGCCCAAGACGCGCGCGGTCATCGTGGTGCACCTGTTCGGCCAGTGCGCCGCAATGGACGAAATCGCCGCTGTCTGCAAGGCCAAGAACCTGGTGCTGATCGAGGATTGCGCGCAGGCGCTGGGCGCCGAGTACCAGGGGCGGCGCGCGGGTAGCTGGGGCGACTTCGGCTGCTTTTCCTTCTATCCGACCAAGAACCTCGCCGCGGCCGGCGATGCAGGCATGATCACCACCGGCAACGCGGACTACGACAAGGTGCTGCGCATGCTGCGCCACCACGGCAGCCGCCAGGCCTACCTGCACGAGCGGGTGGGCTGGAACAGCCGCCTGGACGAGGTGCAGGCCGCGATCCTGCGCGTCAAGCTCGCGAAGCTCGAGCAGTTCAACACGATCCGCCGGCGCGTCGCGCAGCGCTACCGCGACAAGCTGAAAGGCGCAAAGATCGAGCTGCCGGCGGAGGATTCGCGCGGCAAGCACGTCTATCATCAGTTCACTATCCGCAGCGAGCGGCGCGACGCGCTGCGCGAGGCGCTGGCGCAGGACGGCATCGCCTCGTCCGTCTTCTACCCGATGCCGCTGCACCGCCAGCCGGCCTACGAGGCGTTCCACCGCGACCTGGCGCTGCCCGCCTCCGAGGCCGCGGCGCGCAGCGTGCTTTCGCTGCCGATCAACCCGCTGCTCGACGACGCCTCGGTCGACCGCATCTGCGCCCGCATCCAGGCGTCGCTGCGCTAGAGCGCATGAAGCTCGCCTTCACCAAGATGCACGGCGCCGGCAACGATTTCGTTGTGGTCGATGCCACCCGGCAAAGCTTTGAGTTAAGTAAAGAACAGATAAAGAGGCTTGCTGATCGCCACCTCGGCGTGGGCTGCGACCAGCTCCTCGTCGTCGAGCGGCCGCGCGCGGCGGGCGCCGATTTCCGCTACCGCATCTTCAACGCCGACGGCGGCGAGGTGGAGCAGTGCGGCAACGGCGCACGCTGCTTCGTGAAGTTTGTGCATGCCAAGGGACTCACGTCGAAGCGCGAGATCCGCGTCGAGACGCTGGGCGGGCCGATCGTGCCGCGCCTGGAGGACGACGGCGAGGTGAGCGTGGACATGGGCGCGCCTTCCTTCGAGGGGCAGGAGCACCTGGGCGTGGACGGCCAGACCGTGGAAGTGACGATCCTGTCGATGGGCAACCCCCATGCCGTGCAGGTGGTCCCGGACGTCGCGGCCGCGCCGGTCACGACCCAGGGCCCGCTGCTCGAGACGCATCCGCGCTTTCCCGGCCGCGTGAATGCAGGCTACATGCAGGTGCTCGGCCGGCAGCGCATCGGCCTGCGCGTCTGGGAGCGCGGCGCCGGCGAGACGCTGTCGTGCGGCACCGGCGCCTGCGCGGCGGCCGCAACCGGAATCCGGCGCGGGCTGCTCGACTCGCCGGTGCGCGTCGACACGCGCGGCGGAACGTTGACCATCTCTTGGGCCGGCGGCGACAATGCCGTGTGGATGAAAGGCCCGGCGCAAACGGTGTACGAAGGAACCCTAGAAATATAACAACTCGATGACCGCAGACGACGTCGCCCGCTTCCTACGCACTCACCCGAAGTTCTTCGACCAGCATCCGGAGCTCCTCGAATCGATCCAGGTGCCGCATCCCTACGGCGGCCGCGCGATCCCGCTCGCCGAGCGCCAGGCGGTGGCGCTGCGCGAGAAGGTCAAGCTGCTGGAGGGCAAGCTGGGCGAGGTCATCAAGTTCGCCGAGGAGAACGACGCCATCAGCGAGAAGGTGCACCGGCTGTCGGCCGCGCTTGCCGGCGCGCGCGATTTCCCGGTGCTGGTGCACTCGCTCTACTTCCACCTGCGCGAGGACTTCGCCGTGCCGCACGTCGTGCTGCGCGTCTGGGGCAAGGCGGTGCCCGTGGACTTTCCCGAGGCCGAGGCGGTGAGCGAGGCGCAGCGGCGCCACGCCGAGACCATGGCGGCGCCGCAGTGCGGCCCCGCGGCCGGCAACCCGTTCCTGCCGTGGTTCGGCGAGGCGTCCGAGCATGTGCGCTCGCTCGCCCTGGTGCCGCTCGGCCAGACCGCGGCGTTCGGCCTGCTCGCGCTGGGCAGCGAGGACCCGCAGCGCTTCTTCCCGGAGATGGGCACGCTCTACCTCCGGCGCATCGGCGAGCTATGCGCAGCCGGAGTGACGGCGCGGCTCTGAGCCGCGAGTACCTGGATGCGCTGAAGCACCAGCGCCGCCTTTCGCCGGCCACGCTGCGCAACTACGGGCATGCGCTCGACATCCTCCTCTCCCTGTCGAAGGAGTCCGATCTGGAGAAGCTCGAGCCGGCGCAGATCCGCCGCTACGTGGCGCTGATGCATTCGAGGGGGCTCGCGCCCCGCACGCTCGCCCTCATGCTCTCGGCCTGGCGCGGCTGCTTCCACTGGCTGGTGCGGCACCGCGGGTTCCGCGCCAACCCGGTCGTGGGCATCCGCGCGCCCAGGGGTGCGCGCCCGCTGCCCAAGGCATTGTCGGTGGAGGCGGCGCAACGCCTGCTGGGCGGGGCGCCGGAGGGCGCCGAGCAGGTGCGCGATGCGGCGATGTTCGAGCTCCTGTACTCCTCGGGGCTACGCCGCGCCGAACTGGTCGCGCTCGACGTGGACGACGGGCGCCTCGACCTGCGGCAGGGCGAGGTCACGGTGACCGGCAAGGGCGCGCGCACGCGCACCGTGCCGGTAGGCGCGAAGGCCTGCGAGGCGCTGAAGCGCTGGATCGACGCGCGCCAGCAGCTCGCCGCGCCGGGCGAGCGCGCGCTTTTCGTGGGCAGTCGCGGAAGGCGCATCGGCGCGTCCCTGGTCGGCGCGCGGCTGCAGGCCTGGGCGCGGCGCCGCGGTCTGACCGAGCGCGTGCACCCGCACATGCTGCGGCATTCTTTCGCGACGCACGTGCTGCAGTCGTCGCAGGACCTGCGCGCGGTCCAGGAGCTTCTGGGCCACGCCAGCATCTCCACCACGCAGGTCTATACGCACCTCGATTTCCAGTCGCTCGCCAAGGTGTACGACGCCGCGCACCCGCGCGCGAAGAAGAAATGAGCGACCTGGTCCTCAAGAAGGGCCGGGAGAAGTCGCTCAAGCGGCGCCACCCCTGGATCTTTTCGGGCGCGGTCGAGAAGCTGACCGGCAAGCCGGAGTCGGGCGACACGGTCGGCGTAAAGGACTCGAGCGGCAAGCTCATCGCGAAAGCGGCCTACAGCCCCAGCTCGCAGATCCGGGCGCGTGTCTGGACCTTCGACGACGAAGAGATCGACGCGGCGTTCTTCCGCGACCGGCTGGCGCGCGCGGTGGCGCTGCGCGAGGCGCTGCCGGCGCGCCGCCACACCAACGCGCTGCGCCTGGTGCACGGCGAGTCCGACGGCCTGCCCGGCCTGATCGTCGACCGTTACGCCGACGTGCTGGTGGCGCAATTCCTCGCCGCCGGCGTGGAGCGCTGGCGCGAGCCGATCCTCGACCTGCTGGCCGAGCTGGCGGCGTGCGAGGCGATCTTCGAGCGTTCCGACGCGGAGGTGCGCAGCCTTGAAGGATTGCAGCCCCGCGTGGGATTCTTCCGCGGCAACCGCAATGCCGCGCGCTGCCCGATCGTCGAGTACGGCCTCAACTTCCGCGTCGACGTCGCGCAGGGGCAGAAGACCGGCTTTTTCCTCGACCAGCGCGAGAACCGCCAGCGCGTGCGCGAGCTCGCCGCGGGGCGCGAGGTGCTCGACGGCTTCTGCTATACGGGGGGCTTCTCGATCGCCGCGCTCGCCGGCGGCGCGGCCCGCGTCACCGCCATCGAGAGCTCCGCGCCCGCCCTCGAGGTGGCGCGCGAAAACCTCGCGGCCAACCCGCTCGACGCGGCGAAGGTGAGCTTCGTCGAGGGCGACGTGTTCGGCGAGCTGCGCAAGCTGCGCGACCGCGGCGCGAGCTTCCAGATGGTGATCCTCGACCCGCCCAAGTTCGCGCCCACCGCGGCGCAGGCGCGCAACGCCGCGCGCGCCTACAAGGACATCAACCTGCTCGCGCTGAAGCTGCTCGCCCCCGGCGGGCTGCTCGCCACCTTCTCGTGCTCCGGCGGCGTGTCGCTCGAGCTGTTCCAGTCCATCGTCGCCGGCGCCGCCCTAGACGCCGGCGCCAACGCGAAGATCATCGAGCGCTTCGGCGCTGCCGCCGACCACCCCGTGGCGCTGGAATTCCCCGAAGGGGAATACTTGAAGGGTTTGTTGGTGGTTAAGGGCTAGAACGGATACGGCCGGCCGGCGAGGCGCTCGAGGCGCGACATTTCCTCGTCGGTGTGCGGCATCAGGCTCATTTCCGCTGCCCTGATGCTGGTGTCGCCCCGCCGGATCGCGCGGCCGGAGTGATGCGTGGCGCTCACCCGGGCAGCGTCGGCCCCGGAAAGGGCGCTCAGCTCGGTGGTGCCAAAGCAGGTGCACACGTAAGTCGCATCATGCGCCGTCTGGACGTAGATCCCGGTGCCTCGGATGCCGATGGTGACGGTCTGGGTGGCCACGCTGCGCTGGGCGCCGCGCCGGAAGGTGGCGCCGAGCGCGCCGGTGATCAGGCGCAGCGCCTCGACCACCGAATCCCGCACGCTCGGGCTCAGGCGCAGCTCGCTGCCCGGCCGCAGGAAGAAGGCGTCGCCCGCCAGGGTGAACCAGATGTGGCCGTCGCTGCCGGTGGTGATGGTCTGCCCAGGCTGAATGACGCTGTTGCGCGCCATCGGCCGGCCGTTGAGCAGCACCTGGCCGGCCAGCTCGTGCACCGTGCCGAACTGGGCCTGGGCCGCGCCGGCAAGCGGCAGCAGCGCGCCCGCGCCCAGGGCTGCGGAATTCATCACGAAGCGTCGTCGATTCATATCCCTTGGTCGCATAAGGTTACCGGACCTTACCCCGCGGCGGCCGGCCTTCGACCCCGCTTTATAAACTTTATAATTCCGCCCCTTCTCCGGGAGCAGCGCATGCAAGACAGCAACATGGTGCCGGTCACCATTCTCACCGGCTTCCTCGGCAGCGGCAAGACCACGCTGCTCAACCGCATTCTCAAGGAAGACCACGGGCACCGCATCGCGGTGATCGAGAACGAGTTCGGCGAGGTCGGGGTCGACAACGACATCATCGAGACCGGCGACGAGCAGATCGTCGAGATGAACAACGGCTGCATCTGCTGCACGGTGCGCGGCGACCTCATCCGCATCCTCGGCAGCCT
>DASUUN010000304.1:0-6727 GCA_036374055.1 Burkholderiales bacterium
AGGAAATGCGGGCGGATGCGCGCCTGCAGCGCCTGCAGGCGCGCCTCGACCAGCGCGGGCGAGTAAGCCTTCGCGAGCAGCCGCAGGTAGCCGAGCAGCCCGGCGGCGATCACCCCGCTCAGCAGCAGCGAGCGCGCCAGCGACGGCGAAGGCTCGGTCGACACCTGGGCGACCAGCGCGTGATAGCCCGCGCTCAGCGCAACCACCAGGACAACCACCATGCCGTAGCCGGTCCAGTATGGAAGCCTGGCAAGGAAAAAACTGAGCGCGGCAAGCGCGACCAGCTGCATCAGCAGCAGCGGCTCCAGATAGGCCGCGGCCTGCACGAAATGCTCGAACGCGCGCTCGAAATCCGGCGCGGCGAACAGCACGCCCAGCCCCGCCAGTACGTTGACCGCCACCAGCACGCGCGCGATCACGCCCAGGTTGCGGAAGTCCGGCAAAAGGTCCGGATAAGGGCTTTGCCTTATACTGGCCATAGTTAGGCGGGTGTCTTCACCTGTATTCTGATGCCAAAAAAGAAAACCTGGTCCGGACGCTTCAGCGAGCCCGTGGACGAGCTGGTCAAGCGCTTCACGGCTTCGGTTTCGTTCGACCGGCGCCTGGCCAAGTATGACATCGAAGGCTCGCTCGCCCACGCGCGCATGCTGGCCGCCCGCGGCATCCTGCCGCGCAAGGACCTCGCCGCCATCGAGCGCGGCCTCGGGCGCATCCGGCGCGACATCGAGGCCGGCCGCTTCGAATGGTCGCTCGACGCCGAGGACGTGCACCTCAACATCGAGCGCCGGCTCACGGCGCTGGTGGGCGATGCCGGCAAGCGGCTGCATACCGCGCGCTCGCGCAACGACCAGGTGGCCACCGACCTGCGCCTGTGGCTGCGCGACGAGATCGACCAGGTCCTGAAGCTCCTGGCGGGCCTGCAGCGCGCGCTGCTCGCGCAGGCGGGGCGCCATGCCGCGCTCGTCATGCCCGGCTTCACCCACCTGCAGGTCGCCCAGCCGGTGACCTTCGGCCACCACCTGCTCGCTTACTTCGAAATGCTCGAGCGCGACCGCGAGCGGCTTCAGCAAATCAGAAAAAGAGTCAACCGGCTGCCGCTCGGGGCGGCGGCGCTCGCCGGCACCAGCTTTCGCATCGACCGCGGCCGCGTGGCGCGCGAGCTGGGCTTCGAGGCCCTGTGCGAGAACTCGCTCGACGCGGTCTCGGATCGCGACTTCGCCATCGAGTTCTGCGCCGCGGCGGCGCTGGTGATGGTGCACCTGTCGCGCCTGTCCGAGGAGCTGGTGCTCTGGGCGAGCCCGCGCTTCGGCTTCGTGCGCCTGCCGGACCGGTACTGCACCGGCTCGTCCATCATGCCGCAGAAGAAGAACCCGGACGTGCCCGAGCTGGTGCGCGGCAAGGTCGGGCGCGTGATCGGCGCCACGGTGGCGCTCTACACGCTGATGAAGGGCCAGCCGCTCGCCTACAACAAGGACAACCAGGAGGACAAGGAGCCGCTGTTCGACGCCGTCGATACGGTCAAGGACTCGCTCGCGGTATTCGCCGGCCTGGTGGCGGGCCTGCAGCCGGAACCGCGCGCGATGCGCGCCGCGGTGCTCGAGGGCCATGCCACCGCGACCGACCTCGCGGACTACCTGGTGCGCAAGGGCGTGCCCTTCCGGGACGCGCATGAGGCGGTGGCGCGCGCGGTGCGTGAAGCCGAGCGCGTCGGCCGCGACCTCGCGGCGCTGCCGCTCGCCACGCTGAAGCGCTTCTCGCCGAAGATCGGCGCCGACGTGAAAGGCGTGCTTTCGCCGGAGGGTTCGCTCGCCGCGCGCAACCACCCCGGCGGTACCGCGCCGGCGCAGGTGCGCGCCGCCGTGGCGCGCGCCCGCAAGCGCCTTCCGAGATGAACCGGATCGGGAAGTACCCGGTGCTGCGCCGGCTGGGGCAGGGCGCCACGTCGGAGGTCTGGCTGTGCAACGATCCGTTCAACGCGCGCGACGTCGCGGTGAAGCTGGCGTTCAACGACGCGCTCCGGCATCCGGAGCGCGGCCGCGTCTACCGGAAGCTGTTTTTGACCGAAGCGTCGCTCGCCGGCAAGCTGCAGCACCCCCACATTTGCGAGATCTACGACGCGGTGGCGGAGGAGAACCAGCACTACATCGTCATGGAGTACGTCGCCGGCGGCACGCTCGAGAAGTTCTGCCGCACCGACGGCCTGCTGCCGGTGGACCGCGCGGTCGAGATCGCCTTCAAGTGCACCCGCGCCCTGGAGTTCGCGCACCGCCTCGGCATCATCCACCGCGACATCAAGCCGGCCAACATCCTCTACACGGGCGAAACCGACGTGAAGCTCACCGATTTCGGCGCCGCGCTGATCGCCTCGGGCGACACCACGCAGGTGAGCGCCGTGGGCTCGCCCGCCTACATGTCGCCCGAGCAGGTGCGCGAGCAGCCGCTCGACCACCGCACCGACGTCTACTCGATGGGCGTGGTGCTGTACCACCTGCTCACCGGCCGGCTGCCGTTCCAGGCGGTCAACAACTTCAGCCTGATCTACCAGATCACCAGCGTCGAGCCCGAGCCGCCCTCGGCCTACCGGCCGCAGATCCCGCCCGCGGTCGAGGCGATCGTGCTGCGGGCCATGCAGAAGGATCCCGGGCGGCGCTACCGGCACTGGGAGCAGTTCTCGCAGGACCTCGCCGACGCGTTCCGCGCCCAGCGCCGCGATACCGAGAGCGCGCGCGCCTTCGGCGATACCGAGAAATTCCAGACCCTGCGCGCGCTGCCGTTCTTCGAGAACTTCTCCGACGCCGAGCTGTGGGAAGTGGCGCGCATTTCCACCGGGCGGCGCGCCGCCGCCGGCGAGCTGCTCATGAAGGAGGGCGAGCCGGGCGACTTCTTCTGCATCCTCGCGCGCGGCCAGGTGAAGGTCACGCGCAAGGGGAAGCTCCTCAACCTGCTGCGCGCCGGCGAGCCCTTCGGCGAAATGGCCTACCTCACCCGGCGCAGCCAGACCCGCGGCGCCGACGTCACGGTGATGGACGAGGCCGACATCATCTCGGTGCCCAGCGACGGCCTGGCGCAGGCCACCGACGGCTGCCGCCACCAGTTCGACCGCGCATTCATGGGCATCCTGGTGGAGCGCCTGTCGATGGCGAATCTGCGGCTGTCGGGCGTATAGAGCTTGGACCAGGTCGCCAACTACCCGGTGGTGCGCAAGCTCGGCGAGGGCGCCACCTCCGAGGTGTTCCTGTGCAACGACCCGTTCCGCGAGCGCGAGGTGGCGGTCAAGCGCATCTTCCCCGAGGCGCTGCGCGACCCGGTGCGCGGGCGCCTGTTCCGCAAGCTGTTCTTCACCGAAGCCTCGCTCGCCGGCAAGCTCCAGCACCCGCACATCGCGCAGATCTTCGATGCCGGCATCGGCGAGGACTCGGGCTACATCGTCATGGAGTACGTGCCCGGCGGCACCATGGAGCGCTTCTGCGCGCCGGAGAACCTGCTGCCCATCGAGCAGGTGCTCGAGATCGCGTTCAAGTGCGCGCGCGCCCTCGCCTTCGCGCATTCGCAGGGCGTCACGCACCGCGACATCAAGCCCGGCAACATCCTCTATGCCGCCGCGCCGGCGGATGTGCGCATCGGCGATTTCGGCCTGGCGCTCAACCGCGGCGCCGAGACCACCCAGGTCACGGGCGTGGGCTCGCCCGCCTACATGTCCCCCGAGCAGATCCGCGACGAGCTGGTCGACTACCGCACTGACCTCTATTCGCTCGGCGTGGTGATGTACCAGATGCTCACCGGCAAGCTGCCCTACAAGGGAACCAACAAGTTCAGCATCATCTTCCAGATCACGCAGTACGACCCGCCGCCGCCCTCGTCGCTGCGGCCCGAGGTGCCGGCATCGCTCGACCGCATCGTGCGGCGCGCCATGCAGAAGGATGCGGCGCAGCGCTACCAGAGCGGCGACGAGCTGGCCGAGGACCTGATCGAGGCGCTGCGGGCCGGCCTGGGGGACGGGCGGCGCGACGAGTTCGGCGACGCCGACAAGTTCGTCGCCCTGCGCAACATGCACTTCTTCGTGCCGTTCGCCGACCCGGAGCTCTGGGAGGTAATCGCCATCGCCCAGTGGGAGCGCGTGGCAGCGGGCACCGCGGTGATGAAGGAAGGCGAGCCGGGCGACTTTTTCTGCCTGGTGATCCAGGGCGAGGTGCAAGTCAGCAAGAACAAGAAGCTGCTCTCGGTGCTCGGCGCCGGCGAGTGCTTCGGCGAGATGGCCTACCTCTCGCTCGGCAACCACGAGCGCGGCGCCACCGTCACCGCCGCGCGCGACTCGCGCATCATGCGCGTCAAGGTGGGCGACCTGGGCAAGTCGTCGGCCGACTGCCGCAGCAAGTTCGACCGCGCCTTCATCGGCATCCTGGTGGAGCGCCTGAACCTTGCCAATACCCGTCTCACTACGGGCTGAGCTCGGCATAAGCGCGGAGGCGCCTGCCGCGGGCGGCTGCATCCACGACTGCTACCGGGTCAGCATCGGCGGCACCGCGCGCTTCCTGAAAGCCAATGCAATGCAGCACGAAGACGCCTTCGCCGCTGAAGCCGACGGCCTGCAAGCCTTGCGCTCGGTCGGGCTGCGCGCGCCCGCGGCCCTGAAGCACGGCACCGCGGCAGGCCTCGCCTACCTGCTTCTCGAGCACCTCGATCTGGAAAGCACCGGGGACTTCGCCGCGCTCGGCCGCATGCTGGCGAGCGCCCACAGGAAGGCTGGGCCGCGCTTCGGCTGGCATCGCGACAACTACATCGGCGCCACGCCGCAGGCCAATCGCTGGAAGGACAACTGGGCGCAATTCTGGCTGGAGCGGCGCCTGCGTCCGCAGCTGGATCTGGCGCGAACGAAGGGTTTCGATCTCGAAGCCCCATCCCTCGGACTTCTCGACGGCCATGACCCGCAGCCCTCGCTGCTGCACGGGGACCTGTGGCGCGGCAATGCCGGCTTCACGCCGCAGGGCCCGGTAGTGTTCGACCCGGCGGTGTACTACGGCGATCGCGAGGCCGACCTCGCGATGACCGAGCTATTCGGGGGATTTCCGCCCGAGTTCTATGAAGGCTACAACTCGGAGTGGCCGCTCGATGGGGGGTATTCGCGTAGAAAACCCCTCTACAACCTGTACCACCTGCTCAACCACCTGAACCTTTTCGGTGGCGGCTACCTGGGACAGGTGAAAGAAACGCTACGCCTTCTGCTTCTCGGCTAGCAGCTTCTGCAGCTCGCCGGACTGGTACATCTCGCGCATGATGTCCGAGCCGCCGACGAACTCGCCGTTGACGTAGAGCTGCGGGATGGTCGGCCAGTTGGCGTATTCCTTGATGCCCTGGCGGATCTCGGCGTCGGCGAGCACGTTCACCGTGTGGAAGTCCTGCACGCCGCAGGCGTTGAGCACCTGCACGGCGAGGGACGAGAATCCGCATTGCGGGAATTGCGGGGTGCCCTTCATGAAGAGCACCACCGGGTGGCCTTCGACCTGCTCTTTGATGCGCTGTTGGGTATCCATGGCAGTCATTTTACCTTTCCACCGGCGACTCGCGGTATGCGGGCGAGATCGGGCCAGCTTTGCAGGTCTTCAAGGCCTGCCTCCCTCAGGAGCGACCCGATGGCGGCATTTTGCCCGATTCCATGCTCCAGGAGCAGCCAGCCGTCGGGGGCGAGGTGGCGCGGCGCCTCGCGAACGATCTCCCTGATCGCGTCAAGGCCATCCGCCCCCGAGGTCAGGGCGGCACGGGGCTCGAATCCGAGGTCGGGGAGGTGGGGGTCGCCTTCGGCGACATAGGGAGGATTGGCCAGGACGATGTCGAAGCGCTCGCCCGCGAGCGGCTCGAACCAGCGTCCGTGCCGGAAATCGATGTCGAGGTTGTGCTTGGCCGCGTTTCGCTGCGCGACCGCGAGGGCGGCGGCGCTCGCCTCGACGGCCACCACGCGCGCCCCGGGCCGCTCGCGCTTGATGGCGAGGGCGATGGCGCCCGAACCGGTGCCCAGGTCGACGAGCGAGGAAAACTCGCGCTGCAGCGCGAGGTCGACCAGCAGCTCGGTTTCGGGACGCGGCACCATGACGGCGGGATTGACGCTGAGCTCCAGGCCGTAGAACTCCTTGCGCCCCAGGATGTACGCGACCGGCTCGCCCTGCGACCTTCGCTGGACGAATTCGTGGAATCGCGTTTCGGTCTCGACCGGGAGGTCGCGCTCGGGGTAGGCGACGACGCTCGCTTCCGAGAAACCGCTCGCCGCCGCGAGCAGCAGGCGCGCTTCCCGGGAATCGATCCGGGAAGCGCGCAGGGCTTCTTCTACCGTCACGCCGCCTCTTCGGCGAGCTGCGCGAGCTGCTCGGCCTGCTGCTCGGCCGACAGCGCGTCGATCAGCTCGTCGAGCTCGCCGTCCATGATGCGGTCGATCTTGTGCAGCGTCAGGTTGATGCGGTGGTCGGTGACCCGGCCTTGCGGGAAGTTGTAGGTGCGGATGCGCTCGGAGCGGTCGCCTGAGCCGATCAGCGACTTCCTCGTCGAGGCGGTCTTCGCCTGCTGCTCGCGCAGCTGCTTGTCGCGGATCTTGGCAACGAGCACGCCGAGCGCCTTCTCGCGGTTCTTGTGCTGCGAGCGCGAATCCTGGCACTCCACCACGATGCCGGTGGGCAGGTGGGTGACGCGGATCGCCGACTCGGTCTTGTTCACGTGCTGGCCGCCGGCGCCCGAGGCG
>DASUUN010000305.1:0-11735 GCA_036374055.1 Burkholderiales bacterium
CATCAAGGATCCGACCGGTCTCCTCACGCCCGAGCGCGGCGCGACGCTCTTCCCGGCGGTGGTGCAGGCCTCCGGCGGCGTGCCGGTGCAGCTGCATTCGCATTGCCAGTCCGGGCTCGCGCCGAAGGTCTACGAGACCGCGATCCGCAGCGGCTTCAGCGCCGGCTACACGGCGAGCGAGCCGCTGGCGAACGGTGCTTCGCTTCCCGCCACGGAAGAAATAGACGGCATTGCCCGCCGGCTCGGATTCGAAACCTCCATGGATCGGGAAGTCCTGAAGACCATTGCGGGTTACTTCCGGTGGCTCTGCCTGCGCGAGGAGAAGCCCTGCGGCCAGGCGGCGCTATACGACCCGGCGCTCTACGAGCACCAGATCCCGGGCGGCATGATCTCCAACCTTCACTACCAGCTCCAGACCATGAAGCTCGGGCACCGGCTGCCCGAGATCCTCGAGGAGATCGCGCGCGTGCGCAAGGACCTCGGCTACCCGATCGTCGTCAGCCCGTTCGCGCAGTACCTGGTGACGCAGGCGACGATCAACGTGGTGCAGGGCGAGCGCTACAAGACCATTCCCGACGAGATCCGCAAGTACGCGCGCGGCCACTACGGGAAGGTCGCAGCACCGATGAGCCCGGAGTTTCTCGATCGGCTCAACCTGAAAAGCAGTGAACTTGTGACGGGAAGACCCGGAGAGCACATCGAGCCGTGGCTGCCGCGGCTGCGGCGCGAGCTCGGTCCGGGAGCGGGCGACGGCGACCTCCTGCTCGCCGCCTTCTACGACAAGGCGCTGCTCGAGCCGCTCAAGCGGCCGAAGCCCGAGTACCGGTTCCGCACCTCTCCGCTGCACGAGCTGGTGGCGTGGCTCGGCGCGCGCCGCGACATCGAGCATGCGCGCATTCGCTTCGGCGGCACCGAGATGACGTTCTCGGCGTGACCCTGCCGTTTAGGTTATGCCATTGAAGGGAAAGGTCGCCCTCGTCACCGGTGCGGCGCGCGGCATCGGCGCCGCCATCGCCGATGCGTTCGAGAAGCAGGGTTGCGCGGTCCACCGATTCGATATCCAGACTGGAATCGACATCACGGACCGTAAAGCGCTCAAAGAGGCAGTGGAAAAGATCGGCGCGATCGACATCCTCGTGAACAACGCCGGCCTGCTCGCGCGCGGGCCGTTCGACGAGACGAGCGGCGAGCAATGGGACCGGCTCGTGGCGGTGAACCTCACCGGCGTCTTCAACTGCGTGCAGGCCGTCGTGCCGGCGATGCGCGGCCGGCGCGGCGCCTCGATCATCAACATCGCCTCGGTCTCCGCCGAGAAGGGCGGCGGCGCGATGGGCAACGTCTGGTACGGCACCACCAAAGCGGGCGTCGTCGCCATGACCAGGGGGCTCGGGCGCGAGCTCGGTCCGCAGGGTATCCGCGTCAATGCCATCGCTCCTGGCGTGATCGAGACGGACATGGTGCGCGAGCACCTCTCGCCCGAGCTGCGCGAGAAGGTGCTGGCGCGCTTTCCGCTCGGGCGCTTCGCCACGGTCGACGAGGTGGCACAGGTCGCGCTTTTCCTCGCTTCAGATGCCGCCTCGTTCGTCACGGGGGAGACCATCGCTGTCGACGGCGGCTTCCTGCGCACCTAGTAGACTGCAGCATCCCTTCGACATGCGAGGAGACATGGAAATCCGCAAGATCGTGATGACGCGCGAAGTGGTGTATGCCGAGGGCGGGAGGAAGGCGGCGCGGCCCGCCCGCCATGCCGTGGCGATCGCCGTGCTGGAGAACCCCTTTGCGGGACGGTTCGCGGAAGACCTGAGCCCGCTGTTCGACCTGGGCGCGGAACTTGGCGAGCGGCTGATGCCCGATCTGGTCAGATTGGTCGATGGTCCTGCGCTCGCCTATTCGAAGGCGGCAATCGTAGGCCTACTTGGCGAGCTCGAGCACGGCCATGCTCTGGTGCATCCCAGGCTCGGCAAGCCGATGCGCGCCGCGATCGGTGGCGGGAAAGCCGTCATTTGCTCCAACGTCAAGGTGGCCGGTCCGGGCGCGGCGATCGACATGCCGTTCGCCAACAAGGACAACGTCTGGTCGTTCGACGACTTCGGTACCGTCACGATCTCGGTCCCCGATGCGCCTCGGCCGACTGAGGTTGTCGTGGCGATCGCGATCAGCGATTGCGTGCGGCCCTTCCCGCGCATCGGCAAAGGTCCGATCACGACTTGATCGTGCGGACCTAGGGCGCTTGCTGGGCGCTTCGAGCACGAGGTCTTGTTCGTCGGCCGGACTTCACGCGCCGGCGGCGCCACTGCCGAGCACCTGCAGTGGGAGTATTTACCGGCGCTCGAGCTCGCCTGCCTCCTCGAGCTCGCGCCGCACCCTGCCGGCGTGCTAGCGCGACGCCGCGGGGTGCATCGTCATGCCCCCGCCCGACATCGAGCCTTCCTGCAGCTGATCAGCGCCTTCGCAAAGGAGACCAGGCGCAGTCGTGGCACTGGTCGCGGCCGGGACAGCGGCCCTGCCGGGCGGCGAGACAGTTCTTGTCCTTGCCCGCCATCCCAAGCAGCCAGGCGACGAAAGACGGTTGTCCATAGTCGATGACGATCGGGGTTGCCCAGCCCGGCTGGAATCGAAAATCGTTGTGCATCGTCGAGCCCTCGTTTCAAGTTGTACCGCACCACGTTAGCGCGCCGTGCGAGCGCGGGTTTTGATCTGCAGCAACTCGAGTGCAGCGCACAATGTTTCCGGCAGAACCGGAGATGGACACCCAGAGCCTGCCACGGGTGCAGATGCCCAATCGCGACGCGTTCATCGTCGACGACCGGCCCGACGCTAAGGCGGTGCGCGGTGCGCTGCATGACCGCCTGCAGGTGACGCGGGCGGGATGGCGGAAAACAGCCGGGCGAGTCCCGGCCGTTTTCGTTTCCGAGGGCACCGGCGTTTCGTGAGGAAACGGACTAAGGAAATGCCGGTTGCGGCGAGGCGCGCCGCTGGCACAGAATCGACCTGAAGGAGGTTTGCTCATGGCCAAATCCGCTGCTGAATGGAACGCGCTGCCGAAGTTTCCGGCGACGCATTTCGTCGATTCGCGCATCTACACCGACGACAGGATCTTCGAGGAGGAGAAGGAGAAGCTGTTCCGCCCGGCGTGGATCATCGCCTGCCACGAGTCGGAGCTGCAGGCGCCCTACGACTACCGCCTCTTCCAGCACCCGGCCGGGGTGCCGCTGATCGTGATCCGCGGCGACGACAGCAGGATGCGCGCCTTCTACAACATCTGCCCGCACCGCGGCAACACCATCCTCTACGACCCGGCGGGCAACGCGAAGCGCATGACCTGCATCTTCCACCAGTGGTCGTTCGACGCGCGCGGCAACTGCGTCGACATCTCACGCGCCGAGCAGGGCTACCAGGACCGCTTCTGCAAGGAGGACGCGGCGCTGCGCGAGGTGAAATGTGACGTGGGATTCGGCGGCTTCGTCTGGGTGAACATCACCGACGATTCGCCTTCGCTGCGCGACTACATCGGCGGCGCGCTCGACATCCTCGAGCCCTATATGCAGCAGCCGATGGAGGTGTTTCACTACCACAAGGCGCACCTGCGCACCAACTTCAAGCTCTGGCACGACACCAACAGCGAGTTCTACCACGACTTCCTGCACTACTTTAACCGCATCACCGGGATGATGCAGCCCGGCTACTTCGACCGGAAATACACCGGCTTCCCGAACGGCCACGCTACCGTCGGCTCGATGCAGATCCAGTACGACAAGTACGAGGGCTCGAAGGAGCGCGCCGTCGGCTGGCCGGGTATGGCGCCGGGCGGCTGGTACATGGTCGACGTCTTCCCCGCCATCACCTACAACCTGCGCACCTCGGTGCTGCGCATCGACACCTCGATCCCGCTCGGCCCGAACGAGCTGATCATCGAGTTCCGCGGGCTGGGCCTGAAGAGCGACAGCGCGAAGGAGCGCGCGGAGCGCGTCTTCGACCACAACATGATCTGGGGCCCGTTCGGCCGCAACCTGCACGAGGACCTGCTCGGCGTGCACGGCCAGGGGCGCGCTATGCGCCGCGGCACCGACAGCCGCTGGGTGCTGCAGGGGCGCGAGGAGAACGCTACCATCCACGACGAGATGGGCATGCGCCACTACTACGCCGAGTGGTCGCGCCGCATGGGGCGGCCCGCGTACGACCCCTACCGCGAGGGCAAGGTCGATCCCGTGCGGGCGGCGGCCTGAAACGATGAAATCCGAGCTAAGGCAAGCCATCGAGGAGCTGGTGTACCGCTCCTGCCTCGCCCTCGACGCGAAGGACTTCAAGGGCTTCCTCGGGATGTGCGAGGACGATTTCCACTACACGATCTCCACCTACAGCCCGGAAATCCGCCGGGACATGGTCTGGCTCGATCACGATCGCAAGGGCATGGAGACGCTCTTCACCAACCTGCCGCGGCACAACAGCGACCATTCGCCAATCACGCGCCACGCCACGGTGTACACGGTCGACCTGAAGGAGGGCACCGCCGAAGTCGTTTCCGCGCTGCAGGTCTTCCGCACCGAGCTCGACGGCGGCGCCACCGAGCTCTTCGCCGTGGGTCACTTCCACGACACCGTGAAAATGAACGGCGGCGCGCCGAAGCTCGCGCGGCGGGTGGTGAAGCTCGAGACGCGGCTCCTCGGCTACGGCTACCACGTCCCGTTCTGATCGCATGCGGATTCAGGTCAATGCGCGCAACCGGGGCTACGATTTCGAGGCAGAGCCGGGCGAGAAGGTGCTCTACGCCGGGCTGCGCTCCGGCATCGACCTGCCCTACGAGTGCGCCACCGGCACCTGCGGCACCTGCAAGGCGAAGCTGGTGTCGGGCCGGGTGAGCGACGCCTGGGCGCAGGCGCCGGGGCGCAAGTACGTCAAGCCCGACGCGGGCGAGTTCCTCATGTGTCAGTGCGCCGCCGAGGGCCCGCTCACGCTGGAGGTCTCGAAGTTCGTCTACGACATGGAGCCCGGGGCCTGCGTGCCCCAGGGCTGCGCCGCGACGCTGCGCGGCGCCCGGGCGCTCACCCACGACGTGATGGGCTTCGAGCTCGAGCTCGAGCGAGCGCGCGACTTCGACGCCGGCCAGTTCGTTCTGCTCGCCCCGGAGGGCCTCTCCGGATACCGCGCGTACTCGATGTGCAACTTCGCGCGCGGCGGGCGGCGCCTGGAGTTCGTCGTCAAGCGCAAGGCCGACGGCGCCTTCTCGCAGTGGCTCTTCGGCGCCGACCGCAACGGCGCGCGGGTGCAGACCTTCGGGCCGCTCGGGCGGGCGAGCTTCGAGCCCTCGCTGGGCAAGAACCTGCTGTGCATCGCCGGCGGCTCGGGCATCGCGGGCATGATGTCGATCCTCGCGCGCGCCGCGGAGAGCGGCTACTTCGAGCGGCACAGGGTGTGGGTTTTCTTCGGCGTGCGGACCATGCGCGACGCTTTTTTCCTCCGGGAACTGTCGTCGTACCCGAAAGCGGAAATCACGGTCGCACTGTCAGAAGACGATGTCCCCGAGAACGCAGCGAGGGAATTCCCGGCGCTGCGCTTCGAGCGCGGCTTGGTCCACGAGGTCGCCAAGCGCGCGATGGCGGGCAGCTACCGGAACGTGCGCGCCTACGTCGCCGGCCCGCCGCCCGCGGTCGACGCGGCGATCCGCGTGCTGCTGCTCGAGGCGAAGCTCACCACCGACAACATCCGCTACGACAAGTTCAGCTAGGGACGAATGGGGAAGAGGCTGGTATGCCGTGTCGCGGACGTTCCGGAGAACGGGCTCAAGGAGTGCGAGGCCGAGGGCGGCCTCAAGCTCGTGGTGGCCAACGCCGGCGGCGAGTTCTACGGCTTCCAGGCGGTGTGCCCGCACCAGGACGTGCCGCTGTGCGAGGGACTGTTCGACGGCGCGACGCTCACCTGCCACATGCACCTGTGGCAGTGGGACGTGCGCACCGGCGCACCGCAGGGGCTTGCCGAGGCGCCGCTGCAGCGCTATCCGCTGGCGGTGGAGGGCGACTCGCTCTACCTGGGCGGCGAGGACACGGCGCTCGACGTGGGCGAGCTCTTCAACGGCTTGGCCGCCAGCACCATCGAGAAGCTGGCCGGGCTCGCAAAGCGCGAGAGCTATCCCGCGGCGGCGACGCTGTACAAGCCGGGCGACCCCGCCGAGGATTTCTTCGTGCTCGACTCCGGCCGCGTCGAGTTCCTGGTCGGCCGCGGCGAGCGCACGGCGCGGGGCGGCTTCATGCTGAAGAAGGGCGAGGTGTTCGGCTGGGCGGCGCTGCTCGACGGCTATCCGGCGCGCATCGCGAGTGCCCGCTGCCTCGAGGAATCCACGCTCCTGCGGATAAACGGCAGGGCGGCACTGAGGGTCCTGGAGGGCGATGCCGCGGCGGGCTTCGTGGTGATGCGAAGACTCGCCGGCCTGATCGCCCGCTATCTTGCGTCATCGGGAGCACGGTAATGCGTTGAAGTCTTTTCGTCGTAGGCAGCACAACCGAGAGGAGGCAGTCATGAGGAGGAGAGGTTTCATAGCAGCGGCAATCGCCGGAGTGTTCGGTGCGTGCGTCGCGATGCCGGCGTCTTCCGCCGACATCGACTACGGCAAGCCGGGAACGCCGGTCAAGCTGGTGGTGGGCTACCAGCCGTATTACACGCAGGCCTGGTCGGGCGTAGTGATGCGCGGCAAGAAGTTCTACGAGAAGTACCTGCCGAAAGGCTCGGAAGTCGAGTTCCAGATCGGCTTGCAGGGGGCGATCATCGTCAATAACATGCTGGCCGGCAAGCAGTACATCGGCTACATGGGCGACATGCCCGCCATCGTCTCCACCACCAAGCAGCAGGTGGCGGACGTCCGCCTGGTCGCGAACCTGGGCCTCGCCTACGACCAGTGCAACGCCTTCCTGGTGCGCACCGACGCGCCCAAGTTCGCCAACGCCCAGGAGGCGATCAAGTGGCTCAACGGCAAGACCGTGGCGGTGCCCAAGGGCTCGTGCACCGACCGCTACGCGCAGGCGGTGTTCAAGAAGTCGAACATCCAGCCCTCACAGTACCTGAACCAGAACATCGAGGTGATCACGTCCAACTTCCGTGCCGGCAAGCTCGACGCCGCCGTGATGTGGGAGCCGACCACCTCGCGCCTGGTCGAGGAGGGGCTCGCGCGGCTGGTCGCGACTGGCAAGAGCGTGGAAGAGAACGACGGCGGCTTCCTCGGCATGCGGGCGGATCTGATCAAGCAGCGGCCCGACGTCGTGAAGGCGTGGCTCAACGCCGAGCTGGACGCGCAGCTGTTCCTCGCCGACCCGAAGAACGCCCCCGAGGTGATCAAGATGGCGAAGGAGCAGACCACCGGCTTCAGCGAGCGGGTATTGTGGACCTCGCTGTACGGCAGGCATCCGGACAGCGCCGGCGGGGGTGAGGTGCGCAACATCATGCACTACACGTTCACGCCGCAGGCGCGCGAGTTGATCAACCGCGCTTCCGCGTTTCTCTACTCGATCAAGAGCATCAACGTGCCGAAGCTGCGCCCCGAGGCGATTGAAGCCAAGTGGACCGAGGAGATCCTGAAGGAGCGCGGACTCAAGGCGCCGATCGGTGAGGTTCGGGCATTGCCGACATCGCAGGCACCCAAGCCTTGATGGAAGCGGCGCTGGGAGCCACGGCCGCGGACGACGCGGTCGCGGTGCTGCGCGAGACGACGCCGTTCGGGGATGCATCCTCGGCGCTGTTGCAGCGCATCGCCGCGATCGCGCGGAGCGCGCGCTACGAATCGGGCGAGCGCATCTACGGCGCGGGCGAGGTCCCTGACGACATCTTCGTGGTGGCTTCGGGCCGGGTCGGACACGTGTTCCAGCCCGAGGTGGGTGCGCGCGAAGCGCACAAGCGCATGGAGCGCGGCGGGGTGTTCGGCTGGGCGGGGCTGCTGCTCGGCGATACCCGCCGCCTCGCCACCGTTACCGCCCTGGAGCCGACCGACGTGCTGCGCATCGACACCGATGCCCTGGTCGGCCTGCTCGAGACCGATGCCGTGGAGGGCGCTCGCGTCATGGATCGCTTCGCCACCATGATCCATCGCGAGTTCGCCGTCCCCGAGTTGCTCGCGCAGGTGCGCAGGCTCTCCGGGCCGTTGACCGAGGAGATGTCGAGCCTCAGCCTGACGATGTACCGGCTGTCGCTGTGGCTGAAGAGCCCGCGCCCCTACCTGATGCTCGTCGGCTTCGCCCTGGTGCTGGGCTTCTGGTACCTGTCGGTGGAGGTGTGGAAGCTGCCGCGCTTCCGCGAAATGCCCGGCCTCACCAGCGTAGTGAAGGAGTGGTTGTCTCCCGAGCCCGTCTACGGCCTTTCCATCTATACCGCGGAGTACTACCAGCACATCTGGATGTCGATCTGGCGCGTCGCGCAGGCGTTCTTTCTCGCCACCGTGCTCGGGGTGAGCTTTGGGCTGATGCTGGGCTGGTCGCGCAGCTTCAAGGAACACGTGTTTCCGGTGTTCGAGATGCTGCGCCCGATCCCGATCCTCGCCTGGGTGCCGCTCGCGATCGTCATGTTCATTGCCACCGAATCGGCGGTCATCTACCTCGCCTTTCTCGCTTCGTTTTTCGCCACGGCGCTCAACACCATGCTGGGGGTAGAGTCGATCGACGAGTCCTACACCCGGGCGGCGGACTGCCTGGGCGCGAACCGCTGGCAGGTGTTCCGGCATGTGATCATCCCGGGCGCCCTGCCGTTCATCTTTACCGGCCTGCAGATCTCGATCGGCGTGTCGTGGTTCTCGCTGGTCGCAGCGGAGATGGTCTCGGGACAGTACGGCCTGGGCTACGTGATCAATACCTCGTACATGATGGTGCGCTATCCCACCATCGTGATCGGGATGGCGACGCTGGGCATCGTGGGCTACGTCACCAGCGCAATGGTGCGGATCGCGGGCGACTACCTCATGGAATGGCGCGTGCGCGAGCTGGCGTTGAGCGAGCGATGACCGAGGGCATAATGAGCCGGGGCCACATCGTCATCGAGGACGTGGTGAAGGTGTACGACCCGGAGGGCGCGGCGGTCCTGGCCGTCGATCACTGCTCCCTCGAGATCGAGCCGGGCGAGATCTGCATGATCGTCGGGCCATCGGGCTGCGGCAAGACGACGCTGCTCAACGCCATCGCCGGCTTCCACGACATCACCTCGGGTCGCGTCGTCATGGACGGGGAGGTGCTCTGCTCGGCCGAGCGCCCCAAGGCCGCGCCCGGCCCCGACCGCATCGTGGTGTTCCAGAACGGTGCGCTGTTCCCCTGGAAGACCAACCTGGAGAACGTGATCTTCGGCCCCGTTATGCAAGGCAAGCTCGGGCGCAGGGAGGCGATCGACAAGGGGCGCGCCATGATGGTGGATGCAGGCCTCTCCGGCGTGGAGGGCAACTATCCCGGCGAGGTGTCTTCGGGGATGCGCCGGCGCGTAGAGATCGTGCGCGCGCTCATGAACGAACCGAAGGTGCTGCTGCTCGACGAGCCGTACCGCGCGCTCGACTCGCTGACCAAGAGCGTGATGCACGAGGCGCTGCTCGAGATCTACTACAAGAACAAGGTGACGATCTTCTTCATCACTCACGACCTGGAGGAGGCGGTCTTCCTCGGGCACCGCGTCGCGATCATGACCACGCGGCCCTGCAAGCCGAAGAAGGTCCTGCACGTGGACATTCCTCACCCGCGCGACTATTCGGTGCTCACCTCGCGGCGCTTTCGCGAGCTCATCGAGGAGACCAGCGAGGCCGTGCACGAGGAAGCCTGGAAGGCCTTCGAGGCCGGCGAGAAGGAGGGCTAGGCATGAAAGCGAGCCTGAGGGCGATGGCTTCCAACCGCAGGTTCTGGCGTGGCATGGCGTCGATCGCGGTATTCCTGGCGCTGTGGGAGATTGGCTCGCGCTCCGAGCAATGGATGGCGGCCGATGTCTTCGCGCCGCTGCGAGATCTCGTTCTCGCCATGGGGTTCAAGAAGCCCTATCTGCCCTGGATCGGCGCGGTGCCCGCGCCTTCGGCGGTGCTGGCGTCCTGGCTCAAGGTGGTCGACGATCCGAGCTACTGGCAGAGCTGGTACATGAGCTTTTTCCGCGTCATGTCGGGCTTCGTCGCCGCCATGCTGGTCGGGATACCGTTCGGCCTCCTGCTCGCGGTGAACCGCACCGCCTACGGCATCGGCTTCCCGGCGTTCGAGGTGCTGCGGCCGATCCCGCCGCTTGCGTGGGTGCCGGCCTCGATCATCTTCTGGCCGACCCAGGAGCTCGCCATCAGCTTCATTACCTTCCTCGGCGCCTTCTACACGATCGTCATCAACGTGCTGGGCGGCGCGCGCTCGATCGATTCGCGCTACTTCCAGGCCGCGCAGTCGATGGGCGCTTCGCGCTGGGACGTGTTCCGCCGCATCATCCTGCCGGGCACGCTGCCCTCGATCGTGGTCGGCGCGGCAGTGGGCATGGGCATCACTTGGGAAGTGGTGGTGGCGGCCGAGATGATCTCCGGGGGCGGCAGCCAGGTCGGTGGCACGAGCGGCGGCGGCCTGGGCTTCTTCATCTGGAGTTCGTACATCGGCGGCTCCTACGAGCAGATCGTGGTCGGCATGATCTCGATCGGCGTCGCCGGATACGCCTCGAGCGAGCTGCTGCGCTGGGCCGGGCACTATGTGACGCCGTGGATGAGGTTGCGATGATGAACGACGCCGCGGCGATCCGCCCGCAAGTCGTGCCCGGGGAGATCTCGGTGCAGGGCGTGACCAAGTCCTACGGCGCCAACCGCTTCCGCAAGGATGTGGTGCGCGAGTGCTCGTTCACCATCGAGCGAGGCAAGCTCACCGTCATGGTCGGGCCCTCGGGCTGCGGCAAGAGCACGCTGATCCGCCTGCTCGCGGGATTCGAGGCGCCTTCCTCGGGCACGGTGATGCTGGACGAGCGTCCGGTCAGCGGCCCCGACCGCGACCGCCTGGTGCTGTTCCAGGAAACGGCGCTGTTCCCCTGGATGACGACGTGGGACAACATCCTTTACGGCCCGCGCGCGCGCGGCGAGCTGACCAAGGAGGCGCGCGAATTCGCGGAGTTCCTCCTCGCCAAGGTCGGCCTGCGCGATTTCCGCGACAAGTATCCGGGGCAGCTCTCGGGCGGCATGCAGCGTCGCGCCGAGCTCGCGCGCGCCATGATCAACAACCCCAAGGTGATGATCCTCGACGAGCCGTTCCGCGGGCTCGACGCCATGACGAAGGAGCTGATGTGGGAGTACTACTCGCGGCTGTACGAGGAGAACCGGCGCACCAATTTCTTCGTCACCACCGACATCGACGAGGCGGTGTTCCTCGCCGACCGGCTGCTGGTCATGTCGAACATCCCCACACAGGTGCGCGCCGTGATTGAGGTCGACCTGCCGCGGCCGCGCAAGCTCTCGGACCTGGTCGAGAGCGACCGCGCCAACGACGTCAAGAAGCAGGCGCTCTCGATCCTCCACGCCGAGGCGATGCGCTCGTTCTCGCGCGGCTCGAAGGCGGCGGCCGACTTCGTCGACGCCTACCTCAAGCGCGCGAGCCGGGGCTGATGGCATCCGACATCGAGATTGCCCAGGCTGCGAAGCTGCAGCGCATTACCGCGGTGGCGGGCGAGAAGCTTGGCATCGCCGAGGAGCACCTGGATCCCTACGGGCACTACAAGGCCAAGGTGTCCTTGAAGTACCTGGAGACGCTGAAAGGCAAGAAGGACGGCAAGCTCGT
>DASUUN010000306.1:0-8375 GCA_036374055.1 Burkholderiales bacterium
TCGCCCACGGCGAGCAGCGGCTCGAGCTCGGCCCACTGCCCCGGCGTCATGCCCTGCAGCACCAGGTTCTGGCGAAGCTGCAGCCGGATGCTGTTGCGCTGCGGGTGGCTGGCGAGCGTAGTCATCGGGAGCGGGATTTTAGACCCTTGACCTCAGTCAAGGCCGCGCTGGCGAAGGGATTCTTACCATTACGGTCCCTCACAGGAGGCATCCCCGATGGGCACCGTCGAACCCCAGGTCGCCAGCGACGCACAAACGCAACTTTCGGACGGCTTTCAGCTGGTCATCGACGCCCTCAAGCTGAACGGCATCGACACCATCTACGGCCTGCCGGGGATTCCGATCACCGATCTTACCCGCCGGGCGCAGGCCGAGGGCATGCGCGTGCTGTCGTTCCGGCACGAGCAGAGCGCCGGCTACGCCGCGTCGATCGCCGGCTTCCTCACGCAGAAGCCGGGCATCTGCCTGACGGTGTCCGCGCCGGGCTTCCTGAACGGCCTCAACGCGCTCGCGCACGCCACCACCAACTGCTTCCCCATGATCCTCATCAGCGGCTCGAGCGAGCGCGAGGTCGTCGACCTGCAGCAGGGGGACTACGAGGAGCTCGACCAGCTCGCCATCGCCAAGCCCCTCGCCAAGGCCGCCTACCGCGTGCTGCACGCCGAGGACATCGGCGTCGGCGTGGCGCGCGCCATCCGCGCCGCGGTCTCCGGCCGGCCGGGCGGCGTGTACCTGGATCTGCCGGCGAAGCTCTTCGCGCAAAGCATCGACGCGGCGGCCGGGAAAAATTCCCTGATCAAGGTCGTGGACCCGGCGCCGAAGCAGATTCCCGCCCCCGACGCGGTCAAGCGCGCTCTTGATTTGCTTCGGTCTGCCAGAAAACCGCTGATCATCCTGGGCAAGGGCGCCGCGTATGCGCAGGCGGATTCGGACATCAAAGCCCTGATCGAGAAAACCGGCATCCCGTATCTGCCGATGTCGATGGCCAAGGGCCTGCTGCCCGACCCGCACGAGCAGTCCGCGGCGGCGGCGCGCTCGTACGTGCTGCCGGAGGCCGACGTGGTCATGCTGATCGGCGCGCGCCTCAACTGGCTGCTGTCGCACGGCAAGGGCAAGACCTGGGGCGGCAAGAGCCACAAGGACTGGGGCGGCCAGAAATTCATCCAGGTCGACATCTCTCCGCAGGAGGCCGACAGCAACGTGCGCATCGAAGCGCCGGTGGTGGGTGACATCGGCTCCTGTGTTTCCGCTTTCCTGAAGGAGATCGGATCGGGTTGGTCGAAGCCGCCGGCCGAGTGGCTCGACGCGATCAACGAGCGCAGGACGAAGAACGTCGCCAGGATGGCCGAGACGCTGGCGAAGAACCCCTCGCCGATGAACTTCCACAGCGCGCTTGCCGTGGTGCGCGACATCGTCAAGGCCAACCCGGACGCGATGTTCGTCAACGAGGGCGCGAATGCGCTCGACTTCACGCGCAGCATCGTCGACATGTACCAGCCCAGGAAGCGCATCGACGTCGGCACCTGGGGAATCATGGGCGTCGGTATGGGCTACTGCGTCGCCGCCGCCGTCACCACGAAGCAGCCGGTGATCGCGATCGAGGGCGACAGCGCCTTCGGCTTCTCCGGCATGGAAGTCGAGACCATCTGCCGCTACAACCTGCCGGTGTGCGTGGTGGTCCTGAACAACAACGGCGTCTACAAGGGGACCGACGTCGATCCGACCGGCCGCGACCCCGCGCCCACGGTGTTCGTCAAGAACGCGCGCTACGAGAAGCTGATGGAGGCCTTCGGCGGCGTGGGCGTGTACGCCACCACCCCGGCCGAGCTGCGCAAGGCGATGGAGGAGGCGCTGGGCTCCCGCAAGCCGACCCTGATCAACGCCATGATCGACGAGACCGCCGGCACCGAGAGCGGCCGCATCACGAACCTGAACCCGACTGCGAAGAAGAAATAATCCATGGAAGCGCTCAAAGGAGTCCGAATCCTCGACATGACGCACGTGCAGGCGGGGCCGACGTGCTCTCAGCTGCTCGCCTGGATGGGCGCGGACGTGATCAAGTTCGAGAACCCGCAGGGCGACGCGACCCGCGGGCAGCTGCGCGACGTGCCGAACGCCGACAGCCTGTACTTCACGATGCTCAACTGCAACAAGCGCTCGATCACCGTGAACATGAAGAGCGCCGAGGGCAAGCAGGTGTTCGTCGACCTGCTGAAGCAGTGCGACATCATCATGGAGAACTTCGGTCCCGGCGTGCTCGACCGCTTCGGCTTCAGCTGGGAGAAGATCCACCAGCTCAACCCGAAGATCGTGATGGGCTCGATCAAGGGCTTCGGCTCCACCGGCCCATACGCCGACTTCAAGGCCTACGAGAATGTGGCGCAGGCGATGGGCGGCTCGATGAGCACCACTGGCGTTCCCGACGGCCCGCCGTTCGTCACCGGCGCGCAGATCGGCGACTCCGGGACGGGGCTGCACCTGGCAATCGGTCTGCTCGCGGCGCTGAGGCAGGCGGAGAAGACGGGGCAGGGCCAGTACGTCGAGGTGGCGATGATGGACGGGGTGATGAACCTGTGCCGCGTCAAGTTCCGCGATCACCAGCGCCTCACGCGCGGCGACCTGTCCGAGTACTCGGTGCCGACCTACAAGGACATGGGGGACGTGCCACGCGCCGGCAACGATTCCGGCGGCGGCCAGCTCGGCAACGCGATCCACTGCAAGCCGCACGGCGCGAATGACTGGCTGTACATCGTGGTGCAGGAAGCGGTGTGGGACGCGCTCGCCAAGCGCATCGGCCCGGACATCCACATTCCCGACCTCGCTACCGACCCGCGCTTCGCCACTATCGGCGAGCGGCGCAAGAACCAGCAGCTCATGTGGACCCTGATCAACAAGTTTGCGGAGCAGTACACCAAGCGAGAGCTGATGGCGATCCTCAATCCGCTCGACGTGCCTTGCGGCCCGATCATGAGCACCCAGGACCTGGCGAACGACGAGCACGTGAGGGGCCGCGACATGTGGGTCGAGCTCGACCATCCGCAGCGCGGCAAGTGGTGGAACGTGGGCATGCCGATCAAGCTCTCCGCTTCCCCGGCCGTGATCAAGCGCAGTCCGACGCTGGGCGAGCACACCGAGGAGGTCCTGAAGGAGGTCCTCAAGTACGACGAAGGCAAGATCGGCGCGCTCAAGCAGGCCGGCGCCTTCGCCGCGCCGCCGAAGACACCCAAGAAAGCCGCATAGAAATGAAGATCGCCATCGTCGGACAGCAGGACTTCGGCAAGGCGGTGCTCGAGGCGTTCCTCGCGCGCGGCGACCAGGTGGCGGGCGTGTTCTGCGCGCCGGAGAAGCCGGGCGCGCGCCCCGACGCGCTGAAGGTCGCGGCTCAGGAGAAGGGCGTCCAGGTGTTCCAGTTTCCCTCGCTCAAGAGCCCGGAAGCCACCCAGCAGATGAAAGCGCTGGATGCCGAGATCGGCATCATGGCGTTCGTGCTGCAGTTCGCGCCGCAGGAGTTCGTCAGCATCCCGAAGCACGGCACCATCCAGTACCACCCCTCGCTGCTGCCGCTGTACCGCGGCCCGTCGTCGATCAACTGGCCCATCATCCGCGGCGACCGCAAGACCGGGCTCACCATCTTCCGGCCGACCGACGGCTTGGACGAGGGGCCGGTCATCCTGCAGAAGGAGACCGAGATCGGGCCCGACGACACGCTCGGCACGGTGTACTTCGACCGCCTGTTCCCGATGGGCGTGAAGGCGATGCTCGAAGCAGCGGATTTGGTCATTTCTGGAAAACATCGCGAAGTCGCGCAGGACGAGTCCCAAGCCACCTACGAGGGCTGGTGCCGCAAGGCCGAGGCGCGCCTCCACTGGGCGAACCACGTGGACTTCATCTACAACACCATCCGCGGCTGCAACCCGGCCCCGGGCGCCTGGACCACGCTCGAGGGCAAGGAGCTGCAGATCTTCGACGCCCGCAAGCATCCGGTGCGCACCTTCGGCGCGGTGAAGGGCAAGATCGGGGAGGTGGTGGAAGTCTCCGACAGCAGCTTCCAGGTCACTGCCCAGGGCGGGCGCATCGAGGTGCTGCGCGCCAAGCTGGGCGAGGGCAAGAAGGTCGCGGCGGGCGAGCTGCTGTCATCCGGCCAGGTCAGGGCCGGGGCGATCCTCGGCACGTAGGGTCGCATCTTTTTGTAAGACTTGCTCGCAAGCGGGGGACCCCTCGGCCTAAATATTTGACGGAGCTTACATTTAACTGCAAAAATGGCGTTTAGACCGCTGTTTTTAAGAATAGATGTAGGCACAGGCAGGGGGGGAGGCGGCATGAAGTCCGGGTTCTGGAAGTCCGACTGGTTCCTCGGCGCTATGGTCGTCGTCGGCGTGCTGCTGTTCAGCCGGGTCAGCGAGCTCATCCCCAGCCTGGAGCGCACCGCGTACGACTTCGGCGTGCAGGCGACCTCGCGCGCGCCCTCCGAGCGCATCGCCGTCATCGCGATCGACGACACCAGCATCAACAACATCGGCCGCTGGCCGTGGTCGCGCGAGGTGCACGCCCGCATGACCGATCTGCTCGCCGGCGCGAAGGCGAAGGTGATCGGCAATACCGTGTTCTTCAGCGAGGCGCAGGTCGACCCCGGTTACGTCTACATCACCCGGCTGCTCGAGGTCGCCGCGCGCGCCGAGCCCTCGTCCGCCGAGATGGTGGCGCTGCTCAGGGAAGCCGAGCAGCAGCTGAACACCGACCGCAAGCTCGCCGAAAGCTACGCGAGGGCCGGCAACGTGCTGCTGCCGATGCTGTTCCGCATCGAGCAGCCGCTCGGCAGGCCGGACCGGCCGCTGCCCGAGTACGTGCTGAACAACGCCGTGGCGGCGCAGGGCAGCGAGGAATGGCCGCCGCTGCCCACCTCGTCGGTGCAGGTGCCGATCGACTCGATCGGCAGCGCGGCCGCGGGCCTCGGGCACCTCAACGCCAATCCCGACGTCGACGGCGGCGTGCGCCAGGAGCCGCTGGTGCTGCAGTACTTCGACAAGTACTACCCGTCGCTGTCGATGATGATCGCCGCGGCCAGCCTCAACCTGACGCCGGCCGACATCCGGGTGCGCCTGGGCGAAGGCGTGTCCCTCGGGCGGCTGCAGATCGGCACCGATTCCGCGCTGCAGATGTACACGTATTTCTACAAGAACCGCGAAGGCCAGCCGGCGTTCCAGGTCGATTCCTTCTACGACGTGCTGACCGGCAAGATCCCGGCGGCCAAGTACGCGGACAAGATCGTGCTGATCGGTCCGACCGCGGCCGGTGTGGGCAGCACCTCGGTGACCCCGGTGTCGCCGGCGATGGCGCCGGTGCTGACGCTGGCGCACTCGGTGTCCTCGATCCTGCAGGAGCATTTCTTCGTCGCCCCGACCTGGGGCTACTGGGCCGAGCTGCTGGTCATCCTGCTGGTTGCAGCCTATGTCGTGGCGGTGCTGCCGCGCCTGAGCGCCGGCCCCGCGCTGGCGGTGTCGGGCGTGCTGTTCGTGGCGTTGCTCGCAACGCACATGGCGCTCATGACCTCCAGCGGCATGTGGCTGCAGCTCATGCTGCCGGCCACGCTGCTGCTGGTGGGCCACGGCGCGCTGGTGTCCAAGCGCTTCATCGTCACCGAGCGCGCCAAGCTGAAGTCGGACGAGAGCGGCGCCGAATCGAACCGCATGCTGGGCCTCGCCTACCAGGGGCAGGGCCAGCTCGACCTCGCCTGGGACAAGTTCAGGCAGGTGCCGCTCTCCGAAGCCCTGCTCGACAATCTGTACAACCTGGGGCTGGACTTCGAGAGGAAGCGCCAGTTCAACAAGGCCGAGGCGGTGTTCCGCTACATGCACGGCTTCAACCCGAAGTTCCGCGACCTCGAGACGCGCCTGTCCCGGGCGAAGCAGCTGTCCGAAACCGTCATGCTGGGCGGGGCCTCCAGCCATCCGGGCGGCACGCTGCAGCTGGGGGCCGGCGAGAAGCCCAAGTTCGGCCGCTTCGAGGTGCAGAAGGAGCTGGGCAAGGGCGCCATGGGCGTGGTGTACCTCGGCAAGGACCCGAAGATCGGCCGTGAGGTGGCGATCAAGACGATGGCGCTGTCGCAGGAGTTCGAGCCCGAGGAGCTCGCCGAGGTGAAGGAGCGCTTCTTCCGCGAGGCCGAGACCGCCGGGCGCCTGTCGCACCCGAACATCGTCACCATTTACGACACCGGCGAGGAGCACGACTTCTGCTACATCGCCATGGAGCTGCTGAAAGGCGGCGACCTCGCGCCCTACGTGAAGCCGGGCAAGCTGCTGCCGATGGACCAGGTGGTGTCGATCGTGGCGCGTGTGGCCGACGCGCTGGGCTACGCGCACCGCCAGGGCGTGGTGCACCGGGACATCAAGCCGGCCAACATGATGTACGACCCGCAGACCGACACGCTGAAGGTCACCGACTTCGGCATCGCGCGCCTCACCGACAGCTCCAAGACCAAGACCGGCATGGTGCTCGGCACGCCCTCGTACATGTCGCCGGAGCAGCTCGCCGGCAAGAAGATCGAGGGGCGCTCGGACCTGTTTTCGCTCGGCGTGAGCCTCTACCAGATGCTGTGCGGCCGGCTGCCCTTCGAGGGCGAATCGATGGCGCAGCTCATGTTCAAGATCGCCAACGAGCCGCCCACGGAGATCCTGTCGGTCAACCCGGACGTGCCGCCGCGGCTGCGCGCGTTCCTGCTGCATGCCCTCGCCAAGAACCCCGACGAGCGTTTCCAGACCGGTGAGGAGTTCGCCGGTGCGCTGCGCGCCACCCTGTCGACCCCGGCCGACGCGGGCAAGGTGGACATCCAGCTCTAGACGACGGCATGGACCTCACGCAAGTACTCGAGATCGCGAGCTGCACCGACCCGGGCATGGTGCGCTCGCACAACGAGGATTCCATTGCCGCCGACGCGGCCAACGGGCTGGTGGTGCTCGCCGACGGCATGGGGGGCTACAACGCCGGCGAGGTGGCGAGCGGCATGGCGACCACGGTGATCGTCACCGAGATGCAGCAGATCCTCGCGAACGCCTCCCCCTACCAGATCGATCCGCGCACCAACCAGGAAATCGCCCGGCGCCTGGTGCGCGAGCAGGTGCTCAAGGCCAATACCTCGATCTACCAGGCGGCGCAGAGCCAGCCGCAGTATGCCGGCATGGGCACCACGCTGGTGGTGGCCCTGTTCTACGACAACCGCGTGCTGGTGGCGCACCTGGGCGACTCCCGCCTGTACCTGCTGCGCCAGAACACGCTGAAGCAGATCACGCGCGATCACTCGCTGCTGCAGGAGCAGATCGACTCGGGCCTGATTACCGCCGATCAGGCGAAGCACGCGCAGCACAAGAACCTGGTCACCCGGGCGCTGGGCATAGACCCGAGCGTCGAGCCCGAGATCCACGAGTACCCCACCCGGCCCGGGGACCTGTTCCTGCTGTGCTCCGACGGTCTGAACGACATGGTGGACGACGAGGACATCGCCATGACCCTGCAGGCGCTGGGCGCCAACCTCAACCTGGCCGCGCAGCAGCTGGTGCAGATGGCCAACGACAACGGGGGGCGGGACAACGTTTCGGTTATACTCGTTCGCGTCCTCCGGGAATACCCGGGAGCCCGCGGCGTGATGGCCAAGGTGTTCGCGTGGTTAAAATAACCTCCCCCAGGGGAACGCTATGGCAAAACTGATACTCAGCATGGATGGACTGGTGCTCAAGGAGATCCCCTTGACCAAGGAGCGCACCACCATCGGCCGCAAGCCCCATAACGACATCCAGATCGACAACCTGGCGGTGAGCGGCGAGCACGCCGTGATCGTCACCATCCTGAACGACTCGTTCCTCGAGGACCTGGGCAGCACCAACGGCACCGTCGTCAACGGCAACCCGATCAAGAAGCACTTCCTGCAGAACAACGACGTCATCGAGCTGGGCAAGTACAAGCTCAAGTTCGTGGGCGAGGCGGCGCCGGCCGCGGCTGCCGACAAGGCGGACTTCGAGAAGACCATGGTGCTGCGGCCCTCGGCCATGAAGGCCGCCGCCGACCAGGCGAAGGCCATGGGCGGCGGCGCGCAGGCCGCGGTGGCGCAGCGCGCGGTGGCCGCGCAGCAGGTGGCGAGCGCGGCGGCGGCCGCCGGCGTCGCGGACAAGGACATCACCAAGACCACGCCGCCGGCGCCCAAGCCCGCCGGCCAGCCGCTCGGCGCCATCCAGCTGCTGTCCGGCGCCAACGCCGGCAAGGAGCTCGAGCTCACCAAGCCTCTCACCACGCTCGGCAAGCCGGGCGTTCAGGTGGCGGTCCTCACCCGCCGCCCGCAGGGTTATTTCATCACTCACGTCGAGGGCGCCAACCGCCCGATGGTG
>DASUUN010000307.1:0-3197 GCA_036374055.1 Burkholderiales bacterium
CCCGACCAGGCGCGCCTCGAACAGATCCTGCAGCTTCAGGCGCACGCCCGACACGTTCGCGCCGAGCTGGTAGAGCTTCTGCGCGTCGTCGAGGTGCACCAGCGCGAGCCCGGCGTCGGCCTCGTTGAAGCCGACATCGAAGGTGCCGACCACCGTGAACTGCTTCAGCCGCGGCACCACGCCAGCCGGCGTCACGATGCCCTGCGGGGCGATCAGCGCAATCTTGTCCCCCGGCAGCACGCCCAGCGCGCGCGCCAGGTCCGCGCCGAGCACGATGCCGAAGGCGTCGGCGCGCAGTGCGTCCACCGAGCCGCTCACCATGTGCTTGGCGAAGTCGGCCACCTGCTCCTCGGCCTGCGGCAGCACACCGCGCACCGCGACCCCGCGCGCGCCGCGGTCGGAACTGAGCATGCCCTGCGCCTGAACGTACGGCGCCGCGGCCACCACGCGCGGATGCGCGCTGGTGATGCGCGCTACCGACTGCCAGTCGTCCAGCGTGCCGGTGGGGCCACTGATCTGCAGGTGCGAGGCGACCCCCAGGATGCGCGTGCGCACCTCGGTCTGGAAGCCGTTCATCACCGACAGCACCACGATCAGCACCGTGACGCCGAGGGCGATGCCGGCCATGGAGATGAGCGAGATGAAGCTGATGAAGCGGTTGCGGCGCTTGGCGCGGGTGTAGCGCAAGCCCACCATGAGCTCGTATCGCATGAGCCGGCGAGAATACTACAATCGCCTGGATGGACCCCGATACCCGCGCCGCGCTCACCGGCCTGATCCGCAAGGAACGCATCGCGCACCTCGCCACCTTGCGCGGCGGCGCGCCCATGGCCTCGATGACGCTGTACCTCGCCGACGACACGCTCGGCGCGTTCTACGTGCACGTCAGCCGCCTCGCCTGGCACACGCAGGACATGCTGAAGGACCCGCGCGTCGCGCTGTCGATCGCGCAAGCCGACGACGGCCGCGCCGACCCGTTCACGCTGATGCGGGTAACGGTACGGGGAGAAGCCTTGCTCTTGAGCGAAGCCAACCCCTCATTGAAGGGGCAGTGGCTGGCGCGTTTCCCCGAGCAAGCCATCAACTTCCAGCTGGCCGACTTCTCCTTCTGGAAGATCGTGCCGCGCGACGCGCGCTTCGTCGCCGGCTTCGGCCGCATCCACAACCTGTCGGCCGCCGAGCTCGCATGCGACTGATCGATCACGTTTCGATCGCAGTGAAGGACTTGGAGCGTGCACGGCGGTTCTACGATGCGATCTTTGCTGTACTGGACGCAGTGAAGGTCTACGACCGCAAGGACGCCATCGGCTATGGCGAGCGCAACGGTTCGGACGACGACGCGCACAGCTATCTGAGCATTTATCTGTCCGCTACGGCCGCTGCGGATCCCCGCGGGCGCGCCGGGCTGCGACCAAACTACCACCCCGCGTACTATGCGGCCTTCCTCATCGACCCCTAGGGCAACCGGGTCGAAGCGGTATCGCACCAAAGGAGACGACCGATGAACGCCGACGAACTCAGGGCGCTGCAGGCGCCGCTCAAGGACCGCTACCGCAACGAGCCGGGCGCAGCGGTGGTCACGCTGCGCGCCGAAGGACGGATCGGCGAGGGTATCGCCTGCCGGGTCGACACCGGCAAGGCGCTGGTCGAAGCCGGGCTGCACCCGGCCACCGGCGGCAGCGGGCAGCAGGCCTGCTCGGGCGACATGCTGCTCGAGGCGCTGGTCGCCTGTGCGGGCGTGACATTGAAAGCCGTTGCCACCGCGCTGAACATCGAGTTGCGGGACGCAAAGCTGTTCGCCGAAGGCGACCTCGACTTCCGCGGCACCCTGGGCGTGGCGAAGGACGCGCCGGTCGGCTTCCGCGAGATCCGGCTGCGCTTCGAGCTCGACACCGACGCGCCCGAGGAGCAGAAGCGCAAGCTGATCGAGCTCACCGAGCGCTATTGCGTGGTGATGCAGACCATCCGCCAGGCGCCGCCGGTGAAAGTCGCGGCGTGAACCTGCTGGTCAACGTCGACGTCGACGACCTCGACAAGGCGAGCGCCTTCTACTGCGACGGCCTCGGCCTGAAAGTCGGCCGCAGATTCGAAGGCTGGCTCGAGCTGGTCGGAGGCAGCTCGCCGATCTACCTCCTCCCCAAGGAGGCCGGCAGCCCGATCTCGCCGGCGTCGCCCGGTACGCGCGATTACCGGCGGCACTGGACCCCGGTGCATCTGGACTTCGTCGTGGACGACATCGACATCGCCGTCTCACGCGCCAGGGCCGCGGGCGCCACGGTCGAGCAGGAGGCGCACGATCACGCCTACGGCCGCCTCGCTCTGCTCGCCGACCCGTTCGGCAACGGCTTCTGCCTGCTGCAGTTCACCGGCCGCGGCTACGACGCCATCGCGCGGTGAGGATCTACGGGGTCGACTTCACCTGCGCGCCGCGGCGCGCGAAGCCGATCACCGTCGCCTGCGCTCTCCTTGAAGAGGATTTTCTTCTCATAGAGAAGCTGGAAAAGCTCGAATCGTTCGAGGCGTTCGAGGCTTTCTTGCGACGCCCCGGGCCGTGGATCGGCGGCTTCGACTTTCCGTTCAGCCTGCCGCGCGAGCTGGTGCAGGACCTGGGCTGGCCGGCGTCGTGGGAGGGGTTGGTTGAGCATTGTTCCTCCTTGACGCGAATGGAGCTGAGAAGCGTCCTGGACGCCTATCGCGCCTCGAGGCCTGCCGGCAGCAAGTACGCGCACCGCGCCACCGACCTGCCCGCCGGCTCGTCGAGCCCGATGAAGCTGGTGAATCCGCCGGTGGCGCTCATGTTCCACGAAGGCGCCCGCCGGCTGCTCGACGCAGGGCTGCACCTCCCGGGTCTGAATGAAAAAGACACCTCGAGGGTGGCGCTCGAAGCGTATCCGGGCCTACTGGTGCGCCGGCAGCTCGGCATCCGCGAGTCCTACAAAGCCGACGCTAAGGGCGAGCAGACACCCGCCCGCAAGGCAGCGCGCCGGAAAGTGGTGGCGGCGTTGCTGGCCGCCCAACCGATGGGAATCTGCGTTTCAGTGAACCCCAAGCCGCTCGTCGACGACGGCAGCGGGGATCTGCTCGACGCCGTGATCTGCGCGGTGCAGGCGGCCTGGGCGGCGCGCCGGCCGCGCTACGGCCTGCCGGAGGACGTGCCTTCGGGCGAAGGCTGGATCTTGTCGGCCGGCAGCAGCTCG
>DASUUN010000308.1:0-3331 GCA_036374055.1 Burkholderiales bacterium
CCTTGCACGGGAACGTTACCCGCCGCGGTAGCGAGCGTGCCGCCGAGCAGCGCGGTGCGCAGCTGCTCGGCCGTCGGATCGAGCACGCCCTGCTGCGCGAGCACGATGCTGGCAAGCTGCAGCGCCTGGTTGATCTCGAGAGCGCTCAGCGGCCGGCCGGGCGCGGCGAAGGTGACGCCGCCGCTCGGGCCGGCCAGCGTGACCGGCGTGTTCTGCGCAAGGCCGGCGCGCAGCGCCTGGAGATTCGCGGCCGTGAGGTTCGTCGTGCCGCCCGCGCCGAGCGCCGGGGGCGCCGCGAACTCGGTGCGCACCTCGATCGGCGTGGTCCCCGCGCTGCCGGTCAGCACACCGGTCACCGGCGTGGCGCCGATCGCCGTAGGCAGGGTTCCGCCCATGAGGGCGATCGCCAACTGCTGCGCGTCCGGGGCCGCGATGCCGCGCGTGATCAGGCTCTGGCGCGCGCTTTCGAGCAGGCGCGCCGCGTCGAGGACGGATACGGTCGTGCCGGGAACGAAGGTCACGGTCTGCACCGAGCCGTCGGCGCCCGCCGCGGTCAGCGTGACCGGCGTGCCCTGGGTAAGCCCATTCACCAGGCTTTCGAAGTTTGCGCCCGAGCCGGCGAACGCAAGAAGCTGCGGCGCCAGCAGCTGCACCTGCTGGGCGGCGGGGCTGGTCGGCGTCTGCGCGAAGGCGGCAACGCCGAGCGACAGCGCGGCCAGCAGGGAGATCAGTCTGGGCATGGAACGGCTCCTTTCGGAGCCGCTCACGCAAATTTCGTTCCCTGGATCTTCAGGAGGCGCCGGGCATTGCCGCCGAGGATCTTTGCGCGGTCCTCTGCGCCCAGCGGGACCTCCTGCATCCATTTCATTCCCGGCGGGTTGAGGACGAACGGGTAATCGACGGAGAACAGAATCCGGTCCACCCCCATCTCGAGGACGCAGCACAGCAGCGCGGGCGTCGAGAAGTTGCCGCTGGTGGTGATCCAGAAATGCTCGCGGAAGCAGTCGCGGAACGGCGTCGCGCGGTTGCCCTGGCGGGCGAGGGCCATGTCGATGCGCCACAGCGAGAACGGCAGCCCTTCGCCCAGGTGACCGAGGATGATCTTCAGGCCCGGGTAGGCGTCGAACAGCCCGCTCAGCACCAGCCGTATCGCCTGCGTCGCGGTCTCGACGGTGAAGCCCCAGGCGGCGGTGAGCAGCGCGGGGAACTCCTTCAGGTAATCCCTGTAGTACGCGTCGACCACCGCCGGATGCGGCACCGCCGGATGCATGTACAGCGGCACGTCGAGCGCCTGCGCGCGCTCGAAGATCGGCCAGAAGCGCCGGTCGTCGAGGAACACGCCGTTCGCCAGCCCGTGGATCATGGCGCCCTTGAAGCCCAGCCGGGTCACCGCGCGCTCCAGCTCGTCGGCGGCCGCCTTCGGGTCGGCGGTGGGCAACGCAGCGAAGCCTTCGAAGCGCCGCTTCGAGCGCTCGACCAGCTCGAAGAGCCTGTCGTTCGCGCGCCGGGCCACGGGTACCGCGGTCTCGGCGTCCATGCGCTGCGTGGCGGGCGCGCCGTGCGACAGCACCTGGACGTCGATGCCGGCCTCGTCCATTTCCCTCAGGCGCAGCTCGCCGAGGTCGAACAGGCGCTCGCGCAGCGCCGGCAGCCGCGCCTCGGGCCCGCCCTCCTTGAAATGCCGCACGACCTCGGCATCGAAATAATGCTCCTCGAGCGCGATGACGCGGGCGCCGCTCATCTTCGCAATCCCCGGCGGTACTGGATCATGAGCCAGCCGCCGAGCATGCCGCCGAGGTGGGCGAAGTGGGCGATGCCGTCGGCGGTGCCGGTGACGCCCATGACCAGCGCGATCACCGCGAACACGATGACGAAGGTGCGGGCGCGCATCGGGATCGGCGGGATGAGCAGCATGAGCTGGCGGTTGGGGAAGTAGATGGCGTAGGCGAGCAGCAGCCCGTAGAGCCCGCCGGAGGCGCCCACCGTGGGATAGGGCGCGGCGCCCATCCAGGCCGACACCACCAGGTGGACCACCGCCGCGGCGAGCACGCTGGCGAAGTAGAAGCCGGCATAGAAGCGCGGGCCGAACAGGCGCTCGATGTCGGATCCGAACATGTACAGCCCGAACATGTTGAAGAAGATGTGCGCGAAGCTGCCGTGCAGGAAGCTGTACGTCACGAGCTGCCAGAGCTGGAAATCGGGCGCGATGGAAGGCCCCGAGGTCGGCGGCCACAGCGCGAACCAGGCGAACAGCGCATTGCCGCCCGCCATGTTGGCAAGGAAGAAGACTGCGACGTTGGCTATGAGCAGGGCTTGCGTGACCGGCGGCATCATTTTTTCGTTCCTCGGAGTGACAGCGCCTGGAGCACGCGGTCGGGATAGTCGCTGATGATGCCATCGACCTGCATGCGGAGCACGCGGGCGATGTCGGCCGGCTCGTTCACGGTCCACGCAATGAGCTTCAGGCCGAGGCTGCGCGCCGTGGCGAGCTTCTGCGGCGTCAGGGTAGTGAAGTCCGGCGACCAGATGCGCCCGCCGGCGGCGTGCACCCGCTCCGGCTCGGCGTCGCGGCCGCCGGTCAGGTAGATCGTGGCGATCTCGGGCGCCTCCTGCTCGACCACCTCCAGCGTGCGCCAGTCGAACGACTGGATGGTGGTGCGCGCCGCCGCGCCCGCCCGGCGCACTTCGGCGATCAGCGCGCGCGCGAAAGGCCCGGGCAACAGGGTCTCCTGCGGCGCCTCGGCCGAGATCTTGGTTTCTATGTTGAAGCGGGCCGGCTTCGACAGCACTTGCGAAAGGCGCGGGATCCGCGCGCCGTCGGCCGGCTGCTGGTGCGGAAAGCGCCGTGCGTACTCCGAGCCGGGCCGGAGGCGCCCCACGTCGTAGCGCTGCAGCTCGTCGAAGCCGAGGTCCCGGATGAGCGGACCCGGCGCGGCGATCCACGCGCCGTCCGGGCCGCGCGTGATATCGGGGTTCAGCGCACGGTCGTGGTGGACCACCACCACGCCGTCGCGCGTCACGCCGACGTCGAGCTCGAGGGTGGTGGCGCCGAGCTGCAGCGCGCGCTCGAAGCCCGCCAGCGTGTTCTCGGGCAGGTGGCCGCGCGCGCCGCGATGGCCCTGGACATCGATCGCATGTACGGCAGGAGATAACACCATGAGAAGTAGGACGGCGAACCGGCTCACTTGTCGATCATCGCCGCACCCAGAATTGGTACATCGCGGCGAATGTATCAGGCTCTTGCGCCTCGAAGGCGGCCCAGTTGTCGAACGAGGTCGCGCTGGCGTCCCCGGGAAAGCGCGCCCTGAATTGCCGCAGCACGCTCTTGTCG
>DASUUN010000309.1:0-3409 GCA_036374055.1 Burkholderiales bacterium
AGCGGCGGCCAGAACCTGGTGCGCGGCCTGAACAACCTGCTCTCCGACCTGGAGAGGGGCCGGGGCGAGCTGCGCATCTCGATGACCGACGAGAGCGCCTTCAAGCTCGGCCGCAACGTCGCCACCACGCCGGGCAAGGTCGTGTTCCAGAACGACCTGATGCAGCTCATCCAGTACCTGCCGACGACCCAGGAGGTCTACAGGCGGCCGCTGGTCATCATCCCGCCGTGGATCAACAAGTACTACATCCTCGACCTGCGCGAGAAGAACTCCTTCATCCGCTGGGCGGTGGCGCAGGGCCACACGGTGTTCGTGGTCTCGTGGGTGAACCCGGACGCGCGCCTCGCGCAGAAGGGCTTCGACGACTACATGCTGGAAGGCGCGATCGGCGCGCTCGACGCGGTCGAGCAGGCGACCGGCGAGCGCGAGGTGAACTTCATCGGCTATTGCCTGGGCGGCACGCTGCTCGGGGCGACGCTCGCCTATCTTGCGGAGAAGAAGGACCGGCGGGTGAAGAGCGCGACGTTCTTCGTCAGCCTGCTCGATTTCTCGCAGCCCGGGGAGCTCGGCGTGTTCATCGACGAGGCGCAGGTCGCGAACCTCGAGAAGAAGATGAACGAGCGCGGCTACCTCGAGGGCTCGGAGATGGCGAGCACCTTCAACATGCTGCGCGCCAACGACCTGGTGTGGTCGTTCGTGGTGAACAACTACCTCCTCGGCAAGGATCCGTTCCCGTTCGACCTGCTCTACTGGAACGCCGACTCGACGCGCATGCCGGCGCGCATGCACAGCTTCTACCTGCGCAACATGTACATCAAGAACCTGATGGGCGTGCCCGGCGGCATCACGCTCGCCGGGGTGCCGCTCGATCTGTCGAAGGTGAAAATCCCCGCCTACTTCATCTCCACCGTCGAGGACCACATCGCGCCCTGGCAGACCACGTACAAGGGCGCGCGCTACCTCGGCGGGCCGGTGCGCTTCGTCCTGGGCGGCTCGGGCCACATCGCCGGCATCGTCAATCCGCCGGGAGCGAAGAAGTACCACTACTGGGCGAACGAAGCCTTCCCGGCGAGCGCGGACGAGTGGTTCGCCGGCGCCCGGCAGGTGCCCGGCTCGTGGTGGGACGACTGGCAGGCGTGGATCGACAAGCACAACGCGGACACGCCCAAAGTCCCGGCCCGCACCCCCAGGGACGCGCTCGAAGACGCCCCCGGCAGCTACGCCATGCTGCGCCTGGGCCACCCGCGGATAAGAAAATAGGGACGTACCCCATTTTCCAAAAACGAAAATGGGGTACGTCCCTATTTTTGCACTTCAGATCCGGACGTCTCTGGGTTTGCGCGGGGCGGCCGCCGCCAGGCGGTCGTAAAGCCATCCCGGCATCAGCCGCAGCAGCACTGACACGGCTGCCATCTGCCAGGGGATGACCGCGAGCCGGCGCCTCGCGGCGATCACTCGCGCGATGCGGCGCGCGGCTTCGTCGGCGGGCAGCAGGAACGGCATGCGGAAGCGGTTCACCCGCGTCATCGGGGTGTCAATGTAGCCGGGGCACACGCACACGACGCAGACGCCGCTGCCGTAGAGCTCGGCGCGCAGGCTCTCCATCCAGGTGATCGCCGCCGCCTTGGAGGCGCAGTACGCGCCGTTTCCCGCCAGGCCGCGAAAGCCCGCGACGCTGGCGATGCCCGCGAGCGTGCCGCGCCCCGCCTTTCGCATTCCCGGCGCGAACGCGGCAAGCGTGGCGGCGAGGCCGGCGACGTTCACGTCGAGCACGCGGCGCAGCTTCTCCACGTCGGCGATGTCTTCGCCGTGCGTGCCGACGCCGACGCCGGCATTGGCGATCACCAGGTCCGGCGTGCCGAAATCCGCGGCGACGCTCCCGAGGGCCGATACGTCGGTGACGTCCGCCGGATAGTGGATCACCTTCCCGGGCAGGCCGGCCGCCGGGACCCGGCGCGAGATGAGACCCAGGACCGCGCCCTCGCCGGCATAGTGGCGCGCGAGCGCTTCACCGATGCCGGAAGAAGCACCGGTGATGACGACCCGCATGGGTGCTTTTCTACTTTTCCTTGCGCACGCGGTCGACGAGATCGTCGACCACCTTGAACACGCCCGCCTGGGCGGGGATGGTGTAGCGGCCGTGCACCGCCATGGCCGGCGTGCCGTCGATCTTGTACTGCACGGTGAGCTGCACGGCGCGGCGCGTCTTGCTGCGCACGCCGAAGGACTTCACCGTCTCCACGAACTTCTTCGCGTCCACCCCCTGCCTGGTCAGCCACTCGCTGAATTCCTGCTGGTTGTCGGTGCGCAGGCGGTTCTTGTGGATGGCATCGAACAGCGGCCGGTGCAGCTTGTCGACCAGGCCCAGGGCTTCCATGGCGTAGTAGATCGACGCGTCCAGCCCCCAGCGCTCGTTGAACACCGCCGGCACGCGGCGGAACTCCACGTCCTTCGGCAGCGTCTTGATCCAGGACTCGAGCGCGGGCTCGAGGTTGTAGCAGTGGATGCACCCGTACCAGAAGAACTCGATCACCTCGATCTTGTCCGTGCCTTCCACCGGCACCGGCGGCCTGATCTCGTTGTACTGTCCCTGCTGCGCGGCCGCGCCGAGCGGCAGGGCGAGCAGTACGCCGGCGAACAGCGAGAAGATCCGTTTCATCGCGACTGCGGCTCCTTGATCTTCACCAGGCTGGCGTCGATGTTGTTCTGCGCCAGCGCCTGGCGGATGCGGTTGATCTCGTCGAGCTTGTTGTACGGCCCCAGCCGCACGCGGTACCAGGTGCCCTTGTCGGGCAGGTTCGCCGGCTCGACGCTGGACTCGAATCCCAGGATCGCGAGCCGGGCCTTCTGGTTGTCGGCGTCCGCGGGGTTCTGGAACGAGCCCGCCTGTATGAAATAAACGTCCTTCGGGCTTTCCTGTTGACTGCGCGCCGTGCGCATTCGTTCCCGCAGCTCCTTGTCGGAAACCGTCTCCTCCTGCCCCGGCAGGATCTTGTAGAAGTCGAACTTCGGCTTCTCGGGCGCCGCCGCCGGCGCGCCCGAGGGCAGGCCGGCGATGGCCGGCGGCTTCGCCACCGCGCCGTTCTTCTCGGGCGGCTTCTTGGCGGTGACGAACGGAATCGGCGTCTTGTTCAGGTAGAACGCGACCATCAGCGACACCGTCAGGCCGACGAACAGGCCGACGAACATGCCGAGCAGGAAGCCGCCGGAGGAGCGCTTGCGGGTCGCGGGGAGGTTCCTCGGTCGGCGGCTCATTATCGTTCTACATCTTCTCCGGGGCACTGACGCCGAGCAGCGACAGGCCGTTGGCGAGCGTTTGGCGCACCGCCGCGCACAGCGCCAGTCGCGCCGCGCGCAGCGCCTCGTCGTCGACGAGGATGCGCTCGGCATTATAGTAGCTGTGGAATTC
>DASUUN010000310.1:0-8765 GCA_036374055.1 Burkholderiales bacterium
GCAGCAGCTTCTCGTGGATTCCGCCGAAGCCGCCATTCGACATGACGAGGACATGGTCGCCGGCACCCGCTTCAGCGACCACCGCGGCAATCAGCCGCTCCAGGTCGTCGTCGCAGCGGGCGCGCGCGCCTAGCGCGCCGAACACCGCCTGAGCATCCCAGCCCAGCCCGGCGCTGTACACATAGATGCGATCCGCCGCGGCCAGGCTGGGCGGAAGCTGGTCCTTCATGACACCGCGCTTCATGGTGTTGGAGCGCGGCTCGAGCACCGCGAGGATGCGGCTGCGACCGATGCGCTGACGCAGCCCTTCGACGGTGGTGCGGATCGCCGTCGGATGATGGGCGAAGTCGTCGTAGACCGTCACGCCCCCGGCGCTGCCGCGCACCTGCATACGCCGGCGCACCCCGGAGAAGCTGGCGAGGCTTTCAATCGCCGCAGCCGGCTCGACGCCGGCATGCCGCGCCGCAGCGACGGCGGCGAGCGCGTTCAGCCGGTTATGGTCGCCGAGCTGCCCCCAGCGGACCCTCCCCGCCGGCTTGCCCTGCCAGGCAATCTCGAAGCTGCCGTCGGCGTCGGCCGGCCCTGCTTCCCAGGCGCCCGGCACACCGAACGCCTCTACCGGCGACCATACCCCTAGGGTGAGTACCCGCTTCAGTGCCTCGTCGGCGCCGTTGACGATCACCCGCCCAGTCCGGGGTACGGTGCGCACGAAATGGTGGAATTGCCGCTCAATAGAAGCAAGATCCTCGAAGATGTCGGCATGATCCATTTCCAGATTGTTCAATATCGCCGTGCGGGGACGGTAGTGAACGAACTTGGAGCGCTTGTCGAAAAAGGCGGTGTCGTACTCGTCCGCCTCGATGACGAAGAGCGGCGAGCCGGTGTGCCGCGCCGATACCGGAAAGTCGACCGGCACGCCGCCGATGAGGAAGCCCGGCGCCCTTCCCGCCCGCTCCAGGATCCAGGCGAGCATCGACGAGGTGGTGGTCTTGCCGTGGGTGCCGGCCACCGCCAGCACGTGCTTGCCGGCGAGGACATGCTCCGAGAGCCACTGAGGGCCCGACACGTAGCGCTCCCCGTGGTCGAGAATGGCCTCCATCAGCGGGTTGCCGCGTGTAACCACGTTCCCCACCACCCACACGTCGGGCCGGATGACGAGCTGCTGCTCATCGAAACCCTCGGTGAGCTCGACGCCCAGCGCCCGCAGCTGGTCGCTCATGGGCGGATAAACATTGGCGTCGCAGCCGGTGACCCGGTAGCCGGCGGCCTTGGCAATGGCCGCGATGCCGCCCATGAAAGTGCCGCAGATACCGAGGATGTGCAGATGCGCGCTCATGGCAGGACGGCGATTCTATGCGACCTGCTGCGCTATATTCCGGGGCTCAGGCAATCCCTCCGATGACCCGCAAAAGCAGCAAGAGCCGGCAGGCCGGAACGCGGGCGCGCATCGCCGCCGCGGCCGCGCGCCTCATGGCCGAGGACGGCATCGACGACTTCGCGCTCGCCAAGCGCAAGGCGGCCAGGCAGCTCGGCGTCACCGACGCGCAGGCGCTCCCCGGAAACGACGAGATCGAGGCCGAGCTGCGCGAGTACCTCGCGCTGTACCAGGCCGACGAGCATCCGCAGCGCATCGCCGAGCTGAGGGAGATCGCGCTGGACGCGATGCGCGCCCTCGAGCGCTTCAATCCGTACCTGACCGGACCGGTGCTAAAGGGGGTCGCCGGCCCCTATGCCGAGATCGAGCTGCAGCTGTTCCCCGACAGCGTGAAGGAAGTGGAGATTTTCCTGCTGGACCGCAACCTCAGCTACGACACGCGGGAGGGCCGCCGTTACGCCGGCGACCGCGCGCATGCGGTCAGCGTGCTGTCGCTCACCTGGGACGGCGCTCCGCTGCGGCTGTCGATCTTCGACCCGCGCGACGAGCGAGTGGCGCTCAAGACATCGCAGGCAGGGCGGGTCGCGGACCGCGCGGGCATCACGGAAGTGGGAGCGCTCGTGCGCAATGGCCCCGGGCCGACGTGACGCGCTGATCCTTGGCGCCGTCGCGCTCGGTGCCGCCGCCGTTGGCGGGGTCGTGGGCGCGTTGGCGCTGCAGGCCCGCAGCGGCGCTGCCGATCTCCTGGCCAGCCGCTTTCCAGACCTCGCCGGTCAGTCGCGCCAGCTGCTCGAGTGGCAGGGCCGCAGCTTGGTATGCAACTTCTGGGCGACTTGGTGCGCACCTTGCCGCGAGGAGATCCCACTCCTCAATGCTGCGCAGCACAAGTACGTGGATAAAGGCATTCAAGTTGTAGGCATTGCCATAGATAATGCGGCGAACGTCAGCGAATTTGGGAAATCAGTTAAGATCGCCTACCCCGTCCTGTTGGCGGGGTCGGCCGCAATTGAGTTGATGCGGAGCTTGGGCAATGCAAGCGGAGGCCTACCCTTTACGGTGCTGCTCGACCGGCGCGGGCGTCTAGTTGGCCGCAAGCTGGGGGCCTTCTCCGCGGCTGACCTGGACGCGGCGGTAGCCGGCTTGTTACGTTAAAATGCCGCCTTCTGCGGCGAAAAACGCGCTAATAAACCGGAAAGCTGCATTCCTCCTGACGGGGAACGGATGGACCTGCGCAAGCTGAAGAAACTCATTGACCTGGTGCAGGAGTCCGGCATCGCCGAACTCGAGATCACCGAGGGGGAGGAGAAGGTCAAGATCGTTCGCGGAGGGCACGTGAGCGTCTCGGGCCTTCCCGCCAGCCCCACGGCCGGGCCCGCTACCGTCGAGAGCCGGCCCAGCGCAGTGCCTGCCGCGGCGCCGGCAGCAGAGGCGCCGCCGATCCATGAGGGGCCGGTCATCAAGGCCCCGATGGTCGGTACCTTCTATCGCTCCCCGTCTCCGGACGCCAAGGCGTTCGTCGAGGTCGGCCAGACGGTCAAGGAGGGCGACACGGTCTGCATCATCGAGGCGATGAAGCTGATGAACGAGATCGAGGCCGACGCCGCCGGCGTGGTGAAGGCGATCCTGGTCGAGAACGGGCAGCCGGTGGAATACGGCCAGCCGCTTTTCATCCTGGGCTGAAATGTTCGGCAAGATCCTGATCGCCAACCGCGGCGAGATCGCGCTGCGCATCCAGCGCGCCTGCCGGGAGATGGGCATCCGCACCGTGGTGGTCCACTCGGAAGCCGACACCGAGGCGAAATACGTCAAGCTCGCCGACGAGTCGGTGTGCATCGGCCCGCCGCCCGCCGCGGCGAGTTACCTCAACATCCCGGCGATCATCAGCGCCGCGGAGGTCACCGACGCCGAGGCCATTCACCCGGGCTACGGCTTTCTTTCCGAGAACGCCGATTTCGCCGAGAAGGTGGAGCGCTCCGGATTCGCGTTCATCGGGCCGCGCCCCGAGAACATCCGCCTGATGGGCGACAAGGTGAGCGCCAAGCAGGCGATGACCAAGGCCGGCGTGCCCTGCGTGCCGGGCTCGGACGGCGCCCTGCCCGACGACCCGAAGGAGATCGTGCGCATCGCGCGCAAGGTCGGCTACCCGGTCATCATCAAGGCGGCTGGCGGCGGCGGCGGACGCGGCATGCGCGTGGTGCATACCGAGGCCGCCCTGCTGAACGCCGTCAACATGACGCGCACCGAGGCCCAGGCCGCTTTCGCCAATCCGGTGGTCTATCTCGAGCGCTACCTCGAGCAGCCGCGCCACATCGAGATCCAGGTGCTCGCCGACGCCCACAAGAACGCGGTGTACCTCGGCGAGCGCGACTGCTCGCTGCAGCGGCGCCACCAGAAAGTGATCGAGGAGGCGCCTGCGCCCGACCTGCCGGCCAAGCTGCGCGACAAGATCGGCGAGCGCTGCGTCGACGCCTGCCGCCGCATCGCCTACCGCGGCGCCGGCACCTTCGAGTTCCTGTACGAGGACGGCGAGTTCTTCTTCATCGAGATGAACACCCGGGTGCAGGTGGAGCACCCGGTCACCGAGATGATCACCGGCATCGACATCGTGCAGGAGCAGATCCACATCGCGGCGGGCGAAAAGCTGCGCTTTCGCCAGAAGGACATCCAGCTGCGCGGCCATGCCATCGAGTGCCGCATCAACGCCGAAGACCCCTACCGCTTCACCCCTTCGCCGGGCAGGATCACCTCGTACCACCCGCCGGGCGGGCCCGGCATCCGCGTCGACTCGCACGTGTACCAGGGCTATACCGTGCCGCCAAACTACGATTCGATGGTGGGCAAGGTGATCGCCTACGGCGCGAGCCGCGAGCAGGCGATGAGCCGCATGCGCATCGCCCTGTCCGAGATGGTAGTGGAGGGCATCCAGACCAACATTCCGCTGCACCGCGAGCTGCTGAACGACACCCGCTTCATGCGCGGCGGGGTTTCGATCCATTACCTCGAGCAGAAGCTCGCCCAAGAGCAGAAGAAGAAGAAGTAATGTCCCACCTGTAATGGCCTGGCTCGGCCTTACGCTGGAGCTGGACCCCGCGGCGGCGGAGGCGTTCAGCGAAGCGCTGCTCGAGGCCGGCGCGCAGTCGGTCGCAATCGACAACCTCGATGCGCCGCGGCCCTCGCTGCACGCGCTGCTCGCTCGCGACATCGATCCGGCCGAGCTCGTGCGGCGCGTCAGCGCGTCGCTCGATCTGCCGGCCCCGCGCTTCTCGGCCGCCGAGGTCGCCGACGAGGACTGGGTACGCAGGTCCCAGGCGCAGTTTGCGCCGGTCGAGATCGGCGCGCGCCTTTGGGTCGGCCCCACGTGGCACCCGGCGCCGCCGGGCAGGGCCGCGGTGCAGCTCGACCCGGGTCTCGCCTTCGGGACCGGGACGCATCCCACGACGCGCCTGGTCCTGTCGTTTCTCGAGCAAGCCATCCGGGGAGGCGAGCGGGTGCTCGATTACGGCTGCGGCTCCGGTATATTGGCAATTGCCGCCGCCAAGCTGGGCGCGGCGCGCGTCGATGGCGTGGACGTGGATCCCCAGGCGGTGCAGACCGCCGCGGCCAATGCGCGCGCGAACCGCGTCGCCCTGCGCGCCACGCTCCCCGAGGCGCTCGAAGCGGCAACCTACGACATCGTGGTGTCCAACATCCTCGCCCAGCCGCTGATCGTGCTTGCCCCCCTGCTCACCGGGCGCAGCGCCGCGCGCGGGCGTATCGCGCTCTCGGGCATCCTCGAGTCGCAGGCTGCCGAGGTCGCCGCCGCCTACGAGCCCTGGTTTGAAATGGAGACAGGCGAGGTGCAGGAAGGCTGGACCCTGCTCGTCGGGGCGCGCAAATGAGCTTGATCACCCGCTGCCCGAGCTGCGCCACCGCGTTCCGCGTGGTTCCGGGTCAGCTGTCGGCGCGCGGCGGGCGCGTGCGCTGCGGCAAGTGCGGCGCGGTGTTCGACGGCATCAAGGCGCTGGTGGAGGAGGGCAGCGAGCCGCTGCTGCTCGAGCCTTCGCCGCAGCTCGGGCTGTTCGATCCTTCGCGCAAGCCCGACGCGCGCGGCGCGCTCGACGACACCGAGCCCCTGCCGGCGTTCATGGCCGAGGACCTGCGTCCGCCCCGGCGGGCCTTGTGGTGGACGCTTTCGGTGCTCGCCGCCCTCGCGCTGGCCGGTCAGGCGACGTACCACTATCGCGCGGAGATCGCGGCCGCCGCGCCGTGGGCGCGCGCGCCGCTCGACGACGCGTGCCGGCTGCTGCGCTGCGAGGTGCCGCTGCCGCGCCAGCTCGCCCTGCTCAGCATCGACTCGTACGAGGTGCGCGCGGCCCCCGGACGCGAGGGCGTGATCGTCCTCAACGCGGTGATCCGCAACAAGGCGCCCTTCCCGCAGGAGTTCCCCGCGCTGCAATTCGCGCTCACGGATGACGCCGGGCGCCACGTCGTCAGCCGGGTGCTCGGGCCGCGCGACTACCTCGACGCAGGCAAAGCCGCGGCGCTGATCGGCAAAGGCATCGACCCGGGCGGCGAAGCCGCCCTCACGGTTTACTTCGACACCAGCCGCACGCGGGCCAGCGGCTATCGCCTGGAGCTTTTCTATCCCTCATGAGCATCCTCGTCACCGGGTCCATCGCCTACGACACCATCATGGTGTTCCCCGACCGCTTCCGGAACCATTTGCTGCCGGACCAGCTGCATATCCTCAACGTCTGCTTCCTCACGCCGGAGATGCGCCGCGAGTACGGCGGCACCGCGGGAAACATCGGCTACACCCTGCGCCTGCTGGGCGACGAGCCGCTGATCATGGCCACGGTGGGCGAGGACATCGACCCGTACCTCGCGCGCTTTCGCAAGCTCGGCATCGGCACCGAGCATTTCAGGCGCATCCCCGGCCAGTTCACCGCGCAGGGCTTCATTACCACCGACCTGGACAACAACCAGATCACCAACTTCCATCCCGGGGCGATGAACTACTCGCACGAGAACCACGTGAGCCGCAGCCTGGGCGCGCGCCTGGCGATCATCGGCCCCGACGGCAAGCAGGGCATGCAGCAGCACGCCCGCGAATGCGCGCAGCATGGCGTGCCGTTCCTGTTCGATCCGGGTCAGGGGCTGCCGATGTTCTCCGGCGAGGAGCTGGAGGAGTTCCTGGGCCTCGCCGACTTCGTCGCGCTCAACGACTACGAAGGCAAGCTGCTGGAGGAGAAGACCGGCCGCAAGCTCGACGACATCGCGCGCGGGGTGAAGGCGCTGGTCTATACGCAGGGTGCGCGCGGCTCGATCATCTTCGCCGGCGGTCAACGCCACGACATTCCGTGCGTTCGAGCCGATAGCGTGGTCGACCCGACGGGGTGCGGCGATGCCTACCGCGCCGGGCTGCTCTATGGCATATCACACGGCTGGGACTGGCCGTCGGCCGGTAAACTCGGGTCGGTGATGGGCGCCGTCAAGATCGCGCACCGCGGCGGGCAGAACCACGCCCTGCCGCGCGAGGAAATACAGGCGCGCTTCAAGCGCGCGTTCGGCTATTCGCCGTGGAAAGGATGAGCTTATGAAGACCCGGTTGTTGCTCGCGGCCCTGGCCGCTTCGGCCGCCCTCGCCGGCTGCGCTACGTCGAAGTCCGGCGACGTGTACTCGCGCGAGGAGGCGCTGCGCGAGCAGACCGTGCGCCTCGCCACGGTGGAATCGGTGAGGCCGGTCACCATCCAGGGCACCCGCTCGGGCATCGGCGCGGCCGCGGGCGGCATCGTGGGCGGCGTCGCCGGCAGCGGCGTGGGCAGCGGCAGGGGCTCTGCGGTCGCGGGCGTGCTGGGCGCGGTGGGCGGCGGCGTGGCCGGACAGGCGGTCGAGGAAGGCACGACGCGTCGGCCCGGCGTCGAGATCACCGTGCGGCTGCAGAACGGCGAGCTGCGCGCGGTGGTGCAGGAGGAAACCGACAAGTTCGTGCCCGGCCAGCGCGTGCGCCTGCTGACCTCCGGCGGCGTTACGCGAGTCTCGCCCTGATCTTTTCGGCGTATTCCGCCAGCTTCTCGCGCGGCGGATTCTTCACCGGCCAGGTGAGCGCCATGCCGTCGCCGTCGTGGCGCGGCACGAGGTGGATGTGGAAGTGGAATACCGTCTGGCCGGCCGCGCTGCCGTTCGCCTGATAGACCGATAAGCCCTGCGGGGCAAAGGCGTCGCGGATCGCGCGCGCTACCCGCGCTGCGGCCCGGAACGCCGCTGCCGCCTGCGCCTCGTCCAGGGCAAAGATGTTCTCGGCATGCTGCTTCACCGCCACCAGTACGTGGCCCGGGTTCACCTGGCCGATGTCCATGAAGGCGAGGGTGTGCTCGTCCTCGTGCACCACCATGGAAGGGATCTGCCGCGCGACGATCCTGCAAAACACGCAATTTTCCATCACTCTCCTCCGGCCGCCTGGTAACCGGCGCAGGGTACTTGGAACAGGGCGCGATCCTCAAGCCGCAGGGCGGTGAGCCTGCCGCCCCAGACGCAGCCGCTGTCCAGCGCCGCGAGCTTTGCACCCGTCTTCAAGCCCAGCGCGGACCAATGGCCGCAGACAATGGTCTCGTCATCGCTTCTGAGGTCGAACCAGGGCACGCGCCCCGCGGGCGCCGCCTTGCCCTTGGCGCGGAAATCCATCCTGCCCTGCGGCGTGCAAAAACGCAGCCGCGTCATCGCGTTCACGATCACCCGCAGCCGGTCCCAGCTGCGCAGGGAATCGCTCCATTGATCCGGCTGGCTGCCGTACATGTTCTTCAGGAATTCACGGTAATCGGGGGCGGCGAGGGCGGCCTCCACCTCGGCCCCCAACGAGACGGCCTTGCCGATGCTCCATTGCGGTAGCAGGCCCGCATGCACCATGGCGTAGCCTCCTTCCACGTGCATCATGGGCCGCGTGCGCAGCCAGTCGACCAGCTCCCGGGCGTCCGGCGCCTGCAGCACGTCGGCGAAGGTGTCGTCGGCGCGCGTGCGCTCGAAGCCCTCGTGCTGGCTCACGAGGTGCAGGTCGTGGTTGCCAAGCACCACGACCGCGGCATCCCGCAGCTCGCGCACGAAGCGCAGCACTTCGAGGGACTTTGGGCCGCGGTTGACGAGGTCGCCCACGAACCACAGGCGGTCGCTCTTCCGGTAGCCGATTTCCGAGAGCAGCCGCTTCAGCTCGTCAAAGCAGCCCTGTACATCGCCGATTGCGTAAGTTGGCATTCACTAAAAGCTGGCGTCGAGACGCCGATACTGTATCGCTTCGGCGATGTGCTCTGCGCTGATCGAGGTTTTTTCCGCCAGATCGGCGATGGTACGGGCCACGCGTAGGACGCGGTGGTAGCCGCGCGCGGACAGCAGCAGCCGGGCGAGCGCGTGGCGCAG
>DASUUN010000311.1:0-3409 GCA_036374055.1 Burkholderiales bacterium
TTCTACAAGTCGGAGGAGGAGGCGGCGCTGGACTACGCCGCCGCGGTGAACCAGGAGATCAAGGACCTGTTCGCCGCCGGGGCGGACATCGTGCAGATCGACGAGCCCTACATGCAGGCGCGGCCGGAGAAGGCGCGCCAGTTCGGGCTCAAGGCGCTAAACCGCGCGCTCGAGGGCGTGACCGGGGAGACGGCGGTGCATATCTGCTTCGGCTACGCCGCCATCATCCATGCGCGGCCCTCGGGATATTCCTTCCTGCCCGAGTTCGCCGACTGCTCGTGCAAGCAGGTTTCCATCGAGACCGCGCAATCGAACCTCGACTGCTCGGTGCTGCAGAAGCTGCCCGGGAAGAAGATCATGGTGGGCGTCATCAACCTCGACGACATGGCGATCGAGACGCCGCAGACCGTGGTCGAGCGCGCCAGGCGCGCGTTGAAGTATCTGAAGCCCGAAGACATGATTCTTGCGCCCGACTGCGGCATGAAATACCTGCCGCGCGAGGTCGCCTACGGCAAGATGAAGGCGCTGGTGGAAGGCGCGAAGCTGCTGCGGGCCGAGTATCGATGACCGCTTTCAGGGTTGAGCATGTCGGCAGCTTCGTGCGCCCGCCCCGCCTTCTCGAGGCCGCGCGGGCCCGCAAGACGGGCAGCATCGACGCCGAGGCATTCAAGGCGGTGCAGGACGAAAGCATCCGCGACATCGTGGCGTTCCAGGAGTCGATCGGCCTGCCGACCGTCACCGACGGCGAGTTCCGGCGGCGCAGCTGGTCCGCCGGGTTCATCGATGCGATCGAGGGATTCGGCCTGCGCGACGGTACGCTCACCTTCCGCGATTCGAGCCGCGTCATCGGCGTGGCCTCCTCGCCCTACGCGAAGGCGCCGCTCAGGCGCAGGCGGCGCATCGTGGCGGACGACTACCGCTTCCTGAAATCCGCGGTGCGGCGCGGCGTGCCGAAGGTGACGATGGCAGCGCCCGACGTGATGCACTATTTCCTTGGACCGAAAGCGTTCGAGACTTCAATCTATCGCGACCGTGACGCGTTCTTCGAGGACCTGGTGAGAATCTACCGCGAGGAGATCGCTGACCTCGCCGCCGAGGGCTGCAGCTATCTGCAGCTCGACGACACCGCGCTGCCGTGCAACTGCGACGCGCAAGCGCGCGAGGACGTGGCGGCGCGCGGCGAGGACCCCGACGAGCTGACCGGGCGCTATGCGGCGTTGTTCAACGACTGCGTCAGGGACCGGCCCGCGGGCATGGCGATCGGCATCCACCTGTGCCGGGGCAACCTGAAGGGCGCGTGGATGGCCGAAGGCGGCTACGAGCCGATCGCCGATGCCCTGTTCAACCGCGTGGACGCCACCACCTACTGCCTGGAATACGATACCGAGCGTGCCGGCGACTTCTCGCCGTTGCGCTTCGTGCCCAAAGGCAAGCGCGTGATCCTCGGCCTGGTCAGCACCAAGACGCCGGTGCTCGAGGCCAAGGACCTGCTGAAACGGCGGATCGAGGCGGCGGCGAAGCACGTGCCGCTGGGACAGCTCGGGATCGGGCCGCAGTGCGGCTTTTCCAGCGGCGGCGGCGGCGGGCAGACGGTCACGCAGGACGACACGCGCAGGAAGCTCGAATTGATCTTGGAAACCGCTAACGAGGTATGGGGAACCACATGAAAAAACTGATCTGGATTGTCGTGGCAATCGCGCTCGCCGGCTGCGCCGAGGGCTTCAAGCGCCCGAGTGACCGCCCGTTCGAGGGCTGGGAGAAAGGCGCCGCCATCGGCGCCATCGGCGGCGCCGTGCTGGGCGCCGCGGCCTACCGCAAGAACCGCACGAAGGGCGCGCTGATCGGCGCCATCGGCGGCGGCCTCGCCGGCGGCGCGGTGGGCAAGTACATGGACAACCAGAAGCGCGACCTGGAAAAGAACCTGGCGCCGGAGATCCAGGCCGGGCAGGCGAAGGTGGAAAAGCTGCCGAACGACATCGTGCGCATCACCATGACCAGTCAGACGGCGTTCGACACCAACTCGACTGCCATCAAGCCCGGGTTCCAGAGCACCATGGACAAGCTGGCCGACGTAGTGGTGCGCTATAACAAGACCACGCTCACCATCGTCGGCCACACGGATAGCACCGGCTCGGACAAGTACAACCAGGACCTGTCCCAGCGGCGCGCCCTGTCGGTGGCGCAGTACTTCGAGTCGCAGCGGGTCGATGCGCTGCGGCTCGCCACCGCGGGCAAGGGCGAGAGCCAGCCGGTGGCGAGCAACAGCTCCGAGGCCGGCCGCCAGGCCAACCGCCGCGTGGAGATTTACGTAGAGCCGGTGGTCGAGGGCTGAGGCGGCATGCCGGCCAAGAAGCCGCTCGGGGTCGCCAGGGGCCTCACCAACTACGGCGACCCGGCGTTCTCGCTCTACCTGCGCCGCTCTTTCGCCAAGAGCATGGGCTACTCGGGCGAGATGCTGGAGCGTCCCGTGGTCGGCATCGCCGACTCGCGCAGCGGCTTCAACAACTGCCACCGCCATTTCCCGGAGCTGATCGAGGCGGTGAAGCGCGGCGTGCTCGCCGCGGGCGGCCTGCCGATCGAGTTCCCGACCGTGTCGCTCGGCGAGGTATTCCTCAGCCCGACGTCGATGATGTTCCGCAACCTGATGTCGATGGACGTCGAGGAGATGATCCGCGCCCAGCCGATGGACGCGGTGGTGCTGGTCGGCGGCTGCGACAAGACCGTGCCGGCGCAGCTGATGGGCGCCGCCTCGGCGGACCTGCCGGCGGTGCAGCTGCTCGCCGGACCGATGATGCCCACCTCCTTTCGCGGCGAGCGCCTGGGCGCCTGCACCGACTGCCGGCGCTTCTGGGCGCTGCACCGGGCAGGGAAAGTCGATGCCGTTGAAATTGAGACCATCGAAGGCAACCTCGCGACCACCGCCGGCACCTGCGCGGTGATGGGCACCGCATCCACCATGGCCTCGATCGCCGAGGCGCTCGGCATGGCGCTGCCCGGCACGGCCGCGATCCCCGCCGTGCATGCCGACCGGCTGCGCGCCGCCGAGGCGAGCGGCAAGCGCGCCGTGGAGCTGACCAAGCACCCCCTGCGTCCCTCGGAGATCATCACACCGAAGTCGGTGGAAAACGCACTGCGCGTGCTCCTGGCGATCGGCGGCTCGACCAACGCCATCGTGCACCTCACCGCGATCGCCGGCCGCGCGGGAATCGACGTCTCGCTGAACAGGCTGAACGAGATCTCGGACAGCACGCCGGTGCTGGTCGACCTGAAGCCCACGGGGCAGCACTACATGTCCGACCTCTACGCTGCCGGCGGCGTGGGCGCCGTGATGCGCGAGCTCAAGCCGCTGCTGCACCTCGAGTGCATGACCGTGGCGGGCGTCACGCTGAAGGAGGTTCTCGATGCGCAT
>DASUUN010000312.1:0-2970 GCA_036374055.1 Burkholderiales bacterium
CCCGTGGTGCTGGTGATCGACGCGCGCGGCATGACGCGCGGCATCGCGCCGCTCATCCTCGGCTTCCAGGCGTTCGATCCGCAGATCCGCATCGCCGGCGTGATCCTCAACCAGCTCGGCGGCGCGCGCCACGAGGCCAAGCTGCGGGCGGTGATCGCGCACTACACGGGCGTGCCGGTGCTCGGGGCGGTGCAGCACGACGAGCGCATGGCGATCGCCGAGCGCCACCTGGGCCTCGTCCCGAGCAACGAGGCGCAGGCCGCACGCGCGATCGTGGCGGAGATCGCCGCGCGCATCGCCGCGCAGGTGGATCTCGACGCGCTGCTCGGCGTCGCACGCTCGGCTCAGGGACAGACCACGTTTTCCGAGGCAGGCGGTGAAAAGAAAACGTGGTCTGTCCCTGGTTTTCGGGGGTCTGCGCTGCGCCTGGGTATTGCGCGCGACGCTGCGTTCGGCTTCTACTACCCCGGCGACCTCGAGGCGCTGCGCGAGGCGGGCGCCGAGCTCGTGCCGTTCGACGCCTTGCGCGACAGGCGCCTGCCGGATGTGGATGCCCTGTTCATCGGCGGCGGCTTTCCGGAGACGCAGATGGAGGCGCTCGCGGCGAACGCCGGGCTGCGCGCCGCGGTGCGCAGCGCCATCGAGGCCGGCATGCCCGCCTACGCCGAGTGCGGCGGCCTGATGTACCTCGCGCGCTCGATCCAGTGGAACGGCCGGCGCGCCGAGATGGCGGGCGTGCTGCCGGCGGACATCGTCATGCATGCGCGCCCGGTAGGGCGCGGCTACGTGCACCTGCGCGAAACCGGCCGCGGGCCTTGGCCGGCGCGCCCGGCCGGCGCGCCGGCCCTCATCCGCGCGCACGAGTTCCACTACTCGAGCGTCGAGAACCTCGCGCCCGGGCTCGAGTTCGCCTACGACGTCGAGCGCGGCCACGGCATCGACGGCCGGCACGACGGCATCGTGTACAAGAACCTGCTGGCGTCCTATGCGCACCTGCGCGATGTCGCGGGCCACCACTGGGCCGCGCGTTTCGCGGAGTTCGCGCGGCGCTGTACTACCACGGAGACCCATGCCTGATGACGTTCGATGAAGAGGGCTACCTCGTCGACCCCGCCGACTGGAACGAATCGCTCGCCGAGGCGCTGGCGCGCAAGGAGGGCGTCGCGCTCACGGAGGCGCACTGGACGGTGCTGCGTTTCATGCGTCGGTACTACGAGGAGCATCACATCGCGCCCGACGCTCGCCACGTGATGAAGCATCTGGCCGAGTACCGGGGGCCGGACCAGGCGGACCGCAACGATCTGTTCCGGCTGTTCCCCTACGGCTACGTCAAGCAGGCCTGCAAGATCGCCGGCATGCGCAGGCCGCGGGCATGGAGCACCGGCTGAAGGCATGATTACCGTCACGCCGCAGGCGGCGGCGCAGATCCAGCAGTCGGCGGGCGGCGCAGGCCTGCGCCTCGCCGCGCGCCTGGACGCGAAGGGCGTCATCGAGTACGGCATGGGCTTCGACGAGCGCGCCGAGGACGACGCTCTGGTGGTCTCGAACGGCGTCACGATCCTCGTTTCGCCCGGCAGCGTCGAGCTGCTGACCGGCGCCACCCTGGACTACGTGGAGATCAATCCCGGCGAGTGGCGCTTCATCTTCATCAACCCGAACGACCCTTCGCACAAGGCGCCGCGGCCCGCGCGCTGACGTGCTAGTCTGAGTCGCGGTATGGCAGAACCCGCTCCCCCGCTGCCGTCGCAGACCCAGGCGGTGCGCCTTGCGCGCAAGACGCAATCGCTCGACATCCTTTACGAGGTCGCCACCACGCTCAGCCAGCCCGGCAGCCTCGAGCAGCTGCTCGACGGCTTTCTCGAGGCCTTCATCGAGCTGGTGGACGCACGGGCGGCGAGCGTGCGGCTCGCCACCGGGGACGGCCGCACGCGTCTCGCCGCGAGCCGCGGGCTCGCCCCGGAGGTGGCCGAGCGCGACCGGCTGATGGCGGCACAGCGCTGTCCCTGCGGCTGGGCGGCGAGCGAAGGGGGGCTGCGCCTGCAGCGCGGCACCGCGCCCTGCGCGGCGCTCATCGGGCGGCCGATGCTCGAGCCCGACTGCACCGAGTTCGTGGCGGTTCCGGTCCAGTACCAGGACCGCATCCTCGGGGTGTACAACCTGTTTCTCGACCGGCCGCTCGCGGCCATGGGCGAGGACATGCCCGATCTGCTGATCAGCGTGGGCCGCCACCTCGGGCTCGCCATCGAGAAGGCGCGCCTGGAGGGCGAGGCGCGCCGCCTCGCCATCATGGAGGAGCGCAACATCATCGGCAACGAGCTGCACGATTCCCTGGCGCAGTCGCTGATCGGCATGCGCCTGCAGCTGAAGCTGCTGAGCGAGTCGCTGGCGCGCAAGGACGTGGGCGGCGCCCAGTACGAAGCAAGCCGCCTGCGCCGCGCGATGGCGCAGGCGAACGCCGACCTGCGCGAGCTGCTCACCAACTACCGCCTGAAGATCGACGATGCCGGGCTGGTGCCGACCGTCGCCGGCCTGGTCGAGCGCTTCGGCCGGGAAACCGGCATCGCGGTGTTCTTCCAGAACGAATGCCGCTCGCTCGCGCTCACGCCGGCCCAGGAGATCCAGGTGTTCTTCATCATCCAGGAGGCGCTCACCAACATCCGCAAGCACAGCGGCGCGCGCAACGTGCGCATCATGCTCAACAACGAGGACGACCTGTACACGGTGCTGATCGAAGACGACGGCCTGGGCATGGCGGACAGCGCCGAGGGCATGCCGGGCGAGCACGCGGGCCTGGCGATCATGCGCGAGCGCACCGAGCGCCTGCAGGGCCAGATCGTGATCGAGAGCGAGCCCGGCGAAGGCACGCGCATCGTGCTGATGTTCACCGCCCCGCCACCCTGACATGCGCGTGCTGCTGATCGACGACCACGCGCTGGTGCGCAAGGGCATCGAGGAGCTGCTGCAGAGCCG
>DASUUN010000313.1:0-4252 GCA_036374055.1 Burkholderiales bacterium
ACAGACGGGGGCCGACGCGATATCGCACGGCGCCACCGGCAAGGGCAACGACCAGGTGCGCTTCGAGCTCGGCGCCTACGCGCTGATGCCCGACGTGAAGATCATCGCGCCCTGGCGCGAATGGGACCTGCTGTCGCGCGACAGGCTCCTGAAGTATGCCGAGCGGCACCGCATCCCGGTCGACTTCAAGAAGAAGAAAGGCGGCGGCGCGCCCTATTCGATGGACGCGAACCTGCTGCACATCTCCTACGAGGGCGGCGTGCTGGAGGACCCGCAGTACGAGCCCGAGGAATCGATGTGGCGCATCACCGTGTCCCCCGAGAAGGCGCCGGCGCGCCCGGAATACGTGGAGCTCGAGTACCGCAGAGGCGACATCGTCGCGGTGAACGGGCGCAAGCTGAGCCCGGCCAAGGTGCTGCAGGAGCTGAACCGCCTCGGCGGCCGCCACGGCGTCGGGCGCCTGGACATGGTGGAGAACCGCTACGTCGGCATGAAAAGCCGCGGCTGCTACGAGACCCCGGGCGGCAGCATCATGCTGAAAGCGCACCGCGCCATCGAGTCGATCACCCTGGACCGCGAGGTGCTGGCGCTGAAGGACGACCTCATGCCGCGCTACGCGCGCATGATCTACAACGGCTACTGGTTCAGCCCGGAGCGGCGCCTGCTGCAGCAGCTCATCGACGCCTCGCAGACCCCGGTCAACGGCACGGTGCGCGTCAAGCTCTACAAGGGCACGGTGCTGGTGGCCGGCCGCGCCTCGAAGGACTCGCTGTTCGACGCGTCCATCGCCACCTTCGAGGACGACAAGGGCGCGTACAACCAGGCCGACGCCGCCGGCTTCATCCGGCTGAACGCGCTGCGCATGCGCATTGCCGCCAAGCGGGGACGCCGATAAGAGCTTTCGCATTCTTTGTTCTGATTGCCTGGGCTAAGGTAACCCTCGCGGCCCCGTTTGCAGTCCAAGTGGGGGAGACGCGCATGGTGCTCGATGCGCCCGCAGGGTACGCCGACACCACCTTCACCGGCTCGCCGCGCCTGCAGGAGCTGGCCGAGTCGCTGACCTCGGCCTCCAACCGCATCCTGCTGTTTGCCGTGAGCGACGCCGACCTGCGCCGCTTCAGCCAGGGCGAGCCCCCGGAATTCCGCCGCTACATGCTGGTGGCGACTCCGAGAGCCATGGAGCGCGAGCGCGTGGCGCTGGCGGCTTTCCGCCGCATGGCCGACGAAATGGCGGGCGGATTGCGCGCGCCTGCCGATGGCGGGGACATCGCGGGGCAGCTGGAACACCAGCCGGTGGGGGCGCTGCGGCCGCTGGCCGAGCTGCGCCGCGACCCGGCGGCGGTCTCGCTGCTGCAGGGCACGCGCCTCGAGCCGACCAAGATTCCGCGCGTGTTCGGCACCGACGAGCGCCAGAATTTCATGCTGACGAGCAGCACGCTCATGCTCTCGCGCGGCAAGGTGCTGAGCGTTTCGGTGTTCACGCGCTACGACTCGCCCGACGATGCCGCCTGGGTGCGCGCCGTCACCGCCGCCTGGATCGACCAGCTGCGGCGCCTCAACCGATGAGCCCGGAGAACTGAATGCCCTCCTTCGACATCGTCTCGCAGGTGAACCAGCAGGAAGTGAAGAACGCGGTCGAGCAGGCCAACAAGGAGATCGCCAACCGCTACGACTTCAAGGGCTCCGACGCGCGCATCGAGCAGCAGGAGCTCGAGCTCGCGGTGTTCGCCGACGACGAGTTCAAGCTCGGCCAGGTGATGGACGTGCTGCGCACGCGGCTCGCCAAGCGCAACGTCGACGTGCGCGCCCTCGAGCCCGGCGCGCTGGAGAAGATCTCGGGCGACAAGGTGAAGCAGCCGGTGAAGATCAAGGCCGGCATCGCGCAGGACAAGGGCAAGAGCATCGTCAAGCTGATCAAGGATTCGAAGCTCAAGGTGGCGGGCTCGATCCAGGGCGACGCGGTGCGCGTCTCGGGTGCCAAGAAGGACGACCTGCAGGCGGCGATCCAGCTGGTGCGGCAGTCGGTCACCGACCTGCCGATCCAGTTCATCAACTTCCGCGACTGAGGCCTTCGCTCCACCGGTCGTAGAACCGGTCGGCCACCTCGTGGAGCCGCTCCAGCCGGCGCTCCACGTCCGCGGTCATCTGCTCCGGGGTCTGCACCGCAGGGCTCGCGGCGGCGGCGCGGATCTCGTCGGCGCCGCCGCGCGCCCAGACCCGGATCAGCTCCTCGGTCATCTCCACGTGGCACTGCAGGCCGAGGTGCTTGCCGAGCGCAAACGCCTGGTTCGCGCAGTGCGCATTCTCGAGGATGCGGGTCGCCCCGGGCGGGATGCTGAAGGTCTCGCCGTGCCACTGGAAGGTTTCGAACGCCTGCAGCTCGCCGAGCCATTCGCGCGCCACGCCGTTGTCGGCGACGCGCACCTCGCCCCAGCCGATCTCCTTGTATGCGCTGGCGCGCACCGCGCCGCCGAAGGCCTTCGACATCAGCTGGCCGCCCAGGCAGTGGCCGATCACCGGGATGTCCTTGCGCACCGCTTCGCGCACCAGCTCGAGCGCGGGCGCGATCCACGCGAGCTCGTCGTTCACGCTCATCGGCCCGCCCATGAAGCACAGGCCGGAAAAGCCGCGCGGGTCGCGCGGCACCGGCGCGCCTTCGTCCAGGGCAATCAATTGCAAGGGGATCGAGCGCCTCTCGAGATAGGTGGCAAAATAGGCCGGTCCCTCGCTCCGGGAGGTTCGAAAAATGGCGACGGGTTTCATGCCCCGCATTATTGCGCTTTGCCTCGCCTGCGGCCCGGCCGCGGCGGCCGACGTCGCCCTGATCGGGGTGATCGGCGACAAGGCCGCGGTGCTGGCGGTGGACGGCGGCGACCCGAAGACCGTGAAGGTCGGCCAGAAGTGGAACGGCATCGCCGTGCTGTCGGTGCAGAAGGACCGGGCCACGGTCGAGATCGACGGCAAGCGGCGCGTGCTCATGCACGGCCAGCACTACCGCGGCACGCCGCCGAGCAGCGACCGGCAGCAGGTGACCCTGGCGGCCGATCCGCGCGGCCATTTCGTCACCGACGGGGCGATCAACGGCACCCCGGTGCGCTTCCTGGTGGACACCGGCGCCACTTCGATCGCCCTTCCCGGGCGCGACGCCGAGCGCCTGGGCATCGACTACCGCAAGGGCCAGCGCGGCCTGACGCAGACCGCGGCCGGCGTGGTCGCCGTCTACCGGGTGACCCTGGACCGCGTGAGGCTGGGCGGCATAGAGCTCAACGCCGTGGACGCGGTAGTCATCGAGCAGGGCCTGGAAATCGCGCTGCTCGGCATGAGCTTTCTCAACCGCGTCGAGATGAAGCGCGACGGGCAGAGCATGACCCTGATCCGGCGCTTTTGAATAACAGATAAATTGTTCTGACCCCTTTATTTGCCGGGCACCAGCGGCACGAAGCGCACCGGCAGCACGCGCTTCTCGTCGTAGCCGCCGTCGGCGCGCTTGGTGAGCACCTTGAGGTACTGGACGGCGTCGCTGCCACCCACCGGGATCACCATGCGGCCGCCGGTCTTCAGCTGGGCCACCAGCGCCGGCGGCACCTGCGGCGCCGCCGCGGTGACCAGGATGCCGTCGAACGGCGCCTTGTCCGGCCAGCCCTGATAGCCGTCGCCGATGCGCACTTCGACGTTCCGGTAGCCGAGCTCGGCGAGGCGCGCCGCGGCCGTCGTGCCGAGGCTTTCGATCACCTCGATGCTGTAGACCTGCTTTACCACTTCGGCCAGCACTGCTGCCTGGTAGCCGGAGCCGGTACCGACTTCAAGAACGACATCCTGCGGTTTGGGGTCGAGCAGATCGGTGGACAAGGCCACGATGTAGGGCTGCGAGATGGTCTGGCCGCTGCCGATCGACAACGGGTGGTTGCGGTAGGCGGCGGAAACCTGCTGGGCAGGCACCAGCCGGTGGCGCTCGACCTTGCCGAGCGCGGCGCGCACCGCGGGCGACATCGCCGCCAGCCCGGTCTCGGCGCGCGTTTCAGCGTACATGGCGTCCACCTCCCTGACCATGCGGGCACGCGCGGCGTCGAAGTCCTGGGAGCGGGTTTCGAAAATCAACAGAAACCCCAGCAGAAGCCCGGCTAGCGGCCTCGTTTGTTCCTCTCGATGAGGGCGTAGGCGCTGTGGTTGTGGATCGACTCGAAGTTCTCGGACTCGACCACGTAGGCTTCGATGCGCTCGTCGAGGTTGAGCACCGCGGCGACGTCGCGCA
>DASUUN010000314.1:0-4436 GCA_036374055.1 Burkholderiales bacterium
GGCGCCGCGGTGGCCTACGCGCTATGGAAGCTGCAGGAGCGCGGGCGCATGTTCGTCAGTCCCGGCGACCCGGTGTACGAAGGCATGATCATCGGCATCCACAGCCGCGACAACGACCTGGTGGTGAACCCCATCCGCACCAAGCAGCTCACCAACATCCGCGCCAGCGGCAAGGACGAGGCGATCCTGCTCACCCCGCCCATCGGGCTCACGCTCGAGTACGCGGTGGAGTTCATCGGCGACGACGAGCTCGTCGAGATCACGCCGAAGTCGATCCGCCTGCGCAAGCGCCACCTCGAGGAGCACGAGCGGCGCCGGGCCGATAGGGCAGCCGCGTAATCTCCCGGGCGGCCCGCTGGCCGCTTTCCAGCGCGCCGGCCACGGTGCCCGAATCGTCGGCGCTGGTCGCCTCGCCGGCGAAAAACAGCGTATCGGCGAGCGGGGCCGCCAGTGCTTGGCGCGCGCCTTCGCCGTCCACCCGCACGTAGCTGTAGGCGCCGCGCGCGAAGGGATCTTTTGCCCAGTCCTGGATGAGAATCTCGTCGGGTTCTTCGATGTGCCCGAAGATGCTCAGCAGGCTTGAGCGGATGGCCTCCCAGGAGGGCTGCGTGGCTTTCGGCCCGCCGGCCCAGGCGATGAGCAAAGGCGCCCGCGCGGGCAAAGGCGTCCAGAACGTGGGGAACGCCGTGCGCGGCGAGTGGAAGAACGCGACGCCGCGGTGGCGCGTCTCCCAGAACGCGCGCGGAAAGCGCAGCGCCGCCTTGATGACCGGACCGGAGGCAAGCCGCTTCAGCGCATCCTGCTTTTCAAGCGAAGGGACGAAGCGAACGGCGCTCGACTGCAGCACCCCCAGCGGCAGGGCGACAATCGCGCAACGCGCGGTGTGGCGAAAACCGTCGCCCGCCACATCGACGCGTCCGCGCCGCCAGCGCACTTCGCGCACCACCGACTGCGTTTTCAGCCGCCCGCCCCGCGCGACGATCCGATTCGAAAGCCAGTCGAGCAGCGGCCCGTAGCCCAGGCGCAGCCGGGGCTGCGCGCCGTCCATCTGGCCGCCGCCCCATTCCTCGGCGATCGCCCGCGCGCTCGCGCGCCTCGGATCGGCGGCGTCGAACCCCTGCACCATCAGGCGGGCGAACGTGCGCGTGAGGGCCGGCAAGCGCTGCTGCCGGAGAAATTCCTCGAACGAGACATCGCCGCGCTTCAGGGCCGACTTGTCCTTCATGGCGAGCTGCGCCTGCCTGAACGAATCCACCGCGCGCAGGCGTCCGGCTGCGACATAGCGCTGCACGCGCCCCGAAGCCACGGTTTTCATCCCTGCTTTCCGGAGAAGGGCGTGGGTGACTTCGGCCTCGCCATGGACGAACTCGGCGCCGAGCTCGACCGGCACTGCGAGGCCGGGCATGCGGTGCGTCCACACGCGCCCGCCGATGCGCTCGCGCGCCTCGAGCACGAGCACCGAGCGCCCGGCGCGGACCAGCGCATCCGCGGCCGCTAGTCCGGCCGCGCCAGCGCCGATGACAACTACGTCACAAACGGGTTTCATCCGGAGCCGCTATTCTTGCGCGGTTATGCCGCTCGCCCGCGCCCTTGGTCCGCTTCTCGCCCTGCTGCTGTCCGCGTGCGCCAGCACGCCGCCGCCGGCCCCGCGCGCGGCGGCGGGCTCGTACGGCTCGTACGACAAGGCGGCGAGCGTGGCGGTCAAGATGGTGGGCAAGCCCTATCGGTACGGCGGCGCCGCGCCCTCGCGCGGGTTCGATTGCAGCGGCCTCGTTCAGTTCAGCTACCGCCAGGCGGGCGTCAGCGTGCCGCGCAGCACCGAGCAGCAGTTGCATGCCTCCAGGGCGGTGGGGCGGTCCAACCTGCGCCGCGGCGACCTGGTGTTCTTCGACCAGGAGGGCCGGAAGAAATCGCACGTCGGCATCTACCTCGGCGGCGGCCGCTTCGTGCACGCGCCTTCGTCGGGCAAGCAGGTGCGCATCGACCGGCTCGACTCGCGCTACTGGCGGACTCACCTGTCGGACGTCCGGCGCTTCTGAGCTAGCCTGCACCTGTCGGGCGGCGCAGACGGATTCTGGCGCCTTATAATGCCGCCCCTTGAAGTCTTCCGGGGCAACCCCAAATCGCGCACCCATGATCAAGATCGACAACCTCGTGAAGTCGTTCGGGGCCAAAAGGGCGGTCGACGGCATCTCGTTCACCGTCGAGCGCGGGGAAGTGCTCGGCTTCCTCGGCCCGAACGGCGCCGGCAAGTCGACCACCATGCGCATGATCACCGGCTTCATGCCGCCCACCTCGGGACGCGTCAGCGTCGGCGGCCACGACGTTTCCGAGTCGCCGCTGCCGGCCAAGCGCCTGATCGGCTATCTGCCCGAGAACGCGGCGTCGTATCCCGACATGACGGTGCAGGGATTCCTGCGCTTCGCCGCCGAGCTGCGCGGCCTGTCGGGCGCGGCGCGCAAGAAGGCGGTGAGCCGCGTGGTCGAGCTGTGCTTCCTCGAGTCGGTGCTGCACCAGTCGATCGACACGCTGTCGAAGGGCTACAAGCACCGCACCTGCCTCGCGCAGGCGCTGATCCACGATCCCGAGGTGCTCATCATGGACGAGCCTACCGACGGGCTCGATCCCAATCAGAAGCACGAGGTGAGGAACCTGATCCGCGACCTCGGCCGCAACAAGGCCATCGTGTTTTCCACCCACATCCTGGAAGAGGTGGACGCCGCCTGCACGCGCGCCATCATCATCGACCGCGGCCGCATCGTGGCGAACGGCACGCCGGCGGAGCTGCGCGGCATGTCAGAGCTCGCCGGCGCCGTCACCCTGTCGGCGCGCGGCGCCGACGAGGAGGACCTCGGCAAGCTGGGACGCGTGGAGAAACTCAACGGCGCTTTCCGGGTCTATCCGCATGACAAGTCGAAGGCCGCCGAACTCGCGCAGCAGATCATCGAGCTGGTGAACCGCCGCGGCTGGAAGGTCGAGGGCATGTACAGCGAGCGCGGCGAGCTGGACGAGGTGTTCCGGCGCATCACGCTCCCCGACACGGTAAAGAAATGAGAGCCATCCGCACCATCGTGAAGCGCGAGCTGGCGAGCTACTTCAACTCGCCGGTGGCGTACGTGTTCCTGGTGATCTTCCTGCTGATGACCGGCTTCTTCACCTTCACCGCGGGCAATTTCTTCGAGCGCGGCGAGGCGAGCCTCGCCGCCTTCTTCGGCTGGCATCCGTGGGTCTACCTGGTGCTGGTGCCGGCGGTCGGCATGCGGCTGTGGGCCGAGGAGCGCCGCTCCGGCACGATGGAGCTGCTGCTCACCATGCCCGTGGCGCCCTGGCAGGCGATCCTCGCCAAGTTCCTCGCCTCGTGGCTGTTCCTCGCGCTGGCGCTGGCGCTCACTTTCCCGGCGGTCCTCACGGTGAACCTGCTCGGCGAGCCGGACAACGGCGTGATCGCGGCCGGCTACCTGGGCAGCCTGCTGCTCGCGGGGGCCTACCTCGCCATCACCAGCATGACCTCCGCGATGACGCGCAACCAGGTGGTGGCCTTCATCCTGGCGGTGGTGCTCTGCCTGTTCCTGATCCTCGCGGGCTTCAATCCGGTCACCGACCTCATGGTGCGCTGGGCGAGCCCGGCGGTGGTCGACACCATCGCCGCGTTCTCGGTGGTGACGCACTTCGACGGCTTCCAGCGCGGCGTCATCGACAGCCGCGACCTCATCTTCTTCCTCTCGATCATCGGCTTCGCCCTGTTCGCGACCGGCGTGATCATCCGTGGACATCGGGCGGGATAAATGAAGAAATACGAGCACCTGGTCTATTCCGCGGTGGGGCTGGCCGCCCTGCTGCTTATCCTGGTCGCGGTGAACTTCCTCGTGTCGCGGGTCCCGGCGCGCGTCGACCTCACCGAAGGCAACATCTACACGCTGTCCGAGGGCACGCGCAAGCTCCTGCGCGAGCTGCCCTCGCCGGTGAAAGTGAAGCTGTACGTGTCCCAGGGCGAGAGCGTCCCGGTGCCGCTGCGCAGCTTCGCGCAGCGCGTCGAGGACGTGGTGGACGAGTTCAAGCAGGCGGCGGGCTCCAACCTGATCGTCGAGCGCTACCATCCGCGGCCCGATTCCGAGGAGGAGGACGCGGCGCAGCTCGACGGCATCGAGCCGCAGCAGCTCATGACCGGGGAGCAGTTCTACCTCGGCATCGCGGTGAGCCAGCTCGACCGCAAGCAGGCCATCCCGGCGGTGTCGCCGCAGCGCGAGCGCCTGCTCGAGTACGACCTGATCCGCGCCATCGCGCGCGTCGGCAAGCCCGAGCGGCCGAAGATCGGCCTGATGTCGGGCGTGCCGGTGACCGGCGAGAAGTTCAACCCGTTCACGCGGCAAAGCTCCGAGCCGTGGGTGCTGGCGAACGAGCTCAAGCGCGACTTCGAGGTCAAGGAAGTGCCGATG
>DASUUN010000315.1:0-4328 GCA_036374055.1 Burkholderiales bacterium
AAGGCGCCGTTCAGCTTCTCGACGCGCCCGAGCTTGGCGAGGTCCTCCTCGTCGGCGCCGCGCGCCGACAGCGTCACCGCGCCGGCCAGCTCCGACATGCCGCGCAGCTCCGCGGGCGTGCCGTTGGCCACGATGCGGCCGCGGTCGATGATGATGGCGCGCGTGCAGGCGGCGTCCACCTCTTCCAGGATGTGGGTCGAGAACACGATCGCCTTGCTGCGGCCGAGCTCGCGGATCAGGTTCCTCACCTCGTGCTTCTGGTTGGGGTCGAGGCCGTCGGTGGGCTCGTCCATGATGAGCACGTCCGGGTCGTGGATCAGCGCCTGCGCGAGGCAGGTGCGGTGCTTGTAGCCCTTGGAGAGCGTGTCGATCGACTGGTGCAGCACCGATTCGAGGAAGCACAGCTCGACCACCCGGCCCACCGCCTTTCTGCGCGCGGCGCCGGAGAGCCCGCGCAGCTCGGCGGCGAAATTGAGGAAGCCCTGCACCGTCATGTCGGGATACGAGGCGGCGTTCTCCGGCAGGTAGCCGATGAGGCGCTTCGCCTGCAGCGGCGCTTCGGCCACGTCGTGGCCGCCGACGCTGACGCGCCCCGCGCTCGGCGGCATGAAGCCGGTGATCATGCGCATGGTGGTCGACTTGCCGGCGCCGTTCGGGCCGAGAAAGCCGAGCACCTCGCCGCGCTCGACGGCAAACGAAACGCCGTCGACCGCCCGCTTCGCCCCGAAGGACTTGACGAGGTTGTCGATCTTGATCATGGTTGCGCGATTTGGGGCTGTTCCCGCAGACTTCAAGAGGGGCGGATTATCGCCGAATTTGCGGGGCTACAATTCCCCGGCGGCGATCATTTTTGCCGCGCTGCTGCCGCCGGCCCTCAGAAGCGGCGGACGTCCGAGAGGTGAGTCTTCCAGTAGCGCGCATCGAGGCGGTCGACGCGCACCCGCTTTCCCGAGGAGGGCGCGTGCACGAAGCGGCCGTTGCCGAGGTAGATGCCGACGTGCGACTTCTTTTTCCCGTCCTGGTCGAAGAACACCAGGTCGCCTCTGCGCAGGTTCGAGCGGCCCACCGACCTCGAGTAGCGCAGCTGCTGCTCGGTGCTGCGCGGCACGCTCAGGCCGGCCTGGCGGTAGCTGAACTGCACCAGGCCGCTGCAATCGAAGCCGTGCGCGGGAGCCGCGCCGCCGTAGCGATAGGGCTTGCCGACCATGGTTGCCGCGACGCTCGCGGCCTGCGCCGAAGGCGCGGGCGAGGCATCGACGCGGGCCACCGGCGCGCTGGAGCAGGCCGACAGCAGCAGCGCGAGCGCTGGAGCGACGAGGCGAACCGACATCATGCCGGCAAGGATAACGGCTCTCGATGAAGCCCGTTTGTGACGTAATTGTCATCGGCGCTGGCGCGGCCGGACTAGCGGCCGCCGAAGCCCTGTCACGCGCGGGCCGCTCGGTGCTGGTGCTCGAGGCCCGCGAGCGCATCGGCGGCCGCGTGTGGACGCGGCGCATGCCCGGCCTCGCGGTGCCGGTCGAGCTCGGCGGCGAGTTCGTGCACGGCGCGGCCGCCGTGACCCACCGCCTTCTCAAGAAAGCGGGCATGACGACCGTGGCTTCGGGGCGCGTGCAACGCTATGCCGAGCGCGGGCGGCTGCGATCGATCGATTCGTTCAAGCAGGCGCAGCTCGCGATGCGCGACACGTCGGCACTGCGGCATCGCGATCTTTCATTCGAGGAATTCCTGCGGAAGACGCGGCTGGCGCCCTTTACCCGCACCTTTGCCAGACTGATGGTGCAAGGCTTCGATGCCGCGGATCCGGCGCGCGCCAGCGCGCGTGCGATCGCGGAAGAGTGGGGCGGCGGCCAGATGGACGGCGCGCAGCCGCGGCTGCGCGAAGGCTACGGCCCGCTGCTCGACTGGCTTTCGACCCGGATCGTCGCGCGAGGCGGACGGCTGAAATTGCAGTCGGTCGTGCGCGAAGTGCGCTGGCGGCGCGGCCGAGTGGATGTGACCGGGGAGGGTTTTCGCCACACGGCGCGTTGCGCGATCATTACCTTGCCGCTGGGCGTGCTGCAGGCGCAGGCCGTGCGCTTCGTGCCTTCCCTTGAGAAGCAGGACGTGCTGAGGCGGCTCGCTTCCGGACCGGTCATCAAGGCCGCGCTGCGCTTCCCGAGCGCGTTCTGGGAGAAACGGCATCGCGGCGTGGCGTTCTTCCACGCGCCGGGCGCGGCGTTTCCGACCTTCTGGACCCCTTTGCCGGCGCGCGCGCCTTTGCTGATCGGCTGGTCCGGCGGTCCGAACGCCCGCGATCCGTCCTGGGAAGCCATTCGCGCCAGCCTGGCGCGTGTGTTCGGCAGGGTGGCAGAGCCCGACGAAATCATGATCCACGACTGGGCCAAAGACCCGTTTGCGCGCGGCGCATACAGCTACGTGCTCGTGGATGGCGAGGGCGCGCGCGAGGCATTGGCGGCGCCGCTCGCCGGCACGCTGTTCTTTGCCGGGGAGGCGACCAGCGCCGACGACTCGGGCACCGTGGCGGGCGCGCTGGCCAGTGGCCAGCGCGCCGCACGGGAAGCTATGCGGCGGCGCGCGACTCGCGCTTGCGCTCGTGCTCCTTGAGGAAGCGCTTGCGCAGGCGGATGGACTTCGGCGTGATCTCCACCAGCTCGTCGTCGCCGATGAACTCGACCGCGTACTCCAGCGTGAGGCCGATCGGCGGGGTGAGCAGGATCGCCTCGTCCTTGCCGCTGGCGCGGATGTTGGTGAGCTGCTTGGTCTTGATCGGGTTCACCACCAGGTCGTTGTCGCGGCTGTGGATGCCGATGATCATGCCCTCGTATACCGGGTCGCCGGGGCTGACGAACATGCGCCCGCGCTCCTGCAGCTTCCACAGCGCATACGCCACGGCCGCGCCGTCGTCCTGCGACACCAGCACGCCGTTGCGGCGCTCCTCGATATCGGCCTTCACCGGCGCGTAGTCGTCGAACACGTGGCTCATGATGCCGGTGCCGCGCGTGAGGGTCATGAACTCGCCCTGGAAGCCGATCAGTCCGCGCGCCGGGATGCGGTAGTCCAGGCGCACGCGGCCCTTACCGTCGGGCTGCATGTCCAGCAGCTCGCCGCGGCGGCGTCCGAGCTCCTCCATCACGCCGCCCTGGTTGGCGTCCTCCACGTCCACGGTGAGGACTTCATAGGGTTCGCAGCGCACGCCGTCGATTTCCTTGTAGACCACGCGCGGGCGCGACACGGCCATCTCGTAGCCCTCGCGGCGCATGTTCTCCAGCAGGATGGTGAGGTGCAGCTCGCCGCGCCCGGACACGATGAAGGTGTCGGTGTCCGCCGGGTACTCCACGCGCAGCGCCACGTTGCTCTTGGTCTCGCGCTCCAGGCGCTCGCGCAGCTGGCGGCTGGTGACGTACTTGCCCTCGCGCCCGGCGAGCGGCGAGGCGTTCACCAGGAAGTTCATGGTGAGGGTGGGCTCGTCCACCTTGAGCAGCGGCAGCGCATCCGGATGGTCAGGCGGGCAGATCGTGGCGCCGATGCCCACCTCGTCGATGCCGTTGATGAGCACGATGTCGCCGGCCTCGGCCTCGTCCACCGTCTTCCTCTCCAGCCCCTCGAATTTGAGCACCTGGTTGACTTTCGCCTTGACCGAGCTCTCGCCGTGGAGCACCAGCACTTCCTGCATGGGCTTCAGCCGTCCGCGGCGGATGCGCCCGATGCCGATCTTGCCGACGTAGCTCGAGTAGTCGAGCGAGCAGATCTGCAGCTGCAGCGGCGCGTCCGGGTCTTCGTCGCGCACCGGCACGTACTCCAGGACCGCCTCGAACAGCGGAGCCAGGTTGGTCCCGACTTCATCCACCTTCCGGGAGGCCCAGCCTTGCAGGGCCGAGGCATAAACCACCGGAAAGTCCAGCTGCTCCTCGGTGGCGCCCAGCTTGTCGAACAGGTCGAAGGTCTGGTTGACCACCCAGTCGGGGCGGGCGCCGGGGCGGTCGACCTTGTTCACCACGACGATCGGCTTCAGCCCCAGGGCGAGCGCCTTGCGGGTGACGAAGCGCGTCTGCGGCATGGGGCCTTCCACCGCGTCGACCAGCAGCAGCACGCCGTCTACCATCGACAGCACCCGCTCGACCTCGCCGCCGAAATCGGCATGCCCGGGGGTGTCGACGATGTTGATGTGCGTCCCCTGGTAGCGCACGGCGCAGTTCTTGGCGAGGATGGTGATGCCGCGCTCGCGCTCCAGGTCGTTGGAGTCCATGACCCGCTCTTCGACGTGCTGGTGCGCGGCGAAGGTGCCCGACTGCTGTAGCAGTTTGTCGACCAGCGTAGTCTTGCCG
>DASUUN010000316.1:0-3308 GCA_036374055.1 Burkholderiales bacterium
TCTTCGAATCGCCTGGTCGAAATCGTGGATTCGGCAGCCGCCGCACTCGAAGAGGCCGACGCGCTCGCGATCATCACCGAGTGGCAGGAATTTCGCAGCCCGGACTTCGGCGCGATCAAGGCGGCGCTGAAGACGCCCGCCATCTTCGACGGCAGGAATCTTTATGACCCGAAGGTGCTAAAGGCCGCAGGCCTCGAATACTTTCCGATCGGGAGAAAGACGTAGACACCTCCAGGGCACGAGTGCTGGTGGTCGGCGACGTGATGCTCGACCGCTACTGGTTCGGCGACGTGTCGCGCATCTCGCCCGAGGCGCCCGTGCCCGTGGTCCTGATCGGCAGGGAAGAGCAGCGGCTCGGCGGCGCGGCGAACGTGGCGTGGAACTGCAAGGAGCTCGGCGCGCGCACGCGGCTGCTGTCGGTCGTGGGGCGCGACGAGGCCGGCGACCAGCTGGCCGCGCTGCTGCAGAAGGCGCAGGTCGAGGCCAGCCTGCATCGCGACCGCAAGCTCGACACCACCCAGAAGCTGCGCGTAATCGGCCGCAACCAGCAGCTCCTGCGCATCGATTTCGAGAAGCCGCCTTCCACCGAGGTGCTCGCCGCCAAGCTGGAGGAGTTCAAGCGCGCGCTGGCAGATTGCGACCTGGTCATCCTGTCCGACTACGGCAAAGGCGGCCTGGAGCACATCGAGGACATGATCCGCGCCGCGCGCAAGGCACGCAAGCGCGTGCTGGTCGACCCCAAGGGCGACGACTATTCGCGCTACAAGGGCTGCAGCGTCATCACCCCGAACACCGCCGAGCTGCGCGAGGTGGTGGGGCGCTGGAAGGACGAGAAAGACCTGGTGCGCCGCGCTCAGGCGCTGCGCGCGCAGCTCGGGCTGGAAGCGCTGCTCCTCACGCGCGGCGCGGACGGCATGACGCTGTTCCAGGGCCGGAGAACCCTCTCCGTGAAGGCCGAAAAGCGCGAAGTGTCCGACGTCACCGGCGCCGGCGATACGGTGATCGCCGCGCTCGCCGTGATGCTCGCGGCGGGCGCCGGGATGGAGGCCGCGGTGCGCATCGCCAACCGCGCGGCCGGCATCGTGGTGGGTAAACTGGGAACCGCGGCGGCCACCCGCGCGGAGCTGTTCGGAAAGAAATGAGCATGTACTACATCGTCACCGGCGCGGCCGGCTTCATCGGCTCGAGGATCGTCGAGGGGCTCAACGCGGCCGGCGTCACCGACATCGTCGCGGTCGACAACCTGCAGCAGTCGGACAAGGTGCGCAACCTCGCCGGGCTGGAGATCGCCGATTACCTGGACCAGGCGGAGTTCCTGCAGCGCCTGGAGAGCTTCGGCGGCGCGGTGGAGGCGGTGCTGCACCAGGGCGCCTGCTCGGACACCATGGAGTCCGATGGCCGCTACATGATGGAAAACAACTACCGCTACTCCAAGCTGCTGCTCGACTGGTGCCAGGAGGAGGAAGTGCCGCTGCTGTACGCCTCCTCGGCCTCGGTGTACGGCGCCGGGCCGGAGTTCCGCGAGGAGCGCAGCTGCGAGCGCCCGCTCAACGTCTACGGCTACTCGAAGTTCCTGTTCGACCAGCTGGTGCGGCGCACGCTCGCCGGCCGCACCGCGCAGATCGCCGGCTTCCGCTATTTCAACGTCTACGGCCCGAACGAGGCGCACAAGGGCCGCATGGCCTCGGTCGCCTTCCATGCCTACCAGCAGCTGCTGTCCTCGGGCAAGGTGAAGCTGTTCGTCGGCTCCGGCGGGTACGGCGACGGCGAGCAGCGGCGCGATTTCGTCTACGTCGACGACGTGGTCGACGTCAACCTGTGGTTCCTGGAGCACCGCCACGTCTCCGGCATCTACAACTGCGGCACCGGGCGGGCGCAGACCTTCAACCAGCTCGCCGCCGCCACCATCAACGCGGTGCAGGGCACGCGCCTCACGGCGAAGGAGCTGGCCGAGAGAGGGGTGATCGAGTACGTGCCGTTCCCGCAGGGGCTGCGCGACAAGTACCAGAGCTACACCGAGGCCGATCTTGCGCGGCTGCGCACCGTTGGCTACGCCGGCGAGTTCAAGTCGGTGGAGCAGGGCGTGGCTGCCTACGTGGCGCACCTGCAGAAGACATGAACGCCACCCTCGAAGACTTCATCGGCAATACGCCCCTGGTGAGGCTGCAGCGCCTTGCGGGTAATAGTACGAACACCATCCTTGCGAAGCTGGAAGGGAACAACCCGGCGGGCTCGGTCAAGGACCGCCCGGCGATCTCGATGATCCGGCATGCCGAGGCGCGCGGCGAGATCAAGCCGGGTGACACGCTGATCGAGCCTACCTCGGGAAATACCGGCATCGCGCTCGCCATGGCGGCGGCCACGCGCGGCTACCGCATGGTGCTGATCATGCCGGAGCATCTCTCGGTCGAGCGCCGCCAGACCATGCGCGCGTTCGGCGCCGAGATCATCCTCACGCCGCAAAAGGGCGGCATGGAGGGCGCGCGTGACCTCGCGGAGAAGATGGTGCGAGAAGGCAAGGGCACCATGCTCGACCAGTTCGCCAACCCGGACAATCCGCTGTCGCACTACGAGACCACCGGCCCGGAGATCTGGCGCGATACCGGAGGCAGGATCACCCACTTCGTGTCGAGCATGGGAACCACCGGCACCATCATGGGCTGCTCGCGCTTCTTCAAGGAGAAGAACCCGAGGATCCAGATCATCGGCTGCCAGCCCGAGGAGGGCTCGCAGATTCCCGGCATTCGCAAGTGGCCCGAGGCCTACCTGCCGAGGATCTTCGAGCGCTCGCGCGTCGACCGCGTCGAGAACGTGAGCCAGGCCGAGGCCGAGCAGATGACGCGGCGCCTGGCGCGCGAAGAGGGCATCTTCGCCGGCATCTCGTCCGGCGGCGCCATGCACGTCGCCCTGCGCGTGGCGAAAGAGCTGAAGAACGCGGTGATCGTCACCATCGTGTGCGACCGCGGCGACAGGTATTTGAGTACGGGAGTGTTTCCTGACTAGAGAGGCGCTTCCTTGCCGCCCCCCTGACAAGGGGGGAGCGAGCGGTTTTTGCGAGCGGGGGGTTGCTTCTTGAAAAATCAAACCCCCCGTTCGCCTTTGGCTCAGGGCCCCCTTATCAGGGGGCCAAGGAAATGACCCCGATTCTCGCTTTTGACATAGAAACCATCCCGGACTGCGCCGGCATCCGCAGGATCCACGACCTGCCGGCCGAGCTGCCGGACGCCGACGTCGCCGAGATCGCCTTCCAGAAGCGCCGCGTGCAGAGCGGCGGCAGCGACTTCCTGCCGGTGCACCTGCACCGCGTG
>DASUUN010000317.1:0-13912 GCA_036374055.1 Burkholderiales bacterium
CGCGGGCATCCGGGAATCCCACGTGCACGACGTGCAGATCGTGAAGGAAGCGCCGAACTACCGGGTCGAGTAGGGAAACGAGCCAGGAAGCCGGCTGAAATGCAGCATCAGAAGATCCTGATTCTCGACTTCGGTGCGCAGTACACCCAGCTGATCGCGCGCCGCGTCCGCGAGGCCAAGGTCTACTGCGAGATCCACCCGCACGACGTGTCCGACGATTTCGTGCGCGGCTACGGCGCCGCGGGCGTGATCCTCTCGGGCAGCCACATGTCCGCCTACGAGGAATCGACCGGCAAGGCGCCAAAGGCCGTGTTCGAGCTCGGCGTGCCGGTGCTGGGCATCTGCTACGGCATGCAGACCATGGCGCAGCAGCTCGGCGGGCGCGTGGAAGCCGGCAAGGTGCGCGAGTTCGGCTACGCCGAGGTGCGCGCGCGCGGTCACACCCGGCTGCTGGACGGCATCGAGGACTTCCGCACAGCGGAGGGCCACGGCATGCTGAAAGTCTGGATGAGCCACGGCGACAAGGTGACCGAGCTGCCGCCGGGCTTCAGGCTGATGGCCTCCACCGACGCCTGCCCGATCGCCGGCATGGCCGACGAGGCGCGCCGCTTCTACGGCGTGCAGTTCCACCCCGAGGTCACGCACACGCGCCAGGGCACCCGGCTGCTGCACCGCTTCGTGCACGACATCTGCGGCGCGCGCGGCGACTGGAACATGCCGGACTACGTCGGCGAAGCCGTACAACGCATAAAAGCAGAAGTGGGCAAAGAGGAGGTCATCCTCGGCCTGTCGGGCGGCGTCGACTCCTCGGTCGCCGCGGCGCTCATCCACCGCGCCATCGCCGAGCAGCTCACCTGCGTGTTCGTCGACCACGGCCTGCTGCGCCTGGACGAGGCAAAGCAGGTAATGGACACCTTCGCGAAACACATGCACGTCAAGGTGGTGCACGTCGACGCCTCGGAGGATTTCCTGGCCGCGCTGAAGGGCGTGGCGGATCCGGAAGAAAAACGGAAGATCATCGGGCGCCTGTTCGTGGAGACGTTCCAGCGGGAGGCAAAGAAGCTGAAGGGCGCGCGCTGGCTCGCCCAGGGCACCATCTATCCCGACGTCATCGAGTCGGCCGGCGCCCGCAGTGGTCCTACCGGCAAGAAGGCCACCACCATCAAGTCGCACCACAACGTCGGCGGCCTGCCCGAGACGCTGCACCTCAAGCTGCTCGAGCCGCTGCGCGAGCTGTTCAAGGACGAGGTGCGCGAGCTCGGCCTGGCCCTCGGCCTGCCCAGGGAGATGGTGTTCCGGCATCCTTTTCCCGGCCCGGGTCTTGGCGTGCGCATCCTGGGCGCGATCGACAAGACCTACATCAATCTCCTCCAGCGAGCGGACGCCATCTTCATCGATGAGCTGCGCGCGAGCGGCTGGTACGACCGGACCGCGCAGGCGTTCGCCGTGTTCCTGCCGGTGAAGTCGGTCGGCGTCATGGGCGACGGCCGCACCTACGAGTACGTGGTGGCGCTGCGCGCGGTGCAGACCACCGACTTCATGACCGCCGACTGGGCGCCGCTGCCGCACGAGCTGCTCGCCAAGATCTCCAACCGCATCATCAACGAGGTGCGCGGCATCAACCGCGTCGCCTACGACATCTCCTCCAAGCCGCCCGCGACCATCGAGTGGGAGTAGCGACGGAAAATCTCGGCACGCTGCTCGCCGATGCGGCGCAGCGGTTCGGTTTTCGGGAATTGCTTTCGCAAGCGGACGCGGTCCGCGCTGCGCTCGTCGGGGCAGGCGTTGAGGCGCATGAGCCGGTGCACGTCCGGGTGTCCAACCAGCCGGCCGACCTCGCGGCCTACCTGGGCGTGTGGCTCGCCGGCGGCGTGGTCGTGCCGGTGCACCGCGGCTCCCCCGAGGGCGCGACGCAGCACGTGCTCGCCAAGACGCTCGCGCGGTTCGAATGGGACGGTTTTCTCGAGAAATTATCCATCGAGAAGCCGCCGCGGCGCGCCATTCTCGAAGGCGCGGCGCTGATCGTGTTCACCTCCGGCTCGTCCGGGATGCCGAAGGGCGCGGTGCTCTCGCATCGCGGCTTCGCCGGCAAGCTGGCGGCCATCCAGAGCATGCTCGGCTTCGGCAGGGACGATCGCACGCTCCTCGTGCTCAACATCACGTTCAGCTTCGGCATCTGGGTGGCCCTGCTCACGCTGCTGCACGGCGGGCAGCTGGTCATGCGGGAGAAGTTTTCCGCTTCTGTCTTTCTTTCAGAGCTTCTCGAACAGAACATCACCCGCGTGGCGGTCGTGCCGACGATGATGCGAAGCCTCATCCTGGACCTGCCGCCCGAGCGGCTGCAGTGCAGGGCGGCGGAGCTGCGCCATGTGCTCATCGGCGGCGAAACGCTCGGCAAGGGACTGGGCGAGCAGCTGCGCGCGCTCTTTTCGCCCGCCGAGCTGATCGACATCTACGGCCTGACCGAGACCTCGACCTGCGATTTCTTCCTCATGCCGGCCGACGCCGCGCGCTACGCGGGCTGCATCGGCCGGCCGGCGCCGGGCGTGCGTTACCGCATCGCCGAAGATGGCGAGCTATGGCTCTCCAGCCCGTTCCTCATGAACGGCTACCTGGACGAGCCGGGCCTGGAGCCCATCGTCGACGGCTGGCTCGCCACCGGGGATCTCGCGCGCGAGCGCGACCCCGGGGTGGTGGAGATCGGCGGGCGGAAGAAGGAGCTGATCTACCGCGGCGGGAACAAGATCGCGCCGCTGGAGGTGGAGTTCGCCTGCAGCGCGCATCCGAAGGTCGCGGCAGCGCTGGCGGTCGGGCGGCCCGATGCGCGCCTGGGCCAGCGCATCCATGCGCTGGTCGTGCCGCGCGAGGCCGGGCTGACGGCGGCCGAGCTGCGCGCTTTCCTCGCCCGGCGCCTGGAGAAGTACAAGCAGCCGGACGTGCTGTATTTTGCCGCCGAGCTGCCGGCAGGCCGCACCGGCAAGGCCGATCGCGGGCGGTTTTCTGCGATGCTCGACGCCGGGGAGCTCATCCCGGTGGAGGGGTCATGAACAGCTTTGAGTCGATCCGTGTCGAGCGCGACGGGCACGTCGCGCACCTGCAGCTGCACCGCCCGGAGCGCATCAACGCGCTCGGCAAGGCCATGCTGCTCGAGATCAACCAGGCGATGGACGCGCTGGAGGGCGACGCGGAAGTGCGCGCCATCGTGCTGTCGGGCGCCGGCCGCGGCTTTTCCTCCGGCTTCGACCTGAAGGAGCAGATGGCGCGCCGCCCCGAGGGCGCGGCCGCCTGGCGCGAGATCCTCGAGCTCGACTTCTCCACGACGCTGCGCTTCTGGGACTCGCCCAAGCCGACCCTCGCCGCGATCCACGGCCCCTGCATGGCCGGCGCGTTCGAGATGGCGCTCGCCTGCGACCTGTCGATCTGCTCGCGCGACGCGGTGTTCGGCGAGCCCGAGCTGAAATTCGGCGCGGGCATCGTCACGCTGCTGCTGCCGTGGATGGTGGGGCCGAAGGCGGCCAAGGACATCCTGCTCACCGGCGACGACAGCGTCGGCGCCGAGCGCGCGCTGCAGCTCGGCATCGTCAGCCGCGTGGTCCCGGACGGCGAGCACCTGTCCACCGCGATGCGCGTCGCAGGCAACATCGCCGTCATCGACCCGGACCTGGTGCGCGACACCAAGAAAGCGCTCAACCGCACCTACGAGATCCAGGGCATGCGGGCCGCGCTCGTCGCGGCGCTCGACATCGACCACGCCATCGAGTCGCACGGCTCGCCGGACAAGCGGCGCTTCATGGACCTCGCGCGCGAGCAAGGCCTGAAGGCCGCGCTCGCCTGGCGCGACGCGCGCTTCAAGGCATGAGCGACGCGGCCTACATGCGGCGCGCGCTCGAGCTCGCGCGCAGGGCAGAGGAGGAGGGCGAGGTGCCGGTGGGCGCGGTCGTCGTGCTGGACGAAACCATCATCGGAGAGGGCTGGAACCGGCCCATCAGCGCCTCGGATCCCACGGCGCACGCGGAAATCCAGGCGATGCGCGCCGCCGCCGCGTCGCAGAAGAACTACCGGCTGACCGGCGCGACGCTGTACGTGACGCTCGAGCCGTGCGCGATGTGCGTGGGCGCCATGTTCCACGCGCGCATCGCGCGCGCGGTTTATGGCGCGACCGATCCGAAGAAGCTGGTGCTGAAGAACGAGGTGCGCCTCGAGGGCGGCGTGCTCGCGCAGGAGTGCGGCGCGCTGCTCACCGGGTTCTTCGCCGTGCGCCGATGATCGTCATCGACATCCCGGAGCAGACCCTGGCTTTCTCCGGAAAGACCTATCTGGTCTCCACGGCGTCGCGCGGCGCGGGGGAGAAGAACGGCAGCCTGTGCACGCCGCGCGGCCGGCACATCGTGCGGGCGAAAATCGGCGCCGGCCAGCCGCTGAACGCGGTGTTCGTGCGCCGCCGCCCGACCGGCGAGGTGTGGACGCCCGAGCTGCATGCGCAGTATCCGGGCCGCGACTGGATCCTGACGCGCATCCTGTGGCTGTCAGGCTGCGAGCCCGGCCGCAACCGCCTCGGCGACGTCGATACCATGCGGCGCTACATCTACATCCACGGCTCGCCGGACACCGCCGAGATGGGCAAGCCCGGCTCGATCGGCTGCATCCGCATGCGCAACCGCGACATCGTGGAGCTGTTCGAGCGAGTCGCGCCTTACACGCCGGTCGAGATCAGGGCTTGAAGCTTCGCCCGGTCGGGCGCGAGCACGATGCCTTTCTCGCAGATGATCCCGGTGACGAGCTCCGCCGGCGTGACGTCGAACGCCGGGTTGCGGACGCCCACGCCTTCGGGCGCCCAGCGCGTGCCGCGGTAACCGGTGACTTCCTCGGCCGGCCGCTCCTCGATCAGGATGTGCGAGCCATCCGGGATCTTCGGGTCGAAGGTCGAGAGCGGCGCCGCGACGTAGAACGGGATGCCATGGCGCTTCGCTAGCACCGCGAGCGCGTAGGTGCCGATCTTGTTCACCACGTCGCCATTGGCGGCGATCCGGTCGGCCCCGACCACGACCACGTCCACTTCGCCCTTGCTCATGAGGTGGCCGGCCATGCTGTCGGTGATCAGGGTGCACGGAATGCCTTCCTGCACCAGCTCCCAGGCAGTCAGCCGCGCGCCCTGCAGGTAGGGCCGCGTCTCGTTGGCAATGACCGAGATGCCCTTGTCCTTCGATGAGCGGATGACGCCCAGGGCCGTGCCATAGCCGGCGGTGGCGAGCGCCCCGGTGTTGCAGTGGGTCATGACGCGCGCGCGCTCGCGGATCAGCCCGGCGCCAAGCCTGCCGATCTCGCGGTTGGCCGCCAGGTCCTCCTCGAAGATGGCGAGCGCCTCTTTCTCGAGGTCCTTCGCCTTCTTCATCCGCTCCAGCGCCCAGAACAGGTTGACCGCCGTCGGCCGGCTTTTGGCGAGGACCTCGTAGGCCTTCTCGTTGCCCTTCCCCAGTACTACGCCGAAGGCGGCCGCGCACCCGATAGCGGGCGCGCCTCGCACCACCATGTCCTTTATGGCGTTGGCGACTTCCTCGGCGGTACGGCAGGTCACGTAAACCGTCTTATCGGGAAGCAGGCGCTGGTCGAGCAGCTCCAGCCGGTCGCCTTTCCAGCGGATCGGCTCGACGGCTTCAGCCATGGGTGTGGCGACCCCCTGACAAGGGGGTCGTGAGCCGAAGGCGAGCGGGGGGTTGAATCTCCGTCGAAAAGCCAACCCCCCGCTCGCAAAGGCCGCTCGCCTCCCCCCTTGTCAGGGGGGCAATAAGCGGAGCGCTCATACCACGCGCTCGTTGCCGCCATCGACGGGAACCTGAGCGGCCGTGGTCTTCGCGAACAGCGGGCCGCACATCTCGGCGGCGAGCTCGGCGACGTCCCTGGACGCGACTTCGGTTTTCAGGAGGTTGTTCTTCTTGTACTGCTCGACCGTGAGGTTGTAGGCCTTGGCGCGCGAGGCGAGGACTTCGTCGGTCCACAGCGCCGTGTCGTAGACCGCGTTGGGGTGCAGGGAGTTTATGCGGATGCCGTCCTTGCCCCACTCCAGCGCCGCCACGCGCGCGAGCTGGTTGAGCGCGGCCTTGGAGGCCGAGTAGGCGGCGGCGCCGGGACCCGGGGCCGGCACGTTCTTCGAGCCGATCACCACGATGCGCCCGCCGCGCGGCGCGAGCTTGAGGAGCGGGTGGCAGGCCTGCATGACCAGCAGGTTGGCTTCCACGTTGACCGACATGGCGCTGCGCCAGCTTTCCGCCGGGATGTCCTGTATGGAGTGGGAGGAGGGGAAGATGCCCGCGTTGAGCACCAGCATGTCCACGCCGCCGAAGCGCTTGACCGCCTGGTTCAAGGATTGTTCGATTCCCTTCGTATCCGTGAGGTCGCACGTTACGCCGAGAAAGTCAGGGCGCTTGAAAAGACCCTCGACGGCCGGATTGCGGTCCAGCCCGACCACGGCCGCGCCGCGCCTGAGGAAAGCCTCCGCGCAGGCCTTGCCGATGCCCGAGGCGGCGCCGGTGACGATCGCCACCTCGCCCGCGAACACCGGCGCGGCGCCGGCCTTGCGCAGCTTCGCCTGCTCGAGGTCCCAGTACTCGATGTCGAAGGTGTGCTGCTGATCGAGCGCGCGCCAGCCGCCCAGGGCTTCGGCGCGCAGGATGACGTCGATGGTGTGGTCGTAGAGCTCCTCGACGATCGCGGCGTCCTTCGCGGTGCGGCCGGCGGCGACGAACCCCAGCGCCGGATCCAGCGCCATGCGCGGCGCCGCGTCCAGCATGGTCTTCTTCTCCTTGGCCTTGGCCGACAGGCGCTCGAAGTAGTCGCGGTATTGCTTCGCGTAAACCGCCACGTCGCGCCCGATCATCGGGAACGGCTTGGTGCGGATCACGTGGTCCGGCGTCGCCGGCCCCTGCAGCGCCAGCTTCTCGAGCTCCGGCCGCTGCGCAAAGCCGAGGAACTTCGCGCTGTCATTGACCTTCAGGATCATCGGCACCCCGGCCTGGTCGGAGATCGCTCGCCGCAGCTTCGCGACTTCCTGACGACGGAAGGCCGGTTGCTTCGCTGCTTCGATACTGATGTTCCAGGCCTTCCTGCGCGAGAGGTATTCCTCCGCCTCCGAAACGAGCTCGATCATCAGCTCGTAGGACTCACGCGCGTCGCCGGCGAAGGAAAAGATGCCGTGCGATAACAGCACCATGCCGACGGTGTTCTTTCCCGCCTGCTTCGGGAACTCGCGCGCGCAGTAGGCCGCGAGGTCGAAGCCCGCCATGATGTACGGGATGACCACCACGCGCTCGCCGTAGATTTCCCGGATGCGCTTCTCGCCGTCGGGCGCGTTCGACACCGACAGCACCGCGTCGGCGTGGGTATGGTCGACGTACTTGTGCGGCAGGATGGCGTGCAGGATGGTCTCGACCGAGGGCGAGGGCGCGCCGGCGCGCAGCATGTGCGTGTTCAGCTCGTTCACCATCTGCGGATCGGGCAGCTGCGGCAGCGAGGCGAGCTTGCGCACGTAGCCGAGGGCCACCGGGGTGAAGCCCGCCGGCTCGATGGTTTCGAGGTCCCAGCCGCTGCCCTTGACGTAGAGCACCTCCTCCTCGTCGCCGAACAGGTTCTTCTCTCGCAGCTTGACCGAGGTGTTGCCGCCGCCGTGCAGCACCAGCGAGCGGTCGCGGCCGAGCAGGCGCGAGGTGTACACGCGCGGGCCGAGCGGGCCGGTGAACTGCGCCGCTTCCGCGTCGCTCCAGAGGCTTTTCATGGGCCGCAATTATACTTTCGCGCCATGGCCCGCATCGAAGTTCTCCCCTGGGAAACCGCGCGCGCGCACGCCGCGCCCATCCGCTTCGCCGTGTTCGTCGAGGAGCAGCGCGTGCCGCCCGAGATCGAGCTCGACGACATGGATGCGCGCTCCTTGCACGCGGTTGCCTTCCACGAGGATCTCGCCGTCGGTACCGCGAGGCTGCTGCCCGACGGCCATATCGGACGCATGGCGGTGCTGAAGGAATGGCGCGGCCGCGGCATCGGCGGGCAGATGCTGGCGCAGCTCACCGAGCGCGCCCGCGCGCGCGGCGATCGCGAGGTGATCCTGTCCGCGCAGGCACATGCGGTGCCGTTCTACCGCGCGCACGGTTTCGCGGAGGAGGGCGCGGAGTATCTGGAGGCCGGCATCCGCCACCAGTCGATGCGCCGAAAGCTTTGAAACGGAAGCTTGCAGTTTCTTTCAACTCCGGGTTTGCGCGCCTTCGCTTCCTTGAATAGAGTGGGCGGGTCGATAAGGGCAAACCTGCCGAAAGGCAGGGACGCAAAGTCTCCGGTCTACCAGGCCAGTACGGCCTCACGATAGCGGGATCGCCGGCAGTCTCCTTATCGCGCCTACGACGAAAGGGGGCTTGAAGTGGACCTCATCCCAAGCGAGCGGGCGGTGCTGCGTCAGATCCGCGATCTTTTCCTGGAGTCCTCGGTGCGCACCTACCGTCTGAACGTCCTCACGTCGCGCTGGCCGGCGACGCACTACGACGCCTACCGCGGAGGTTACGCGGGGCTGCTGAGCAAGGGCCTGATAGCCAGGTCCGCCGACGAGCTGTGCTTCAGCATCACGAACGCCGGTATGAGGGCGATGCGCTAGAACCCGTAGTGCAGCGTGTCGAGCTCGCTCCCGTCGGCCGCGAAGGTACGTTCGGCATAGCGCCGCCCGAACGACACGGTCGAGCAACGCGTGCCGTAGGTGGGATTCAGGATCTTCGCCTCGGCGAGCACCGTAAAGAGCGGCTCCACCGCGGTCCCGGCGGCGAGCGCCGCAGAGAAGCGCTGCTTGCTCGCCTCGACCTCGGGCGCATCGATCACAGTGTTGCCCAGGCCGTAGACACCGGGCGGCAGGCGCCGCGGCTCGCCGCCGCGGTTGGACATCGCCCAGAGCTCCTCGCCGTCGCACACGAGCAGGTTGAAGCCGCTGTACGCCGCGGCATCGATGGTCTCGAGATAGGGGCCCGCGGCCTCGCCATTGGCGAGGAACCGGGTGACCAGCGCGCCGCGCGACTCCGCGGCGCGCGGCTCGTGGGCGCCGCGGTAGTTGGTCACCGCGGAGAACTTGCCGCTGCGCGACACGCCCATCCAGGTGCCGCGCGCCTCCAAATCGCGCCCGGCGAGGATGCCCGGCTGATCCTCCCAGAACGCCGCCGGCGCCGCGCGCCGCGAGTGGAACTCGTCGCGGTTGGCCGCCACGACCAGCGGATGCTCCGGCTGCGTGCGCCAGGCGACCAGGATCAGGCACATACGAAGCGTTCCAGCTTGCGAGCCACGCCGAGCTTCGCGCCCTCGCGCTCGAGCAGCGCCTCGAACGGCGCTTCGTCCTGCACGCCCTCGTAGACCTCCATGTAGGTCGACGGGTCGTCGCGGCGGCGCATCCACCGGCCGCGCACGCCGCAGCGCTTTTCTATCGAATCGAACAAGGACAGAACGGAAACGCGAAGCTCGTCGAGCCGTTCGGGAGGGATCTTGTAATAGACGTAGTAGTTCAAACCGGCATCACCGCGAGCAGCTCGCCGCCCGCGCTGTCGACCACCACCCCGCCCTGGAACTCGTCGCCCGGGCGCAGCTGCGCGCCGGCGGGCGAGGGCAGGCGCACCATACGGCGCTTCACCTGGCCGCGGTACTGCGCCCGCGCCACGATCTCCTGCCCGGGATAGCAGCCCTTGCGGAAGTCCACCGCGTCGAGCTGCTCGAGGTTCACCATCTGCGGCACGAACTGGTCCTGCGTCGCCGCCGTGATCAGCGGCCGGCCGGCGCGGATCTCCTGCAGTGTCCAGGCTTCCTCCCCGGCGTTCGGGCTGAGCGAAGGCGCCGCCGCCGGCTCGAGGCGCAGCGTGCGGCGCTCGCCGCGCGGCACGCTGACGCGGTCGCCTTCCCAGCTCACCGCAGCCGGCGCGGGCGCGTCCCAGACGCCGAACTGCGCCCAGGCGTCGCTCTCGTCGGCGACCTTCACCTTCGAACGCAGCACGAACATCGAAAGGCGCTTGGCCACCGCGGGCGCGAGGTCGCGCGCGAGCTGCAGCAGGAACCCCTGCGGCGCCGGTATGACCAGGAACGTCGCCAGGAGCCGGCCCTTGGCCGAGCACCAGCCGGCCAGCGCGGCGCGCTCGGGCGGCAGGTTCTGGATGTCGATGGTGAGCTGCGCGTGCAGGAAATCACGCGCATCCGTCCCGAAGACGGAAAGCAGTCCGTAGCGATTTAGCCGCGCGCACTCCATCGTAGAATCGGCATTTTACAGCGCGGCGTCCCCTGAAAGCCCTTCTCGTCCTCGTGGTTCTCGCCGTGCTCTCGGCCGCAGGCTACGGCGCCTGGTACGCCTCGAGCCCGGTTCCGGTCGGCCGGCTGCCGGTCGAGGTGGAGATTCCCCGAGGCGCCAGCCTGCGCACGGCCATGGACCAGCTGCAGAAGGCGGGCATCGGCGTGCGCCGCGTGGAGTTCGAGCTGCTCGCGCGCGCGCTTGGGCGCGAGCGCGGCATCAAGGCCGGCAACTACCAGATCGCCCAGGCGCTCACGCCGGTCGAGCTGCTCGAGAAGCTGACGCGCGGCGACGTGAGCCAGGCCGAAGTGCGCCTGATCGAGGGCTGGACGTTCTCGCAGTTCCGCGCCGCGCTCGACGCGAGCGCCGACCTGCGCCACGACACCGCGGGGCTGGAGGACGCGCAGGTCATGGCCCGGCTGCAGGCGCCCGAAGCGCACCCCGAAGGGCTGTTCTTTCCGGACACCTATCTCTTCGCGCGCGGCTCGAGCGATCTTGCCGTGCTGCGCCGCGCCTACCACGCTATGCAGCGCCACCTGAAGGAGGAGTGGGAGGCGCGCGCGCCCAAAGTGCCGTACCAGTCGCCGTACGAAGCCCTCATCATGGCTTCGATCATCGAAAAGGAGACCGGCAAGGCTTCCGAACGCGACCTGATCGGCGGCGTGCTGGTGAACCGGCTGCGCATCGGCATGCGCCTGCAGGTGGATCCGACCATCATCTACGGCCTGGGCGCGGAGTTCGACGGCAACCTGAAGAAGAAGCACCGGCTCGAGGACGGGCCCTACAACACCTACACGCGCGCCGGCCTGCCGCCGACGCCGATCGCGATGCCCGGGCTGGCGTCGTTGCGCTCCGCGATGCGGCCGGGGAAGACCGAGTCGCTGTATTACGTTTCCCGGGGCGACGGCTCCAGCCATTTCTCGCGCTCGCTGGACGAGCACAACCGCGCGGTGTCCAAGTACCAGCTGCGCAGAAAATGAGGCGCGGCCTGTTCATCACCCTGGAAGGCGTCGACGGCGCGGGCAAGTCGACGCACATGCAGTTCATCGCCGATGCCGTCGCCGCGGCTTCAGCACGCCACGTCATCACGACGCGCGAGCCGGGCGGCACCGACCTCGCGGAGCGGCTGCGCGACGCGATCCTCACCGAGCCCATGGACCCGCTCGCCGAGACCCTGCTCATCGCCGCGGCGCGCGCCGATCACGTGGCCAAGGTCATCCGGCCGGCGCTCGAATCGGGCACTTCCGTGGTCTGCGACCGCTTCTACGACGCCACCGTCGCCTACCAGGGCGCGGGCAAGGGCGTGCCCCTCGAGCTCATCGAGCGTTTGGGCGCGGCGGCGCACCCGGGCCTGCAGCCGGACCGCACGCTGGTGTTCGACTGCAGCTACGAGGTAGCCCGGCAGCGCCTGGGCGCCTCCGGGAAGAAGCTCGACCGCTTCGAGCGCGAGGACCAGGCGTTCTTCGAGCGCGTGCGCCACGCCTATCTTTCGCGTGCCCGGGCCGAGCCGGAGCGCATCCGCGTGATCGACGCCGCGAACGACGTCAGGCAGATCCGCGCGCAGCTCCAGGAGGCGCTCGACTTCCACTGATGCATCCCTGGAACCAGCCGCTGTTCGAATCGCTCCGGCGCCGCACCGGGCGCCTGCCGCACGCGCTGCTCATTCACGGCGCGCGCGGCACCGGAAAGCTCGCCTTCGCCGAGCACCTCGCGCAGTTCCTGCTGTGCGAGGCGGCGGACGAGGCGCGCAAGCCCTGCGGCGCCTGCGAGGGCTGCCGCTGGTACCTCGCCGGCAGCCACCCCGACCTGCGCCGCATCGAGCCCGAAGCCCTCGCCCGCGAGCCGATCGCGGAAGCGGAGGAGGGCGACGCCCCGGCGAAAAAGGGCAAGCCCAGCACCGAGATCAAGGTGGAGCAGGTGCGCGACCTCGCGGGGTTCCTGAACCTGCGCTCCCACCGCGGGCGGCTGCGGGTGGCGCTGGTGCGCCCTGCCGAAGACATGAATCCCAACGCCGCCAACGCGCTCCTCAAGGGCTTGGAAGAGCCGCCCGCGGGCGCCGTGTTCCTGCTCGTCTCCCACCGCCCGGCTCGCTTGCTGCCGACGATCCGCAGCCGCTGCGTTGCCCTGCCGGTCCCGATTCCGTCCCGCGACGAGGCGCTGAAGTGGCTCGCCGCCCAGGGCGCCAGGGACGCCGAGCGCTGGCTCGCCTACGCCGGCGGCGCCCCGCTCATGGCCCTGGACTACGCGGGCAGGGCGGCCGTCCTGGAGCGCCTCCTCAAGAACCCCGCGCCGGTCGACACCCGCGAGGATCTCGATACCCTCGCCGAGGCCCTCCAGAAGATCGCCCTCGACCGCGCCTTCACCGCTTTAGGGCTTCCGGCCAAGTACCAGACCGGCCACTCGTCCTCCGATCCCTCCCAGGCGCGCGCCTGGCTCGCCTACGCCCGCCAGATGGGTCAGCACCGCCTGCTCACCAGCCACCCGTTGAATCCGAAGCTCTTCTCGGCGGAGATGCTGGCCGGCCTTCCGCGATAGCTGAATGGGAAGTTTGTGGATTTAACATAATACGCATTGTAGTCCTTGAGGAACTTCTCGCTACGGCTTTCCAGGCGCTCCTGACTATCCTGCTCGATGCCCGTGAGCGCGCCCAGATGCCGTGTGCTCGTCGTCGACGACGACCGGGACAGCGCCCAGACGTTCGCCTATCTGCTCGCCGGCATGGGCCACGAGGCACGCCACCTCACCGATCCGGCCCGCGTCCTGCGCACCGTGGCGCGCTTCAAGCCGCAGATCGTGTTCCTCGATCTCGCCATGCCGGGCATTACCGGATGGGAGCTCGCCGAGGCGCTGCGCGGAAAGTATTCCTACGATGAGCTCCGCCTGATCGCGCTTACCGCACACGGCGAGGAGAAAGACCGCGTGCGGAGCCGCCAGGCCGGCTTCGACGCCCATATCCTGAAGCCGGTCAGCATGGACCTGGTGGAAAGCATGATCGAGCAGCTTTTCCCCAGGGCCTGATCTAGCGTGAAGTATTTGTGCCACCGCGCGCCTACACCAGAAACATCGTTCCGGCGACTTGAGGAAGTATCGCAGAAGCGCCATGCTCCGGATTGATCCTTAAGGAGTTTCGGTGAGGCAATCGATTCAGATTCTGCCCCGGGCGGCGGCGATCCAGCGGGCGGCGGTGATCATGGGCGGCCTCGCGCCGCTGGCGGAGCGCCTGGGGGTGTCGGAGCGGGAGCTCGACTATTGGATCCGGGATATCGGGACGCCCCCGGACACGGTGTTCTTCGATGTCATCGACGTGATCATCGACTCCGCGGGCTGACCGCCGGCTAGTTCAGGCGCGGGGGGACGGGCAGGCGCAGCACGGGAATGCCCTCTTCCGCCAGCTCGTCGTGCTGCTCCTGCGTGGCCTCGCCGCGGATGGGGCGCGCCGGCGCTTCCTGATGGAAGATCCTGCGGGCCTCGGCGGGGAACTGCTTGCCGACGTCCTCGGACTTGGTGAGCATCTCGTCCAGCATGCGCGAATAGAGCATCTGCGCGATGGCGAAGGGGTCCTTGCCCTGCATCTCGGGCGTGGGCTGGGGCTGCTGGGGCTTTGCCGGAGCCGCTTTA
>DASUUN010000318.1:0-10716 GCA_036374055.1 Burkholderiales bacterium
CACGCCGTTGTCGGACACGGTCAGGGTGCGCGCCGCCTTGTCGATGGCGATGCGGATCTTCAGCTCGCCGTCGGACTCGTACAGCGCGTTGTTCGACAGCGCCTCGAAGCGCAGCTTGTCCGCGGCGTCGGCGGCATTGGATATCAGCTCGCGCAGGAAGATCTCCTTGTTGCTGTACAAGGAGTGGATCATGAGGTTCAGCAGCTGCTTCACCTCGGCCTGGAAGCCGAGGGTTTCTTTGGTGGTGGTCGTCATCGCTTTTTGAGGGAGAAAGTTACCCAGGCGGGCGCGTGGTCGCTGGCGTGCTCCTGCCCGCGTACCCAGCGGTCCACGCCTGCATCCAGCAGCGTTATTTTCGCATTCAAAAGAAGGTGATCGATGCGCAGGCCGGCGTCGCGCGGCCAGTGCTGGCGGAAGTAGTCCCAGAAGGTGTAGACGCGCTCCTCCGGATAACGCGCCCGCAGGGCGTCGACCCAGCCCTGACTCAGGAGCCTTTCATAAGACCTTCTCGCCTCGGGCTGCAGCAGCGCATCCTTCTTCCACGACTTCGGGTTGTAGATATCGAAATCGGTCGGCACCACGTTGTAGTCGCCGGCCAGCACCACGGGATGCCCGCTCGCGTACAAGGCGGCGGCATGGGCGATGAAGCGCTCGAGCCAGGCGAGCTTGTAGTCGAACTTCGGTCCCGGCTGCGGGTTACCGTTGGGCGCGTACAGGCAGCCGACGATCAGGCCCTGCACCGCCGCCTCGACGTAGCGGCTCTGGTCGTCGGCGGCGTTGCCCGGCAATCCGCGGCGCGTCTCGATCGGCTCGGCGCCGCGCGCGAGGATCGCCACGCCGTTCCACGAGCGCTGGCCGTGCCAGATCGCGCCGTAGCCCGCCTTGCGCACCGCCGCCGCGGGAAAGCGCTCGTCGGCCGCCTTGAGCTCCTGCAGGCACACGATGTCCGGCGCCTCCCTCTCCAGCCACTCCAGCAGATTGGAAAGGCGCGAGCCGATGCCGTTGACGTTGAACGTCGCAAGCTTCAAGTGCGCTTCAGCGGCTGGGATTACCGCGCCGGCAACGTGTCGAGCCCCGTCGGCCCTTCGATCTTCGACGGCCACGCCGGCTGGGGCGGCGGCGGCGGCGCGTTGCGCACCGCGGGCAACGGCTGCACCGTCACGACGCCGGGGCTTGCGCGATTCACCGGCGCAGAACCTTGAATTGCGTTCGGATAGGGAATCGGCACCGGGGCGACAGGCGGCGGCGCGGTGCCGACCGAATCCGACGCGGCACCGCCGATCGACTGCGTTTGCGAGCCGCCGGGCTGCGCGTGGACGATGCTGGCGAGACCTGCCGAGACCAGGAAAGCGAGGACGACGTGCTTGCGCATGGATGGCTCCTCCTTAAGCGTTGTCCCGAAAATGGAAAATGGGGACGTACCCCATTTTAGGGCGTCGAGCCCAGGCCGTTCTGGGCAACCCGCTCCCGGCTGGAGGAGGGAGTCCGGCGCGCGCCCGTCGGCGGGCGCTCGTCCATCAGCCACTGCAGCGTGAACGCGGCAGCCCCGATCACGATCAGCGCGCCCCAGGCGAAGTCATAGCTGCCGCGCCAGTCGAACACCAGGCCGCCCATCCAGGCGCCCATGAACGAGCCGACCTGGTGGCTGAGGAACACGATGCCATAGAGCGTGTTGAAGTGCGTCAGGCCGAACACCCGGGCAATGATGCCCGAGACCAGCGGCGCCACGCCTAGCCACAGGAAACCCATCGCCGAGGCGAACACCAGCGTGGAAGTGGCGCTGATCGGCGCGATGAGAAACGCGACGATGATGAGCGTGCGCAGCAGGTAGATGAGCGCAAGCAGGTGCTTCTGGCTGTAGCGCGCGCCGAGCAGGCCGAAGATGTAGGTGCCGATGGCGTTGAACAGGCCGATCAGGCCGAGCGCGGTCGCGCCCACGCCCGGCGCCACGCCGCACAGCGCGAGGTACGCCGGCAGGTGCGTGGTCAGGAATACGAGCTGGAAGCCGCAGGCAAAGAACGCGAGCGTCATGAAAAGGTAGCCCCGGTGGCCGACGGCCTCTCTTACGGCCTCTCCGAGGTCCTGCTGTTTCAGGGAACGGCTGTTCGCCGCGGATGGGCGCTCGCGGATGGGGATCGACCAGAGCGCCATCGAGGCGCCGATCGCGGCGAAAGCCAGCATCGCCGCCTGCCAGCCGAAGGCGTCGATCAGCGCGCCGCCGATCGGCGCCAGGGCGAAGGTGCCGAGCGAGCCGCACGCGGCAAGCAGGCCCACCGTCTGGCTCTGCTTCTCCGGCGGCGTCGCGCGCGACACCGTGCCGATCAGCACGCCGAAGCCGGTGCCCGCGGTGCCCAGGCCGACGAGGAAGCCGCCGATCTCGAGCCCGCCCGGAAAGCTCTTGGCGAAGGCCATCATGGCGAGGCCCGCGGCGTAGACCGCGGCGCTGCTCATCAGCACCGGGCGCGGACCGTGGCGGTCGGCGAGCGCGCCGATGAACGGCTGCGACAGCCCCCAGACGATGTTCTGCAGCGCGATGGAGAAGCCGAAGGTGGCGGCCGAGATGCCCAGGTCGGCGGTCATCGGCCGCATGAACAGGCCCAGGCTCTGGCGCAGGCCCATGCACACGGAGATGATCAGGCCGCTCAGCAGGACGAGCAGCAGCAGGGCGCGGCGGTCGGCGGATGCGGGCACGGGACCCGGCATTCTATGTGATGCGTTACGATCCGGCGCTTACCTGCCAGGAGATTGCATGCCGTTCGCCGCTGTCCGGGGGATCAGGATCCATTACGAAGTGTTCGGCAGCCGCGGGCCGTGGCTCGCGCTCATTACCGGCGGGCGGCGCGGCTTCCAGGAGTTCGTGTCGCTCGCGGAGAAGATCGCCGCCCACGGCATCCGCGTCCTGATCCACGACCGGCGCAACACCGGCGCCTCGGACGTGCTGATCGAGGGCGAGCTCGGCGAGGAGGAGATCTGGACCGACGATCTCTACGAGCTGCTCGGACAGCTCGGCGCGCGCCCGGCGTTCGTCGGCGGCGCCTCGTCGGGCGCGCGCACCTCGGTCCTCACCTACCTGCGGCATCCGGATGCGGTGCGCGGCCTGTTCCTGATGCGCGTCACCGGCGGCGCGTTCGCCGCCGGGCGGCTGCCGGAGATGTACTACGGCCAGTTCATCCGCGCCGCGCGCGAGGGCGGCATGGCGGCGGTGTGCGCCACCGAGCAGTACCGCGAGCGCATCGCCGCCAACCCGGCCAACGGCCCGCGGCTGATGGCGATGGACCCGCAGCGCTATATCGCGGTGATGTCGCGCTGGCTGGAGATCTTCACCCGCGGCCCGGTGGAGCCGATGTACGGCGTCACGGAAGCGCAGCTGCGCTCGATCCAGGTGCCGACGGTCGTGATCCCGGGCAACGACAAGACGCATTCCCGGGCGGCCGGCGCCATCCAGCGCCTCATCCCCGGCAGCCGCCTGGTCGAGCTGCCGCTCGAGGACCAGGACACGGCGCTCATCCCGTTCTCCGACTGGGCGCCCCACGAAGAGGCGATCGCGCGCGCCTGCGCGGAGCTCGTGTTGGGGACTTAAGGCCTGCGGCGCGTACCCAGGAACAGCGACACGATGAAGCCGATGACGAACAGCACCAGCAGCACCTTGGCGATGGCCCAGCTCAGCATGACGAGACTCCTTGAAGCTCTACGATACCCGGGAAGCTGCAATGAGCGCGCCTCATGCGCTAGTCTAGGCGGCCTATGACCACCGAGCTCCTCCACGAAGTCCGCGACGGCGTCGCCTACGTGACCTTCAACCGGCCGCAGGCGCGCAACGCCCTCACCTTCGCCATGTACGAGCGCCTCGCCGAGATCTGCAACCAGGCGAACCAGGACCGCTCGGTGAAGGCGATCCTGATCACCGGCGCAGGCGACAAGGCGTTCGCCGCCGGCACGGACATCTCGCAGTTCCGCGCCTTCGACAAGGAGCAGGACGCGCTCGACTACGAGGCGCGCATCGACCGCGTGATGAACGCGATCGAGCGCTGCCGCGTGCCGACCATCGCCGCGATCCACGGCGCCTGCACCGGCGGCGGCGCGAGCATCGCCGCCTGCTGCGACCTGCGCATCGCCTCGCGCAGCATGAAGTACGGCTTCCCCGTGGCGCGCACGCTCGGCAACTGCCTGTCGCTCGCCAGCTATGCGCGCCTCGTCTACCTCGTCGGGCCCGCACTGGTGAAGGACATCGTGTTCCGCGCGCGCCTGATCGAGGCCGACGAAGCGCTCGCCAGGGGCTTGATCTCCGAATTGGCGGAAAATCAGGCTTCGCTGATGGCGCGCGCGGAGGAAATCGCGCGCCAGCTGGCCTCGCACGCGCCGCTCACGCTGCAGGCCACCAAGGAGGCGATCCTGCGCCTGCGCCCGGCGCTGAAGCACGGCGAGGGCAACGACCTCGTGCTCATGTGCTACATGAGCGCGGATTTCCGCGAGGGCATGGACGCGTTCCTCGGCAAGCGAAAGCCCGTCTGGAAAGGAAGATGAAGAAAAATGGGGACGGACCCTATTTTCCGTTGCTTCGCGCAGCGCGCAGGAAAATAGGGTCCGTCCCCATTTTTCTGAAGTAGTCGTTTGTGCGACATACACTTTAGCCGAGGTTTGCTACAGTCCGCGTCGATGCACGAAAGCAAGCTGCAGCACGCCTCCTGGCAGGAGCTGCTCGCCTCACCCGCCGCCGCCCCCCACGTCGTCCAGATCTGCGATAGCGACGCGTTCATGGTCTCGGGCGTCGCGTTCTTCGCCGCCGAAGGCCTGCGCCGCGGCGAGGCCGTCGTGCTCACCGGCACCCAGGCGCACCTGCGCGGCGTGCGCGAGGCGCTCGCCGGCGCCGGCACAGACCCCGATGCGGCGCTGCGCCGCGGGCAGCTCACCCTGAACGACGCGCAGCAAAGCGTCGCCACGGTGCTGGTGGATGGCCGGCTCGACGAAGATCGCTTCGACGCGCTCGCCGGCGAAGGGCTGGCGAAAGCGCGCGCGGACGCCCGGTTCACCGGCGTGCGCTGGTGGGGCGAGATGAGCAACCTCCTGCACCAGCACGGCAATGCGCAGGACGCGCTGCGGGCGGAGGAGCTGGCCGATCGGATCACCCGGCAGCACGGCGTGCGGCTTTTCTGCTCTTACCTCCTCGACCGCTTCGACCCCGCGGGCTACGGCGGCATGCTCCTCGAGGTGTGCTGCCGGCACAGCCACGTGATCCCGGCCGAAGACTACGTCCGCCACCGCCTGGCCGTGAACCGGGCGATCTCGGAGGTCATCGGCGAGATCCGAGGTCCGCTGCTGCAGTCGCTGCTGTCCTGGAAAGGCCTGGGCTGCGACCTGCCGAGCTCCCAGGCGCTGCTCTTCTGGGTGCGCGAAGCCCTGCCCGAGCGCTTCGCCGATGTGCTGTCGCGGGCGAAGGCGCACCAGGTCGAGGAGCCCGCCTAGTGTCGAACCTCACCGACTGCGGCCTGCCCGGCATCCGGGACATCCCCTACGGCGTGCACATGTGCCATTTCTACGAGCGGCGCGAGGAGCTCGCCGCGGCACTGGTGCCGTTTTTCATCGCCGGCCTGCGCAACCGGGAGCGCTGCATCTGGATCACCGCGGAGCCGTTGCGCGCCGCGGACGCCAGACAGGCGCTGCGCGACGCCGGATTCGACGCGGACGCCGCGATCGCCACCGGCGCGCTCACCATCCTCGATTTCTCCGACTGGTATGCCGAGAAAGAGAACCTGAAGGGCAACCAGGTGGTCGAGCTGTGGCTCGCCGAGGAGCAGCGCGCCCTCGCCGACGGCTACCGCGGCCTGCGCATTACGGGCAACGTCACCTTCCTCAGGCCCGGCGACTGGCCGGTCTTCATGGAGTACGAGGCGCTCGTCAACCAGGCCTTCCAGGGCCGGCGCATCGTCACGCTGTGCACCTATTCCAGCCGGGACTGCGGCGCGGCCGAGATGCTGGACGTCACGCACCGCCACAACTGCGCCCTCGATCGCCCCGACGAAGGCTGGCAGATCCTGACGGGCGCGTAGCAAAATGGGGACGTACCCCATTTTCCACCCCCGGAGGGAACCATGGCCAACCGTGAGCAACGCGGCAACCGCGAGAAGAAGAAGCCCAAGCAGCCGAAGAAGCCGGTGACGCCGCCGTCGCCCTGGCGCGAGCCGCCCAGGTAGCTACGCAGGCGGCGGCCGGCCCAACGAAAGCAGGCTGAGCAGGTCGTCGTGGCTGACGGGCTTCACGAGGTGGGCGTCGAACCCCGCCGCCTGCGTGCGGCGCGCGTCTTCCTCCTGGCCCCAGCCGGTGAGCGCGGCGATCAGCAGCTCGCCCCCGCCCGGCTGCGCGCGCATCGCGCGGCAGGCCTCCAGGCCGCTCATCCCGGGAAGCCCGATGTCGAGCAGCACGGCGTCCGGCCGGAACCGCGCCGCGGCCTGCACCCCGCGCTCGCCGTCGCCGGCGACTTCCACCACGTGCCCGTCGGCGCGCAGCAGCGCGGCAAGCGAAGCAGTGGCGTCTTCGTTGTCGTCGACCACTAGGATGCGCCGCGCGCGCCCCCCGGCGGCGGCGGCGCGCCGCGCGCGCCCCGGCGCGGGACCTTCATCGAACGCCGGCAGGGCGACGGCGAACTCGCTGCCCGCGCCCGGTCCGTCGCTCGCCGCCGAGATTGCGCCGCCGTGCATCTCCACCAGCGCGCGCGCCAGCGCAAGCCCGATGCCCAGGCCCTCCTGCGCGTGCGCTCCCGCCTGCCCGGCCTGCGAAAACATGTCGAACACGCGCGCCAGCTGGTCCGCGGCGATGCCCATGCCGGTGTCGCGCACCTTGACCTTCACGCCCGCCGCCTCGCGCTCGGCGCTGAGGCGGATCTGGCCGCCCGCCGGCGTGTACTTGCAGGCGTTGTTCAGCAGGTTGGCGAGCACCTGCGCGAGGCGCACCGGGTCCGCGTCCAGCCACACCGGCTGCGCCGGCAGCGAGACGGTGAACTCGTGCCCGCGCAGGTGCGGCCGCGAGGTCTCCAGCGCCTGCTCCACCACCGCGGCGAGCTCGACGCGCTCGCGGCGCAGCTCGAGCTTGCCGCTGGTGATGCGGCTCACGTCGAGCAGGTCGTCGATCAGGCGCACCAGGTGGCGCAGCTGCCGGCCGATGATGTCGCGCGCCGCCTGCAGCGCCGGGTCGGTCGGCGTCTGCAGGTTCAGGATCTCGAGAGAATTGGAGATCGGCGCGAGCGGGTTGCGCAGCTCGTGGGCGAGGGTCGCCAGGAACTCGTCCTTGCGCCGCCCGCTCTCGCGCAGCTCCTCGTTGGCGCGCTGCAGCGCGGACTCGGCGCGCTTGCGCTTGGAGATGTCCTGGAAGTACACGCCCACGCCGCCGTCGGCGAGCGGGCTCGCGCTTATCTCCATCCAGCGCCCGTAGTGCTCGTAGTAGAGCTCCATGCGCTCGGCCGCGCGCTCCCGCTTCACGCGCTGGTACATGAGGTCCACTTCGTTGCCCACGGCGTGCGGGAAGGCCTCGTGCCAGGTCTTGCCGAGCACCTCGGCCCGCCGGCGCCCGAGCAGGCGCTCGGCCGACGCGTTCATGTACGTCATGCGCCAGTCCGCGCCGTAGGCGACGAAACCCTCGATCAGGCCCTCGAGGTAATCGACCGGGCGCGGCGCATCCATGCCGCCCGATTGTAGGAGGAAAATAGCGGCTTTCCTCCCATGGACGCCCACGACACCGTCGAGTCGGTCTACCGCGCGGACGCGCGCCGCGTGTACGCCACCCTGGTGCGCCTGCTCGGCGATTTCGACCTTGCCGAAGAGGCGCTGTCCGAGGCGTTCCGCGCCGCGCTCGAGCAATGGCCGGCCGCGGGCGTGCCGGCCAATCCGCGCGCCTGGCTGGTGTCGGCCGGGCGCTTCAAGGCGATCGACGCCATCCGGCGCCGCGCGCGGTTCGATCCGCTCGAGCAGGAGCACGCGGAATCCATTCCCGCCGAAGAAAAAGCAGCTGAAGAGATCGAGGACGACCGCCTTCGCCTGATCTTCACCTGCTGCCACCCGGCGCTGTCCTCCGACGCGCAGGTCGCGCTCACGCTGCGCGAGGTGTGCGGCCTGACGACCGAGGAAATCGCGCGCGCTTTCCTCGCCCCGGCGCCGACGATCGCGCAGCGCATCGTGCGCGCCAAGACCAAGATACGCGACGCGCGCATCCCCTACGAGGTGCCCGGCGCCGCCGAGCTGCCCGGGCGGCTGGACGCGGTGCTGCGCGTGATCTACCTCGTGTTCAACGAGGGCTATTCCGCCTCCTCGGGCGAGGCGCTGACGCGCGCCGACGTCTCGGGCGAAGCGCTGCGCCTGGCGCGCCTGCTGCTCGAGCTGCTGCCCGAGCCGGAGGCGATGGGGCTGCTCGCGCTCATGCTGCTCCACGAGTCGCGCCGCGCGGCGCGTACTTCGCCCGACGGGGATTTGATTCTCCTGGAAGACCAGGACCGTTCGCGCTGGGACCGCGCGCTCATCGCCGAAGGCATCGCGCTGGTGGAGAAGGCGCTCGGCTCGCGGCGCTTCGGGCCCTACAGCCTGCAGGCGGCGATCTCGGCAGTACACGCCGAGGCGCCCAGCGCCGCGGCCACCGACTGGGCGCAGATCGTGGCGCTCTACGACGTGCTCGCGCGCATGGACCCCTCGCCGGTGGTCGAGCTCAACCGGGCCGTGGCGCTGGCGATGCGCGACGGCCCCGCGGCTGGCGTTCCTCTCATCGAGGAATTACTGGGGAAAGACCTGCAGCAGTACCACCTCGCGCATGCCGCGCACGCCGACCTGTGCCGGCGCCTGGGCCGGCACGCGGAAGCGCGGGCGTCCTACGCGCGGGCGCTCGCCCTCGTCCGCCAGGGGCCCGAGCGGCGCTTCCTCGAGCGGCGCCTGGCCGGCCTTCAGCCGCCCAGCAGCTGACCGAGCGTGTCGGCGTCCACCGGCTTCAGCAGGTGGGCGTCGAATCCCGCGTCCGCGGCGCGCTGGCGATCGGCGGGCTGGCCGTAGCCGGTCATGGCGACGAGCCGCATGCGCGCCCTCCGCCCGGCGAGGCCGGCGCGCAGGCGCGCGGCCACTTCGTAGCCGCTCATGCCCGGCAGCCCGATGTCGATGAGCGCGAAGTCCGGCATTTCGCGCAGCGCCATGGCCAGGCCCTCGTCGCCGGTGCCGGCGAGCAGCACCTCGTGGCCCCACAGGCCGAGCACCAGGCTCAGCGACTCGCGGATGTCGGCGTTGTCTTCCACCACGAGGACGCGGCGGCGGGCCGCCGGCGCCGCGGGCTGCCGCGCCTCGCGCGCGGCCGGCGCCGGCGCCGTCGACAGCGGGATGCGCGCCTCGAAGATCGCACCTCTGTTCACGCCTTCACTGCGCGCGGCGAGCGAGCCGCCGTGCAGCTGGGCGATGGCGCGCGACAGCGACAGGCCGATCCCCAGGCCGCCGGCCGAGCGCGCCAGGGTCTGGTCGTCCTGGGCGAACGGCGTGAACACCGCCTCCAGCATCTCGGGCCGTATGCCGATGCCGTTGTCGCGCACCGACACCAGGCCCATCGCGCCGTCGCGGCGCGTGCGCAGCTCGATCTCGCCGCCGGCGGGGGTGAACTTCGAGGCGTTCACGATCAGGTTGGTGAGGAGCTGGTCCAGGCGCACCGGGTCGGCGTCGACGAACAGCGCCTCCTCGGCCAGGCGGGCGCGCACCTGGTGCGCGCGGGTGGCTTGCTGGCAGGCTTCCACCGCCGCGCGCACCGCCGCGTTCAGGTCGAGCCGCTCGCGCTGCAGCCGGATCTTGCCGCGCTCCAGGCGCGCGACGTCGAGCAGGTCGTCCACCATGCGCGTCATGTGGTTCACCTGGCGCTCGAGCATGTCGCGCGTCTTCGCGATCAGCGCGTCCCCGGTCTGCAGAGTCTTCAGCAGGTACACGGCGTTGCGCATCGGCGCGAGCGGGTTGCGCAGCTCGTGGGCCAGCAGGGCGAGGAAATCGTCGCGCTGCCTGAGCGCCTCGTCGCGCTTTCGCAGCAGGTCGCGCACCTCGAGCTGGCGCGCCCTCGCCCGCAGTCCCACCTGCACCGCAGAGACCAGCGTGATCGGACTGAGCGGGCGCTCGAGCAGGGTGACGTTGCCGGCTTCGGGGAAGGCGCGCCCGAGCAGCGCGCCGCGGCCGGCGCCCGCCCCGGCCACCAGCACCAGGGGCAGGTCGGACCAGGCGGGCTGCAGCTCGAGAAGCTCGCGCAGCCCCTGGATGTCGGCGTCCAGCAGCGCCTCCTCGGCGAGCACGATGCACCCCGTGTCGGCGGGCAGCTCGCCGCCGAGCTGGCCGATGCTCTCGTGGGCGCTCGCGGCGATCGCGTGCTCGGCGAGAAAGCCGAGCGCCAGCTCGGCATCGACCCGGTTCGGCGTGATTACGCGGACGTCTATGCCGCGCTCCCTGGCGGCCCAGCGCTGCCGCCCAGCTGGCGCGCCACGCCGGTGAGCACGCCCTCGAAGTCGACCAGCGGCTCGCCGAGCTGGATGCCGCGCGCGGTGAGAGTAAGCTCGCGCAGCGTCGTTTCGTGCGCGCCGCTGCGCTTCTTGATCACCGAGATCGCCTTGTGCACCGCGCCGCGCGCCTCGAAAAAGCGCGTCAGGATCACGCTGTCGGCGAGGTAGCTCACGTCGACCGGCGCGCCCATGGGGCCGAGCAGGCCGTGCTGCGCCAGGATCAT
>DASUUN010000319.1:0-11841 GCA_036374055.1 Burkholderiales bacterium
CGATCTAACGCAGCGCGGCCTGGGATGCGCAGCCTATCCGTCCAGCGGCCCCGTTGCCAACATTGAATCGCTGCACGATGGGCGCATCGATATCGGCATCGTGCAGTCGGACGTTTTGGCTGACGCGATCAGCGCCCATGGACCCTTCGCCTCTCGTGGGCCGGACAAGGCGTTGCGCGTGTTGTTCACGGGCCAGACCGAGGCGTTCACGATCGTGGCCCGGCGCGAGCTCGCGATCCGCGCCGCGACAGAGCTTCGCGGCAAACGCATCAATCTGGGCAGCCCCGGGTCGGGCGAGAGGGTGAGCATGGAGCGCGTCATGGCGGCGCTTGGCTTCGCGCCCACGGATTTCGCCGCAACGCGCGAATTACCGCTCGCGCAGCAACACGACGCTTTCTGCGCGAATGCACTCGACGCAATCGTCTATACGGTGCGCCATCCGAACGGCCTGGTCGACGACGTAATCCGCACGTGTCGCGGTATTCTGGTGGACGTCAGCGGCCCCCAGATTGACGGCCTGCTGTCGAAGCACCCGGAATACTCGCGCTCCGCGATCCCTGGCAACACCTATCCGAGCAACCCCGACGCTGTTACGACGCTGGGCGTACGTACGGTAATCATCACCACCACGCGTTTGCCGGAGACCGTGGCTTACGAGATCACCAAAGCGCTGTTCGACAATATCGATGATTTTCGGCGCCTGCATCCCGATTTTGCGACGCTCGTGCCCCGTGACATGGTCCCGGACGCCGGGGGTGCACCTTTGCATGCAGGAGCAGCGCGCTATTACCGCGCCCGCGGTTGGCTGCCGTGATCGCGTGCGCGCGAGTGAAGGCTTCAAGGGTGCTTTTTAACGTGCTGATGGCGGGCACCAGGCATCAAGCGGCAGCGAAGGACTGCTTCTGGCCGAAGGCGGCCGGTCTAAGACTGTGGGGTAACTGCGGTACTTAGAATTATCGAAGACTTGCTGGCTCGCCATTGGGATGGTTCCGCTAGCTAATGGCCTGCTTGCATGCCATTGCGGAGTGGAGAAGGAAGTCTTCGCCTGCCTTCGGTTTAATTCCCAAACCACCCTGCTCACCGCCATTGATCCATATATCGAGCGGACGGATCCATAAGGAATCTGTTCCTGCTCAATTGCACGGCTACGCGGCCGTGCGGCGGATCAGGCGGTCCCAGGCGCCGTAGTGCTGGCGGATGGCACCGCGCGGCACAGCGAGAGCTACGAGGAGAAGGCCGGCCACGACGCTCGCCGCGGTGCCCCGCGCGGTATAGCCGTCCAGCAGCCACGGGGCGGCGACGAGCCACGCGCCGAACGCAACGTTCACGTAGCGCAGCGGTCGCGCCATCTCGGCCAGGGCGATGCCGGCGACCGTGACGACCAGGGCCCCGATCAGATGGTCGTTGTCCGCCGCCTCCGCCGTGGCGCCGAAAAGCACGCGGCTGAACATCAAGGCGGCGCCGATGGCGAGGGTGGCGGCGAGGTTCCAGGGCAGGTTGACCCCGCCCGACACCATGTCGCGAAGCACTTCCAGCGCCGGCCGCTCGAAGCTCTCCACTTCCTCGCGGCCGCCTTCCACGGTGTCGCCGCGCCAGAAGACGTGCCACAGGCTGGCGCCGGCCGCCGCGCGGTTCCTGAGAAACTGCACGGTGGCGAGCAGCTCGTCGAGCGCGTAGGGAATCTGCACTAGCATGGCCGCGGCGCCGAGCAGGCAGAGCGCGCACCAGGTGCCGATGACGATCGGCTGAATGATGATGAAGACGATGCTGACGGCGCCGAGCGGCACGATCATGACGCCGAAGGCGAGCGTGAGCCAGGGCATGGTGCGCCAGCGCCGGCGATCGCCGATGACGCCGGTGAGGATCTCCAGCATGTACACCACGGCGCCCAGCCCCGCATCGGGCACCGGGAATGCTTCCGATACCTCGGAGGTGATCACCTGCTCGGTGCCGCGGCCGAAGAAGGGATCCCATACCTGTTCGATGTGGCCGAGCTGGAAGGCGGCGAGATAGAGCGAGAAGAACAGGCCCACGAAAGCGAGCGCGACTACCGGGATGCGCTGCGTCCAGCTCGACGGGTTGAAGCTCCAGCCGGGGGGCATGTCGGGACCGGCGGCGGCTGCGACCGGGCTCACGCCAGGCGGCGGCGGGATGGCCACGGCGAAGAGGATGACGAGCGCGCCGACCAGCGTGTCGTTGCGGTACGCCGCGGCGCTCGTGGTCCAGAACACGAGCGGCGCGAGCAGCAGCCAGGTGCCCAGCGCCGCGAGCGTCCAGCGCGCCCAGCCGGCCTGCCGGGACAGCGAGAGCATGGCGAGGACGAAGATCGCAATCCCGGTGAGCACATCGCTCCAATACAGGCGCGCGTCGGCGATGCCGAACGCCTGCGGGCTGAAGAGCAGCCACAGGCCCAGGGAGGCATTGGCGAAGTGGCACCACAGCGTGCGGCGGAAGCGCTCCTCGACCTGGTCCCAGGCGCGCTGCACCAGCCTTCCCGCCGGCTGCTCCACCGCCGCCGCCTGCTCCAGCCACACGGGCAGCGGAACCTTGTTCTGCCGGTACCACGCGGCGGGCCGCTCCTTCAGGCGCGCCACCATGGCGGGCAGCGCCGTGCGCAGCCTGCGCCTCGGCTCCCAGCCAAGCAGAGCCCGGGCCCGCGATATGTCGACCTCGTAATGATCGTCGGCGAGCGGGATCATGAAAGGCTGGATGAAGGGCTCGATGCCCCGGTCGATGAAGTCGGGCACGATGTCTTCCGCCTTTTGCTGCAGCCAGGCGCCGGTCTTGGCCATCGACTCGGGAATGGACCGCGTCGGCCAGTGCTCGCCGTGGACGAGCTCGCCGATGCGCTGCTGCAGCTCGGCGTAGGAGAGCGTCTCGGGCTCGCCCAGGAGCAGCACGGTGGACTCGGGAAGCGAGGCGCGGCGCTCGACCACGGCGCGGAAGGCTTGCGCGAGATCGTCGATGTGCAGGAAGGCCTGGCCGTGCGAGGGATCGCCGGGAAACACGCGGCTTTCGAGGCTGCGCTCGTAGATGCGCGCCGCCTGGTAGGCGAGCGAAGGCACCTCGCAGTCGTCGGTGTAGACGCCGGCGATGCGCAGCAACGCCACGGGGATCGACCCGCGCCGGGCCATCACCGCGCGCTCGGCGGCGAGCTTGGACCTCGGGTACGGCCACTTCGGCTCGAGCGCCGAATCCTCGTCGATCGGCCGGCCCGGCGCGCCGGGAGCGTGGACCAGCATGGTGCTCGCATAGACGAAGCGCTCCACCTCGAAGGACTGCAGCGCGCGCAGCAGCCGCTCCGTGCCGCGCACGTTGACCTCTTCGTATTTGGGGTTCTCGCGCCCGGAGAAGTCGTAGAAAGCGGCGAGGTGGATGACCGCGGCAAGGCGGCTGCCATGGCGCGCACGCAGGGTGCCGCAGGCGCGCTCGAGCGCCTCGTCGGACGTGATGTCGGTCTCGATGCACTGCGGGTCGTCCTCGCCGCAGCGCAGCTCGAACCCGACCAGCGTGTACGTCTCTCCGAGGGCCTGAGCGATCGCACTGCCGATCCGCCCCCCGAGGCCGGTCACCAGGACGACTGGCTTCTGGTGCATTTCAATGAGGCGCGGCATCCGGATGAGATGGCTTGCCATGCCGGGAGTTCATCCCGGGCGCGGCATCCTTCTTGCCTGCGAAGCATCGGATGGACCGAAGGCGGTTTCTGCTGGGAAGCGGTGCGGCCCTCGCTACGGCCTGCGGACAGGAGGTGCCCGGAGGGATGATGCCGAAGACCCCGGCCGCCGCCCCGGACAACGGCGACGGCTGGCAGGCCGTGCGAGAGGGCTTTGCGCTCGGGCCCGACAAGGTTCACCTGGGCGCGCTGCTTGTCGCCTCGCATCCCCGGCCGGTGCGCGACGCGATCGAGCGCCATCGGCTCGAGATGGACCGCGACCCCGTGCAGACGCTCGAGCGCGAAAACGACCCGCGCAAGCAGGCGGTGCGCGAGGCCGCGGCGGGCTACTCGGCGCGCGCGCCGAGGAGATCGCGCTCACCGACAGCACGACCATGGGCATCGCGCTCGTCTACCACGGCCTGGGCCTCGCCGAGGACGACGAGGTGCTCACCACCGAGCACGACTATTACGCGACGCACGCGGCCCTTCGCCTGGCCGCTGAACGCTCGGGCGCAAGCGTGCGCAGCGTGCGGCTTCACGAGCGGCCGGAGGCCGCGCGCGCGGAGTCGATGGTGGAGCGCCTGATGCGCGGCATCACGCCGCGCACGCGCGCCCTCGGTCGACGACGTCAACCGAAGGCGCGGCCAATCCGAGGCATCCTGGTGTGCCTCGATGGCGTGCATGGCTTCGGCGTCGAGGACTTCGAAGTACAAGAGCTCGGCTGCGATTTCTTCATGGCCGGCTGCCACAAATGGCTCTTCGGCCCGCGGGGCACCGGCATCGTATGGGGCCGCGAAGGCGCGTGGGCGCGGCTATCGCCCACCATCCCGAGCTTCATGGACGGCGAGAGCTGGAACGCCTGGGCGCTCGAGCGCGAGCCGGAGGGAACGACCGATGCGACGCGCATGTCGCCGGGCGGCTTCAAGCCCTTCGAGCATCAATGGGCGATGGCCGAGGCCTTCCGGTTCCACGAGGCGATCGGCAAGCCTCAGGTGGCGAAGCGCACGCACGAGCTCAGCCGGCAGATCAAGGAAGGCCTCGCGAAGATGGCTCACGTGCGCCTTTATACCCCGATGGACGACGCCCTCTCTGCGGGCATCGTGTGCTTCGGCGTGAACGGCATTTCGGCGCGCCGGGTGGTAGAGCGGCTTGCGGAAAACAGCATCGTCGCCACCACGACGCCATACCGGGAGTCCTATCCGCGGTTCTCGCCCTGCGTCTACAACACGCGGGAAGATGTCGACGCCGCGCTGCGCCAGGTGCGCGCGCTCGCCTAGCTTGCGGTAAAGCAATCGGCCATCGCATCGAAACCCGCTTGACGATGCCGGCGATCTCTTCGAGGATAACCCGATGCAGCTGCAAGACCTGCTGATTGACGACCCTCAGCGCGGCGTGTTTCGCGTGCACCGCTCGACCATGACCTCCGACGAGGTGCTGGCGTTCGAGCGCGAGCGCATCTTCGAGCGCTGCTGGCTGTATGTCGGCCACGAGTCCGAGGTTGCGCAGCGCGGCAGCTATCGCCGCAGGCAGGTCGCCGGGCGGCCGCTGTTCATCATCCGCGGCAGCGATGGCGCGGTGCGCGTCCTGGAAAACAGCTGCCGGCATCGCGGCGCCATGGTGTGCCGGGCAGACGCGGGCTCGGCCGAGGCGTTCACCTGCTTCTACCACGGCTGGACCTACAACAACAAAGGCGAGCTGGTCGGCGTGCCCGATGCAGAGGGCTACCCGCCCTCGTTCGACCGCGGCCAGCTTGGCCTGCACGCGCCGCGCACGCAGAGCTATCGCGGGTTCTACTTCGTGAATTTCGCGCCGCAGGCGGAAGACCTGATCTCGTATCTCGGCGACGCGCGGGCGTTCATCGACATGGTGGCCGACCAGTCCGCCGCCGGCATCCGGGTGGTCCCCAATTCGATCCGCTACGGAATCAACGCGAACTGGAAGCTGATGGCCGAGAACAGCGTCGACAGCTACCACGTGCCCTCGCTGCATCAAACCTACCTGCAGTACATGGCCCGCCAGGGCGTCACCGTAGCGCTGCAGGAGAAGGGCAAGTCTTGGGGCCTCGACCTGGGCAAGGGCCATGGCGCGTTCTCCGGACTGCAGCGCAGCGAAGGTGCCTATGGCAGCGCCGCCACCCGCCTCGACGATGCCACCCGGCAGCACATCGAGCGCATCCGCCAGATCCAGCTCGAGCGCTACGGCAAGGAGCTTGCGGACCGGGACTGGGCGCCGGGCCGGGTCAACTTCCTCGTGTATCCCAACCTCGCCTTCGTCGGCAAGACCACCGTGCGCACCATCTGGCCGGTCGGCGCGAGCGCCACCGAGGTGATCGCCTGGACGATCGTGCCCGCCGACGAAAGCGGTGCAGGCCTGGACGCGCGCGTCAACGATGTCCCGCTGTTCCAGGGGCCCGGGGGCTTCGCTACCCCCGACGACGTCGAGGCGCTGGAATCGTGCCAGGCGGGCTTTGCCGCGCGCGAGGTCGAATGGACCGACCTGTCGAAAGGCATGCAGCGCGCGCCCCAGAGCAGCGACGAAGTCCAGATCAGAGCCTTCTGGCGCCAGTGGCATGCCGACGTGCTGGGTCTCCCCGCGCCCCGGATCGCGCACGACCGGGTGGCGTTCGCGGCGCGCTAGTGAGCGGGGCTGCCGACCTGCAACTCGAGGTCGAGCGCTTTCTCTACCGGGAAGCGATGCTGCTCGACGCGTGGCGGCTGGAGGAATGGCTCGCGCTGTTCGCGCCGCAAGCGCGCTACATGGTGCCTTCGACCGAGTACCCGCAGGGGGACCCTCCCGAGCACCCGGCGCTGATCGACGACGACTTCAACCGGCTCCAGGGCCGGGTAACGCGCCTGCTGAGCCGTCACGCGCATCGGGAATATCCCTCGTCGCGCACCCGGCATCTGGTTTCCAACGTCCTGATTACCGCAAGCAGCGGCAAGGAGCTTTCGGTCAGCGCGGCGTTCGTGGTTTACCGCGTAAGGAACCGGAAGGTCACGCAGTACATCGGCCGGTATCTCTACATGCTCGAGCGCGGCGCAGGCGACTTGAAGATCCGGCAAAAACGCATCGAGCTGGACTTGGAAGGCCTCTGGGACCAGGGCACGGTGAGCATCCTGCTCTAGCGCCCTTGGGTGACCAGATCGCTTCCCAGATAGGCGCCGTCGTGCGCCAGCCTTTCCTGCAGCGCCTGCACGTCCACCTGCCGCGGCGGCTTGCCCGACTTAAGCGAGAGATGGGCGGCGGTGCCGGCGGCTTGGCCCATGACGAAGCAGGGACCCGACACGCGGGCGGACGACTGGCCGTCGTGGGTCATGGAGGCGCAGCGGCCGGCGACCAGTAGGTTGTCGATGTTCTGCGGGACGATCATGCGGTAGGGGAGCTGGTTGAAGCCGCGCTCGCCGCGGGCGAAGCGGAAGTCGACGTTGCCCGCGACATGCGCCTCCACCGGCCAGCCGTTGACGCCGACGGCGTCGGGGAAGTCGACGCAATCCACGATGTCGTCCTCGCTCACCATGTACTCGCCGCGCACGCGCCGTGTCTCGCGGATGCCGATCTGCGGCGCGATCTCGACGATGTAGGCCTTCTCGAAGCCGGGCGTGACGCTCTTGATGAACTCGAAGGTGTCGCGGCACTGGCGGCGACCCTCGACCTCGCCGTAGGAGAGCTGCTCGGCGTCGATGCCGCTCACCGGGCTGCCGTCGGGATTGCGGATCTGGGTCAGGTTGGCGCGCCACTCGATCGGGTTGGGCTGCGGCCGCACGATGGGCTTCTTGCGCGGGAAGCGCCGGCCGGCCTGCTCCGCCTGCTCCATGAGCTGCGGGATGCGCTCCCAGGCGTTGCCGGCCTTTTGCGGATCGACGCCGCAGATGCGATACATGGTGCTGGGGAAAAGCATCCCGCCGCGCCCGTCGCCCACCTCGAAGGGCGCGCCGCGCCAGGCGGCGAGGTCGCCGTCGCCGGAGCAGTCGATGAAGATCTTGCCGGCGAGGGCGCGGCGGCCGGACTTGGTTTCGATCAGGAGGTGGTCCGCGGTCGCGCCGACCGCCAGGGCGTGGAAGAAAAGCTTCACCTTCGCCTCGAGCAGCAGCTCGTCGGCGGCGATCTTGTACGCCGAGATGTCGTAGGCCTGCGCCTGGATGCGCCTGCCGACCGCGAGATGCGGCTGCGACAGCCCGTTCATGCGCCGCAGCCGCTGGAGGATGTCGTCGCAGATGCCGTGCACCACCTGGCGGTGCTCGCCGTACACGTTGGCATGCAGGCCGCAGAAGTTGGCGAGTCCCGCCGCGGTGCCGGCGCCGCCCAGGAAGCCGTAGCGCTCGATGAGCGCGGTGGCGCGCCCTGCCCGTCCCGCGGCGATCGCGGCGGCGATGCCCGCCGGGCCGCCGCCCAGCACCACGACCTCGAACTCGCCCGCAACCGGCGTGCGCCGGGCTTCTTCTACAATTGGGTTCATGAGCCAGATTATGAAGTTCGCCCCCGCGAAGGTCGAGCGCGAGAGCCGCGCCGACGGCAGCATCCTGCTGCGCTCGCCGCAGAAGCTCGCGCCCTACGCCCGCTGCGTCACCGAGTGGCTGGTCCAGTGGTCGGATCGGGCGCCCGAGCGGGTGTTCCTCGCAGAACGCACGGGTGATTCCTGGCGAAAGATCCCTTACCGGGAAGCGTACGGCGCAGTGCGGCGCATCGGCCAGGCACTGCTCGACCGCGGCCTCGGCCCCGAGCGGCCGCTCGCCATCCTTTCGGACAACGGCGTCGACCATGCCCTGCTTTCGCTGGGCGCCATGCATGTCGGCGTGCCGGTCGCGCCGGTGTCGCCGGCGTACTCGCTGATGTCGAAGGACTTCGGCAAGCTGAAATACATCTTCGATCTCGTGCGCCCGGGCCTCGTCTATGCGGCGGATCCCCAGAAGTTCGCCCCGGCGCTCGCCGCGGTCGGCGCCCGATCCACGCCGGCGCAGGAGCTGCTCGAGACCAACCCCGGCTCCACGCTGGAGCGCGAGCACCTCAAGGTGAGCGCCGACTCGGTGGCGAAGATCCTGTTCACCTCGGGCTCCACCGGCACGCCCAAGGGCGTGATCAACACGCAGCGCATGCTGTGCGCCAACCAGCAGCAGCTCGCGCAGGCCTGGCCGTTCGTGGAGGACGCCCCGCCGGTGGTGGTGGACTGGCTGCCCTGGAACCACACCTTCGGCGGCAACCACAACTTCAACATGGTGCTGAGGAACGGCGGCACGCTGTACGTCGACGGCGGCAAGCCCGTGCCCGGCCTGGTCGAAACCACCGTGCGCAACCTGAAGGAGGTGGCGCCGACGATGTACTTCAACGTGCCGCGCGGCTTCGACCTGCTGCTGCCCTTCCTCGAGAAGGACGCCGAGCTGCGCCGCAACTTCTTCGCAAACCTGCAGGTGCTGTTCTATGCGGCCGCCGCCCTGCCGATCAACCTCTGGGAGCGCCTGAAGAACCTTTCCCGGCAGGAAGGCAGGGACGACCTGGCCATGCTGTCGGCCTGGGGCTCGACCGAGACCTCCCCTCTCGCCACCTCGGTCCACTTCCACATGGACCGCCCCGGCGTGATCGGCCTGCCGGTCGCCGGCTGCGACCTGAAGCTGGTGCCCGCGGCGGGCAAGCACGAGGTGCGCGTCAAGGGCGTGAACGTGACGCCCGGCTACTACAAGCGCCCCGACCTCACCACCGCCGCCTTCGACGACGAAGGCTTCTACCGCATCGGCGACGCGGTGAAGTTCGCCGATCCCGACGATCCATCCAAAGGGATCGTGTTCGACGGCCGGGTCGCGGAGGATTTCAAGCTCTCCACCGGCACCTGGGTGAGCGTGGGCGCCGTGCGCGTGAAGCTCATCGCCGCCTGCGACCCGCTGATCCAGGACGCGGTCATCACCGGCCACGACCGCAACGAGATCGGCGCCCTGGTCTTTCTGAGTCCGGCTGCGAAAGACCTGATGCCTGATGAACTGAGAAACCGCATTTCGTCCGCGTTGAAGAAACTTGCGCAGGAAGGCGGAAGCTCGACCCATCCCACCCGAGCGCTGATCATGAGCGAGCCGCCGTCGATCGACGCCAACGAGATCACCGACAAGGGCTACATGAACCAGCGCGCGGTGCTGGAGCGGCGCGCGGCGCTGGTCGAAAAGCTCTACTCGGCGGATCCCGAGGTCATCAGTGCTTAGACGCGCCTAGCCAGACGATCGCGCCGACGGTGAGCAGCGCGCCGGCGATCTGCAGCGGCGACAGGGCGTGGCCGAGGAAGATCCAGCCCAGGCCGAGCAGCGCGATCGGCTCGAAGTTGAGCGCCGCGGTGCTGGTCACGGAAACCCGCGGCAGCACCATGAAAAGCGCGATCATGGCCGCGCAGTAGAACACCGTCAGGCAGACCAGGCCCGTCCAGCCGATGGCGTCGTCGGGCAGGGCGAGCGCGCCGGCCGCCGAGCCGCCGGCGAGCACCAGCACCGCGGTCACCGCGGTCATGACGAAGGTGCGCAGGCGCCCGTCCAGCGGCTTCAGCGCATGGGCGTTGAGGAAATACACTACCGACATGCAGGTGCCGCTGGCGAAGGCCCACAGCACGCCGGCGCCGATCTCGCTCCAGCGCACCGCTACCTCCCCGGAGACCAGGTCCAGGGCGAGCGCCAGCCCGGCCAGCGCGAGCAGCATCGGCGGCAGCGCGCTCCAGCGCGGCGCTTCCTTGCCCATGCCCCAGGTGAGCAGGACGTAGAGCATCGGCGAGGTCTGGAACACGAGCAGCGCGAGCGCGGGCGGGATCAGCGCCACCGCCGAGTAAAGACAGTAGCTCTGCAGGGCGATGAGCAGGCCGGCGGCGAGCGCCTTGCCGCGCAGCTCGCGCGGCAGCGCGAGCGCCACCCCCTGCAGCCGCATCAGCACGAGCAGCACCAGCGCCGTGGAGGCGGCGCGCACCGTCACCCCCGCGGCCACGCTCGCCCCGTGGTCGAAGGCGAAGCGCGCCGCCAGGTGGTTGGAGGCGAACGCGGTGGCCACGCCGAGCAGGATGACGATGCCGAGCCGCTGGGGTAGCTTGGCGTCGCTCCCGGGCATGGGGGCCGACGTTATCATGGGCGCATGAACCGATTCAGGACCTTCGTGCAAAACATGACCCGGCTGGTGGAGCGCCCGGGCGCCGATGAAGCCGCCCTGCTGGAAGCAGGCGAAGCGCTGCTGAGGGATCTGGTCGCGCACGACGACTGGCTGCCCGGCGAGTTCGCCGTGCCCTCGCCCGAGGGCTACCGGCAATACCTCCTGCACTGCGATCCGCTCGAGCGGTTCTCGGTGGTGAGCTTCGTGTGGCTGCCGGGGCAGAAGACCCCCATCCACGACCACACGGTATGGGGTCTGGTCGGCGTCATGCGCGGCGAGGAAATGTGCGAGGAGTACGCGGCGCCCGCGCGAAGGACGGGCTCGCATCCGGTGAAGGCCGGCGAAGTCGACCGCGTCTCACCGCGCATCGGCGACATCCACGTGGTGTCGAACGCCGGCAGCGAAACCGCCGTGAGCATCCACGTCTACGGGGCGAACATCGGCGCGGTGCGCCGCCATGTCTTCGACCCGCGCACCGGCGCGCCGCGCGAGTTCATCTCGGGCTACCACAATGCGCTGCTGCCGAACGTCTGGGACCGCTCGCGCGAGGGAAAATAGGGTACGTCCCTATTTCCTGAACTGCGGATCCACCTCGACGCGCAGGCCGTTGGCGAGGCGGTTGGTCTGGTTGGCGAGGCCCACCACCGCCATGAGCTCCATCAGCATCGCGTCGCTCATGCCTTTCTTGCGCGCCGCCGCGGTATGCGAGTGGGTGCAGTACTCGCAGCCGTTGGTGGCGCTGACGGCGACATAGACCATTTCCTTCACCAGCGGGTCGAGCGCGCCGGGCGCCATCACCTGCTTGACGCTCTCCCAGACGCGCCGCAGCTCGCGCGGGTCGTTGGCGAGCGCCTTCCAGAAGTTGTTGATCCAGTCGACGCCGCGCGTCTTCATGATGTCGTCGTAGACCGCGCGCACCTCGGGCGGCGCGTCGGCGTATTCGATGAGCGTGACAAGGGCCACTGTCGCCTCCGTGAGTTGTGGGTATATTAATCGCATGCTGCTGAAAGGCTCGTGCCATTGCCGCGCGGTGCGCTTCTCGCTGGAGTCCGAGACGCCGGTCCCTTACCTGTGGTGCT
>DASUUN010000320.1:0-8038 GCA_036374055.1 Burkholderiales bacterium
CGCGGCGGCAGGCGCGTGATGTCGCGGCCCTCGTAGTGGATGGTGCCGCGGTCCGGCTTGAGGTAGCCGGTGATCATGTTGATGAAGGTGGTCTTGCCGGCGCCGTTGGTGCCGATCAGGCCGACCACCGAGTCCTTCTCGATCGCGGCGTTGATGTCGCTCGCCGCCGTGACGGCGCCGAAGTTCTTGTTGAGCCCGCGGGCGTCGAGGATCGCGGGCATGTCAGGCGGGCTTGCGCCGCTTGAACAGCGACCACAGGCCCTCGGGCAGGAACACGATGAGCAGCAGCAGCGACGTGCCGAGGAACATCTGCCAGGTATTGGGCGACAGGTCGTAGGCGGTGGTATGGATCACGCCGAAGATCAGCGCCCCGGCGAAAGGCGCGACCACGCTGCCGGTGCCGGCGAGGATCGCCATGAAGATGAACTCGCCCGATGTGGTCCAGTAGGACATGTCCGGGTCGATGTGCCCGACGGTGGTGGCGGCGAGCGCCCCGCCGATGCCCGACAGCGCCGCCGCGATCACGTACTTCGTGTGGATGGCGTGGCGCGCCGAGGCGCCCATGTACTCCACGCGGATCTCGTTGTCCTTGATCGCCGGCGCCAGGCGACCCAGCGGCGTCTTCAGGTAGCGGTGCACCAGGTAAGCGGCGGCAAGCGCCACGCCGGCTGCCGAAAGCGCCACCGCGTAGCGCAGCCACTCCTGCGACGGGCGCACGCCGAACAGCGTCGAGGGCAGGATGTTGAACCCGTCGGTGGAGCCGAGCGCCTCGTTCTTCACCAGCAGGCCGTACAGGATCATCGACAGCGCGAGCGACAGCAGGCCAAAGAAGATGCCGCGGTACTTGGCGAGCAGGAAGCCCAGCACGAAGCCGAGCAGCGCCGAGGCAGCGCAGCCGGCCGCCATCATCAGGAAGATGTCGCTCACCCCGAGGAAGCGCCCGAGCGCGCCGGCGGCGTAGGCGCCGCTGCAGTAGTAGAGCGCCTGACCGAAGGACACCAGCCCGGCGCGCAGGAACAGCATCAGGCCCAGGGCCACCAGGCCCTTGGCGAAGGCGATGGTGAGGATGAACAGTGCCCAGGGCGGGGTCCACAGCCCGGCGAGCGCGACCGCCAGGAACAGCGCGCCCAGCAGCAGCGGCGTGCGGTCGCGCGTCATATCTTGCGCGGCTCGGCCAGGCTGAACAGGCCGCGCGGCCGGAAGGCGAGCACCATCGCCATGACGAAATAGATGACGAACAGCTCGAGCTCCGGCGCATAGTGCACGCAGATCGAGCGCACCAGGCCGACGATCACCGCGCCCAGCGCCGCGCCCGGCAGGCTGCCCAGGCCGCCGATCACCACCACTGCGAACGACAGCACGATCACCTCGACGCCAAGCCCCGGCACCACCGACACCGTGGGCGCGGTGAACGAGCCGCCGAGCGCGGCGAGCAGCGAGCCGAAGGTGAAGGTGACGAGGTAGTAGCGCCCGACGTTGATGCCCATGGCGCGGCTCACCTCGGGATCGTGGATCACCGACACGAGCAGCTTGCCGACGCGCGTGGCCTGCAGCATCCAGGCGAGCCCGCCGCCCGACACCACCGCCAGCGCCACCAGGATCAGGTTATAGGTGGGATAGGGCAGCCCCGCGACCTCGAAGCTGCCGAGCAGCGCGTACGGCTCGGCGGCGAAGTACGGGTTCACGCCCCAGATCAGCTTGATGGTGTCTTCGAGGATCAGGAACAGCGCGTAGGTGATGAGCAGGATCACCACCTCGTCGCGCGCGTACATGAAGCGCAGGATGCCGCGCTCGATGAGCGGCGCCACGACCAGCGCCACCGCCAGCGCGCCCGCCAGCAGCACCGCGTAGGACCACTCCACCGGCAGGCCGCGCGCGATCCAGGCGCCGGTGAGCGAGGCGCCGGCGTAAGCGCCGAGCGCGTAGAAGCTGCCGTGCGTCACGTTGACGATCTTCATGACGCCGTAGATCAGCGTCAGGCCGATCGCCGCGATGAACAGCCAGGCCGAGTAGATGATGCCGTCGGCCAGGACGGCGAGAAACTGGTCCAAGCTCGCCGTCCTGCCGCCGGGTTACTTCTTGAAGCCGTTCTTGATCCAGTCGCCGCTCTTCACCCCGTCGGGCGGATTGACCCGCTCGGCCGGGTAGCGGCGCACGTTGGTGATGGTGATCTTGCCGCCCTTCCTCTGGGTCATGCCGTAGGCGGTTTCCATGATCGCCTGGTGGCCCTTGCCGATCGCCATGCGTACCGTGCCGCCGGGGCTCTCGAAGGTGGCGCCCTTCAGCGCCGCCGCGACCTGCTCGGGCGAGGGACGCTTGCCGCCGTTGGCCGCCTGCGCCTTCTCCCACGCGAACTTCATGCCGAGGATGGCCTGCGCCATCTGGTAGGAGGCGTAGTTGGGCTGCGCCTTGAAGCGCCCCTCGAAGCCCTTGGAGAACCAGCGGTTGTACTGGTTGTCGGGGGCGTACGGCCCGAACGGTCCGCGCGCGCCGAGCACCGTGCCGTCGGGGATCTGCGCGGCGAGCTTGTGCATCACCGTCTCGCCGGTGGTGAGCACGGTCATGCTCTTCTTCATCAGGCCGCGCGGGCCGGCCTGCAGGATGAGCGCCTCGAGGTCGCCGTCCCAGAAGCTGGAGTGGATCACGTCGGCGCCGGCGGACAGCAGCGCCGAGATCTCGGCGTTGTACTGCCCGGCGAACAGCTTCGGCATCTGCGAGGTCTTCACCTCGACGTTGGGCACCAGCACCTTCATCGCCAGCTCGAAGTCGCCCCAGGAGTCCTGGCCCCAGGCGTAGTTCTGGTTCAGGCCGGCGATGCTCTTGATGTTCTTCTTCATCTCGGTGACGTAGAGCGCCGCGCCCACGCTGTCCATCGTCGCCGTGGGCGAGGTGCGGAACACGTACTGGTAGTCCGCGTCCTCGAAAATGCGCGGCGTGCCGCAGTCGAAGAAGTTGGTCAGCTTCTTCAGCTCCTCGGCCACCGGCGCGATCGCCAGGCAGTTGCCGCTCGAGATGTAGCCGATCACGACGTCGACGTTGGCGCGCTGCACCAGGTTCCTGAACTCGGTGACCTGCACCGTGGTGCTGCCCGCCTCGTCGATCGCCACCATCTCCAGCTTGGCGCCGCCGAAGCCGGCCTGCTTGTACGCGCCGGGCGCTTTGCCGGCGTTCAGCTGGTCGAATACGAAATCGGCGGCGTTCTTCGCCGGCACGCCGAACGGCGAGGCGGCGGGGCCCGACAGGAACGCGACGATGCCGACCTTCACGGTGTTCTGGGCGCCGGCGGCGACCGGTACGAGCGCTGCCGCAGCGAACGCGCAGGCAAGAAGCTTCTTGACTGGACTCATCTATCCTCCTCCAAGGGTATCGAATCATGTTGCAGTGAAATCGCACCGGGCGTCAAGGAGACCGCGCTATCATCGGCCGATGGGTTTCGAAACCATCCTCTACGAGGAAGAGGGCCCGGTCGGCTGGCTCACCCTGAACCGCCCCGACGACGGCAACATGTTCACCCCGCAGATGTGCCACGAGGTGCGGGACTGCATCAACGTTGTGCGCCGCGAAACGCGCACCCGGGTGCTGGTGATCACCGGCGCCGGCGATCGGTTCTTCTGCATCGGCGGGCGCAAGGAAGGCATGGAGGACACCCTGCTCTACGCCGGGGTGCTGCCGACCCTGGAGATGTACGAGGCCATCGACCGGCTGCAAAAGCCCGTGATCGCCTCGGTCAACGGCTTTGCCGTGGGCGGCGGCAACGTGCTGCAGGTGATGTGCGACCTCACCATCGCCAAGGAAAGCGCGGTGTTCCGCCAGGTCGGCCCCATGATGGGCAGCTTCGATGCCGGCTACGGCACCTGGTACCTGGAGGATCTCGTCGGCAAGAAGAAGGCCAAGGAGATCTGGATGCTCAACCCGAAGATCGGCGCCCGCGAGGCGCTGGCGATGGGGCTCATCAACCGCGTGGTGCCCGACGGCCGGCTGCGCGAGGAAACGCGCGCCATGGCGCTGGAAGTCGCCGAGCGCGGCGCCTTCGCCCTCGCCTCCATCAAGGGCGCCTTCAACGCGCGCCACGGCGGCGTCTCGGGCCTCGCCCGGGTGGCGCACGACCTGCTGCTGCGCCCGTACCTCGACACCGAGGAGTCGCAGGAGCTCTCCGAAGCGTTCCGCAGGAAGAGGAAGCCCGACCCGGGCAAGTTCGGGCGCTAGCGCCGTGAACACCGTCCTCACGCTGCTCAACCCGCGGGAGGCGGCGCGCCATTACGCCTCGGGCGCCTGGCGTGCGGACACCTTCTTCTCTCTCCTTTCCAAACATGCTTGGGAACGCCCCGCTGCGCTTGCCTTGCGCGACTCCCGGAGACGCGTTTCATGGAAAGAACTTCTCGAGTGGGTCGAGGCCACGGCCGAGACCCTGCACCGGGCGGGCCTGAAGCGCGGCGACCGGGTGGCGGTGTGGCTGCCGTCGCGCTGCGAGAGCGTCGTCGCCTTCCTCGCCTGCGCGCGCAACGGCTACGTCTGCAACCCGTCGCTGCACCAGAATTACACCGTGGCCGAGATCGCCGGGCTCCTGGAGCGCACGCGCGCCAAGGCGCTGTTCTACCAGGCGGGTTACGGCGGCGACGCGAAGAGCATCGACGTCGCATTCGCAAGCGAAGTCGGGTCCTTTCCGACGCCCGGCCTCGCGCCGTCAACGCCTCCCGATACGGACCCGGACAAGGTCATCTATCTCGCCTTCACATCCGGCACCACCGGCGTGCCCAAGGGCGTGATGCACTCGGACAACACCCTGCTCGCCAACGGCCGCGCCATGATCGCCGACTGGAAGCACGACACCCGCACCGTGCTCCTTTCCCTGTCCCCGATGAGCCACCACATCGGCACGGTGGCGATGGAGCAGATGATGGCGGCGGGCTTCGAGCTGGTGGTGAACGACCCGCCGGCCGGCATGCAGCCGCTCGACTGGATCCTCGAAAGCGGCGCCACCTACATCATGGGCGTGCCGACGCACGCCATCGATGTCCTCGCCGAAGCACGGCGACGGGGCCTCAAAGATCTTTCACCTGTACGTCTCTTTTATATGGCCGGCTCGCCGATCCCGCGCGAGGTGGCGCAGCGCTTCCTCGACATGGGCGTCACGCCGCAGAACATCTACGGCATGACCGAGAACGGCTCGCACCAGTACACGCTGCCGTCCGACGACGCGCGCACCATCGTCGAGACCTGCGGGCGCGCCTGCGCCGGGTACGAGACGCGCATCTTCAGCCAGGAGAACCCGGACGTGGAGGTGCCCGCGGGCACCATCGGCGAGATCGGCACGCGCGGCGCGCTGCTCATGCTCGGCTACTTCGGCAACCAGGCGACCACCGAGGACTCGTTCAACCGCGGCGGCTGGTTCCTGTCGGGCGACCTGGGGGTGCTCGACGAGCGCGGCTGCCTGCGCATCGTCGGGCGCAAGAAGGACCTCATCATCCGCGGCGGGCACAACATCCATCCGGCGCGCATCGAGGACCTCGCGCACCGCCACCCGGCGGTGCAGAAGGCCGCCGCCTTCGGCGTGCCCGACGCGCGGCTCGGCGAGAAGGCGTGCCTTGCCGTCATCGTCCGGGAAGGGGTTTCGCTTTCCCCCCGGGAAATGCTCGAGCATCTGCATGCCGCCGGCCTGTCCAAATACGACATGCCCGAGTACTTCCTCGCGCTGGACGCGTTTCCGCTCACCCCGAGCGGCAAGATCCTGAAGCGCGAGCTGGTGGAGTGGGCGAAAAGCGGCCGCATCGCGCCCCGGCCGGTGCGCTGGACCGAAAAGGAGCAAGCCTGATGGCGATCGAGCTCACCCGCGTCGACGAATTCGCGCTGATCCGCATCAACCGGCCGCAGGCGCTCAATGCCTTGTCTTTTTCCCTGATAGGAGACCTCGGGGAGAAGATCGATGAGGCAGCAGCAACCGGCGCAAGGGCATTGCTCATCACGGGCGCCGGTCCCAAAGCCTTCTGCGCGGGCGCCGACATCGCCGAGCTGGTCGGCCGATCGCTCGCCGACACCAAGCGCGGCGCCGAGCGCGGCCAGGCCGTGCTCGCGAAGCTCGAGCGCCTGCCGATGCCGTCGGTGGCGATCATCAACGGCTACGCTTTCGGCGGCGGACTGGAGCTCGCGCTCGCCTGCACCTTCCGCCTCGCCACGCCGAACGCGAAGATGGCGCTGCCGGAAGTGAAGCTCGGGCTGATCCCCGGCTACGGCGGCACGCAGCGCCTTCCCCGCCTCATCGGCGAGGCGCGCGCCCTGGAAATGATCCTTGCCGCCAGGACTGTCGACGCCCCGACGGCCGCGGCATGGGGTCTTGTCAATAAAGTCGTCGATGGAGAGCCGGTCGCCGCCGGCATGGCTTTCGCGCGAGAGTTCTCGGGCTACAGCCTGCCGGTGCTCGGCTTCGCGCGCGAGGCGGTGATGCGCGCGCTCGACATGCCGATCCACGAGGGGCTGAAGATCGAAGCCGACCTCTCCACCCTCGCCTTCCAGACCGCCGACGCGGCCGAGGGCATGGCCGCGTTCCTCGAGAAGCGCAAGCCCGCCGTCAAGGACCGCTGATGGCCGCGCGCGTCATCGCCGTCACCGGCGCGAGCCGCGGCATCGGGGCTGCGATTGCGCAGGAGTTGCTGAACAGAGGCTTTACCGTCGGATCCTTCAGCAGAAGCGGCGCCGGGAGGGAGGGTACCGTCCCGATCGTCTGCGACGTCAACGACGAAGCATCCCTGAAAAGGGCATTCAAAGCGCTCGCGGAAAAGGCCGGGAGAGTCGACGGCCTGGTGAACAACGCGGGCATCCACCTGGACGGCAGATCGGCAGAGCTGCAAGCCGAAACGTTCGACAAGGTGATGGACACCAACGCGCGGGCCGTCTTCGTCGCGTGCCGCGAGGCGTATCCGTACCTGGAGAAAAACGGCGGGACCATCGTCAACATCGGCTCGTTCTTCGACAAGCTGGGCGTGAAGCGCAACCTCGCGTACTGCGCCTCCAAGGCGGCGGTCGGCGCCATCACGCGCTGCCTGGCGGTGGAGTGGGCGGCGAAGAAGATCCGCGTGCTGAACGTGGCGCCGGGCTACATCGAGACCGAGCTCAACGCCCAGGCGATGAAGGGGCCGCTGCGGCCGTTCCTCGAGAGCCGCGTGCCGACCGGGGGGCCGGGCAGCACCGCCGACGTCGCGCGCCTCGTCGCCGCCCTGTTCATTGAGGACATCCCGTTCCTGACCGGCGAGACAATCTACCTCGACGGCGGCCAAGGCATGGCGCACTGATGAACGTCTTCGAACGCCTCGATGCTTCCGTTTCCTTCGGGGAAGAGGAAAGGCTGCTTATCGAAGCGGTCAGGAGGCTCTCCCAGGAAAAGATCGCACCGCGCGCCGAGCACCACGACCGCACGGCCGCCTTCCCGCACGACAACGTTAAGGACATCAACCAGCTCGGCCTCAATGCGATGTTCGTGCCGCAGGCGTACGGCGGCAGCCCGGTGTCCTACGCGGCGTACCTCGCCTGCGTGCGCGAGATTAGCGCGGCCTGCGCCTCGACCGGCATCATCTGGGCGACCACCTTCCACGCGATGAAGCCGCTCATCGACTTCGGCGCCGAAGAGCAGAAGAAACGCCTGCTGCCGCGCATCGCCGCCGGGGGACTGGGCGCGCTGGCGATCACCGAGCCCGCCGCCGGCTCGGACGCCACCGGCATGAAGACGCGCTTCACCCCCGACGGCGACCACATCGTGATCGACGGCGGCAAGACCTTCATCACCAACGGCGATGTCGCCGACCTCATTCTGCTGTTCGGCAAGTGGCGCGACGAGGCAGACGACCGAAGGGCCATAAGTTGTCTGTTGCTTGAAAAGAACACGCCTGGGCTCGTCGTCCTGAGGACCGAGGACAAGATGGGCCACCGCGCCTCGAGCACCGCGGCGCTCGCCTTCGAGCGCTGCCGCGTGCCGCGCGCCAACCTGCTCGCCGGCCCGGGCGAGGGCCTGAAGCTGCTGCTCGCCTCGCTCAACAAGTCGCGCCCC
>DASUUN010000321.1:0-8902 GCA_036374055.1 Burkholderiales bacterium
AACCCCCCGCTCGCCTTCGGCTCACGACCCCCTTGTCAGGGGGTCAAAAACCATATGACGGCACGCAACGTAGTGGTCATCGGCACGCAGTGGGGCGACGAGGGCAAGGGCAAGATCGTCGACTGGCTCACCGACCGCGCGCAGGGCGTGGTGCGCTTCCAGGGCGGGCACAACGCCGGCCACACGCTGGTGATCGCCGGCAAGAAGACCGTGCTGCACCTCATCCCCTCGGGGATCCTGCGCGCGGGCGTGGACTGCTACATCGGCAACGGCGTGGTGCTCTCGCCGCAGGCGCTGGTGCAGGAGATGGACGAGCTCGAGGCCGCGGGCGTGCCGGTGGCCGCGCGCCTGCGCATCTCGGAGGCCTGCCCGCTGATCCTGCCCTACCACGCCGCGCTCGACCTCGCGCGCGAGGCTGCCAAGGGCGCGCAGAAGATCGGCACCACCGGCCGCGGCATCGGCCCGGCGTACGAGGACAAGGCGGCGCGGCGCGCCATCCGGCTGCAGGACCTGTTCAAGCCGGTGCGCTTCGCGGAGAAGCTCACCGAGATCCTCGACTTCCACAACTTTGTTCTCACCAACTACTACAAGCAGCCGGCGGTCGACTTCCAGAAGACGCTGGACGAGGCGCTCGCGCTGGCGCCGAAGCTCGCGCCGCTGGTGGCCGACATCCCGAGGGGGCTGTACGAGGCCAACCGCGCCGGAAAGAACCTGCTGTTCGAAGGCGCCCAGGGCAGCCTGCTCGACATCGACCACGGTACCTATCCTTACGTCACCTCCTCGAACTGCGTAGCCGGGGCGGCGGCCGCTGGCGCGGGCATCGGCCCGATGCACCTGCACTACGTCCTGGGCATCACCAAGGCGTACAGTACGCGCGTCGGCAGCGGGCCGTTCCCCACCGAGCTGTCCGACGGCGTCGGCGAGCTGCTGCGCCAGCGCGGCCAGGAGTTCGGCGCGACCACCGGCCGGCCGCGGCGCACCGGCTGGTTCGACGCCGCGGCGCTCAAGCGCTCGATCCAGCTGAACGGCGTCTCGGGGCTGTGCATCACCAAGCTCGACGTGCTCGACGGGGTGGAAGCGGTGAAGATCTGCGTCGGCTACGAAGTCGAGGGGCACATGAGCGACATCCTGCCGGTGGGCGCCGAGGAGCTCGAGCGCTGCGTGCCGGTGTACGAGGAGCTGCCGGGCTGGCAGGAAAGCACCGTCGGCGTGAAGACCTACAAGGGGCTGCCCAAGGCGGCGCGCGCCTACCTGCAGCGCATCGAGGAGCTCTGCGCGGTGCCGGTCGATCTCATCTCCACCGGTCCCGACCGGGAGGAGACGATCGTGATGCGCCACCCCTATGACGTCTAGGCTTCGTCGATTAATTCGGGGTCAGGGTCGTAATTCGCCTTCGCGTAGCGCTACGAGAATTACGACCCTGACCCCGAATTAGGCTTCGGCGATCAGTCCCAGCAGCCGGTCGATGTCCACCGGCTTGGTGAGGTGGGCGTCGAATCCCGCTTCTTCAGCGCGCTGCCGGTGGTCCTCGGTGCCGTACCCGGTGAGCGCGATCAGGCGCACGCCCTGCCCGAGGCGCTCGCGCATCGCGCGCGCGAACTCGTAGCCGTCCATGCCCGGCAAGCCGATGTCGACCACGGCGACGTTGGGCGAGCCGGCAGCGGCGGCCTCGAGGCCGGCGCGCGCGTCGCGTGCCGCGCTTACCAGGTGGCCGTGGGTCTGCAGGATCCGCTGCAGCATCACTCGCGCGTCGTCGTTGTCCTCGACCAGCAGCACGCGCGCCGGGCGCGCCGGGCGCGGCGCGGGCGGCGGCCGGCGCTCGCCCCCGGCGGCCGGCTCGGGCTCCGGGATGGCGGGCAGGCGCAGCGTGAAGCGCGACCCGGCGCCGTCCTCGCGCGGCTGGGCGCCGAAGCGGCCGCCGTGCACGCCGGCCAGCCGCTGCACCAGCGCGAGCGCGATGCTGTCTGGGGGCGGGTGCGTCCCGCCGTGATCGACCTCGAGAAGCGCCTCCCCCGCTTCCTCGCGCAGGCGCACCAGGATCGCCGAGCGCGGCGGACTGTCCTGCCCGGCCTGCTCGAGCAGGGCGGCCAGCAGCTGGTCCATGCGGGCCGGATCGGCGCTCACCAGCACCGGGCTCAACTCGAGGCGCCACTCTTGCGCCGAGGAGTGCTTGCGCGCCGCAACCGCGCCGCCCACGGCCTGCGCCAGGTCGAACAGGCTGCGGCGCAGCGCGATGCGCCCGCTTACCGCCCGACCGAACTCGCGCAGATCGTCGAGCGCCTTCGCCAGCTGCTCGGTCTGCCGCCCGATCACTTCGCGCGCCGCCTTGAAATCGGCGCTGCCCGCCGGAACCCGCTCGAGGACGCGCACTGCGTTGTCGAGGGCACCGAGCGGGTTGCCCAGCTCGTGGCCGAGCAGCGCGAGGAACTCGTCCTTTTCCCGGCCGGCGGCTTCCGCGGCCTGCCGCGCGCGCCGCTCTTCGTCGAGCGACTGCTGGAGGCGTTTTGCTTCGTCGCCGGGCAGAGCGGCCATGGACTCGGCGACGCGGCGCCCCGCCAGCCAGACGAACAGGCCGCTCGCCAGCAGCACCAGCACCAGCAGGGCGGCGAGGGCGCCCAGTGAACGCTCGGAGAGCGCCTGCATGCGACCCGTGACGGCCAGAATGACCATCGCGACGATCGCCATGGGCAGGATGCCGGCGAGCGAAAGCACGATGAGCTGCCTGCGCACGCCCGGATTGTAAGGGGGGCAAGCCGTAGAAAAGCTACAGCCTGTCGTATTGTTTGCGGCCCACTGTCACCGCCAGGCGACGTCCCGTAGCGCCGGGCCGACTCGGCGCAGTCGCCGGCCGCGACAGCCAAAATCCGCGCGCGCAAGGACAATGCGCATCAGGGATAGCTCAAACATGCGAACCATGGACCTGGAAGCGGCGCGCAGGCACCACAAGGCGCTCAAGCAATTCTTCATGTCCGCCCACCCCGGCGGGGCGGTCGACCTGCGCGCGCTGCGGCGGGTGCTGACGCTGTGCGATGCGGCGGGCGCGGCGATCGACGACGACTACTGCCGCGAGAAGCTGCGCCTGGTCAGCGAGTACGCCGCCGAGATGCTGGGCCACGGCGACCCCGCCAAGTGGGGCCGGGACTCGGTATCCGGCGCCGAGTTTTTGCGCCAGCAGGTGCTGAACGCGCTGGAGCTGCTGGCAAGCCGCCTGTACAGCCTGGAGGCGCTGCGACGCGCCGCCGAGCGAAAGGGAGCGCCGACATGGACGACCCGCTCAAGCATTGCGCAGATCTGAAGGCCATCTTCCGCCGCCAGGCGGGCGGCTGGCTCGACCGCGATACGCTGCACCGCGTGCGCGAGCTGTGCCATGCCGCCGGCGTCGGCGATCCGGGGTTTCGCTTCGAGCTCGGCCGGGTCGAGCACTGCGCGGAGCAGCTCTTCTCGCACCGCGACCGGCGCATCGACGCGCTGCGCGAGCAGGTGCTTTTCAGCCTGGAAGCCATCGAGCACCGCGCGCGGCGGGTTTAAGCAGTAAGCTAGAGTCCTGGTTTTGGTGCCGAGGAAGGGACTCGAACCCCCACAGTGTTGCCACCGCTAGGACCTGAACCTAGTGCGTCTACCAATTCCGCCACCTCGGCAGGGGAGGCGGGATTTTAGTTGCAGGGCCCCCGAGTGTCAAAGAAGAAACTAAAGAAAACAGCGCTTAGGCGCCGCAATCGCACCGAACGGCCCAGCGCGCCCGATGGGGATTACGGCCGCGAAATCCTCGACGCGCTGAACCGCGCGGGCGCGCCGCTCACCGCCGACGAGCTCGCCGCGCGCCTGGACATCCGCGGGCGCGAGCGGCGCGCGTTCGACGCCGCGCTCGCCGAGCTCGAGCGCGCCGGCGAGCTGGTGCAGAACCGTGCCGGCAGCCTGCTCGTGGCCAAGCGCATCGCGCTGGTCGCCGGGCGCGTCGAAGGGCACCCCGACGGCCACGGCTTTCTCGTCCCGGACGACGGCAGTCCCGCGGTGTTCCTGCCGCCGCACGAGATGCGCGAGGTGATGCACGGCGACCGCGCCGCAGTGCGGGTCAGCGGGCGCGACCAGCGCGGGCGTCCCCTGGGCGCGATCGTCGAGGTGTTGGAGCGCGCCAAGCGCCGCATCGTCGGCAGGCTGCAGTCCGAGCACGGCGTGCTGTTCCTCGTGCCGGAGGACCGCCGCATCGCCCACGACATCCTCGTCCCGCCGGCCGAGGCGGGCAAGGCGAAGGCGGGCCAGGTCGCCACGGTCGAGCTCGTGGCGCAGCCCAGCCGCCACGCCCAGCCCATCGGGCGGGTCGCCGAGGTGCTCGGCCACCACGCCGATCCCGGCATGGAGATCGAGATCGCGGTGCGCAAGTTCGACCTGCCGCACGAGTTCTCGAAGAAGGCGCTCGCCCAGGCCCGGGCCATGCCCGAAGGGGTTCGCCACGAGGATTCCCAGGGAAGAAAAGACCTGAGGGAACTTCAATTCGTCACCATCGACGGCGAGACCGCGAAGGATTTCGACGACGCGGTGTACTGCCGGCGGGAGGGCAAGGGCTTTCGCCTGTGGGTGGCGATCGCCGACGTGAGCCATTACGTGCGCCACGGCGACGCGCTCGACGCCGACGCGCGCGAGCGCGGCACCTCGGTGTACTTCCCGCGCCGCGTGATTCCGATGCTGCCGGAGAAGCTCTCCAACGGGCTGTGCTCGCTCAACCCGAACGTGGACCGCCTCGCCATGGTGTGCGAGATGGCCATCACGCCGAAAGGCGAGGTCGCCCGCTACGAGTTCTACCCGGCGGTATTCCGCTCGGCCGCGCGCCTCACGTACACGCAGGTCTGGGGCTGGCTGTCCACCCAAAAGGCGCCGGAGCATCTCCTGGTGCTGTACGAAGCCTTCAAGGTGCTGCTGGAGGCGCGCAGCCGCCGCGGCGCCATCGACTTCGAGACCGTCGAGACGCGCATGATCTTCGACCCGAAGGGCAAGATCGAGAAGATCGTGGCCGAAACGCGCAACGATGCGCACCGCCTGATCGAGGAATGCATGCTGGCGGCCAACGTGTGCGCCGGCAGCCTGCTCGCCGAGCACGCGCATCCGGCGTTGTACCGCGTGCACGACGTGCCCTCGGCCGAGAAGGTGACGGCGCTGCGCGACTTCCTCGCCGAGATCGGGCTGCAGCTTCCCGGCGGCGAGATCCCGAAGCCCGGCGACTACGCACAGCTGCTGGAGAAGATCCGCAAGCGCCCCGACTTCGCCCTGCTGCAGACCATCCTGCTGCGCTCCCTCAAGCAGGCGGTGTACAGCCCGAACAACCTCGGGCATTTCGGCCTGGCGTTCGATTCCTACGTGCATTTCACCTCGCCCATCCGGCGCTATCCCGACCTGCTGGTGCACCGCGCCATCAAAGCAGTTCTTTCTCGCAAGAAATACGACGGAGTCGATTGGGAAGCACTCGGCCGGCATTGTTCCGAGACCGAGCGGCGCGCCGACGACGCGAGCCGCGACGTCGAGACCTGGCTCAAGTGCTACTACATGCGCGACCACGTGGGCGGCACGTTCAGCGGCACCATCACCGGCGTGGTGCCCTTCGGCCTGTTCGTCACCCTCGACGAGTACTTCGTCGATGGCCTGGTCCACATCTCCGAGCTCGGCCGCGACTACTTCCAGTTCGACGGCGCGCGCCATATGCTGCTCGGCGAGCGCACCGGCAAGCGCTTCCGCCTCGCCGACCGCATGACCGTCAAGCTGGTGCGGGTGGATCTTGATACTAGAAAGATCGACTTGGTGCCGGCCTGAAAGATGGGTCGCGATACCAAGAGAGAGCCGCGGGTGGTGTTCGGTTTCCATGCCGTGCTGTCGCGCGTGCGCGCCGATCCCTCTTCGGTCCTAGAGATCTTCCTGGACGAGACCAGGAAGGACGCGCGCGCCCGGGACCTGGCCACGGTAGCCGAGCGCGCCGGCGTCAAGCTGATGCGCGTGCCCACCAAGCGCCTGGACGGCTTCTATGGCGGCGGGCGCCATCAGGGCGTGGTGGCGCGCGTGGAGGTCAAGAGCGCTGCGGATACCGTAGGCGAATTGCTTGAGAATCTAAAAGTGCCGCCGCTGCTGCTCGTGCTGGACGGCGTGACCGACCCACACAACCTCGGCGCGTGCCTGCGCGTGGCGAACGCCGCCGGCGCGCACGCGGTCATCGCGCCGCGCGACCGTGCGGCGGGCATCACGCCCGCGGTTTCCAAGGTGGCGAGCGGCGCGGCCGAGGCCACGCCCTATATCATGGTCACCAACCTCGCGCGCACGCTCGCGGAGATCAAGGAACACAACGTGTGGGTGATCGGCGCCGACGAGCGGGCGGAGAAGACGCTCTACGACGCGGACCTGCCCGACGCCATCGCCTGGGTGCTGGGCGCCGAGGGCGAGGGCATGCGCCGGCTGACGCGCGAGAGCTGCGACCTGCTGGTGAGGATCCCGATGCTGGGGGAAGTGGCAAGCCTCAACGTGTCCGTGTCGGCCGGCGTGTGCCTGTTCGAATCCGTGCGCCGCAGGAAAGGGAAAGATGGAAGTACTGATCATCGACGATGACACGCTGATCCACGAGGTGCTGGCGGCAGTGGTGCGCAAGGCGTTCCCGGGATGGGACATCGCCTTCGTCACCGACCTGGAGGCGGCGTTTGCGCGGGTCGCGCACCATGGCGAGCCCGACCTCGCGCTCCTCGACCTCGGGCTGCCGGGCCAGTCGGGCCTCGACGCGCTGCGACGCTTCCGCGGCAAGTTTCCCGACATGCCGGTGGTTATCGTCTCGGCGAGCGAAGACCGCAAGGCGATCCGCGCCGCCCTCGACGCCGGCGCCGCCGGCTACCTCCCCAAGACCCTCTCCGCCCACGAGATGCTGCAGGCCCTCAAGATCGTTGCCGACGGCGACGTCTACGTCCCCCCGCAGGCTGGCTAACCCCAAAAAGGGGTCGGAACAATTTTCCAGATTCAAGGGCCGCTGGGCGGTTGCTTTGAACGTCCTTGGCGGGCCGGCCGCGCTGGATGATATGAAGCGGGATCCCGGGGATCTCCAGTCGGGGTAGTCGGGCCATGTCGGGCCATGCGGAACCGGGGCGAGTTCTACCCTGTAACGCGCGACCCGGCAAAAAGTTGCTCCGGCCCTTAGCGGGGTTTCCCGTAAATTGTTCTGACCCCTTATTAGTCTTTCATGAGCAGGTGCATGAGGCTGGAGGTGTCCCAGCGCTTGCCGCCGCGGGACTGGATGTGGCCGTAGAACTGGTCGACCAGGGCGGTGACGGGGAGGCGGGCGCCGTTCTTCCTGGCCTCCTCGAGGCACATGCCGAGATCCTTGCGCATCCAGTCGACGGCGAAGCCGAAGCCGTCGAACTTGACCTCGTTCATCTGCTTCCAGCGGTTTTCCATCTGCCAGGACTGCGCGGCGCCCTTCGAGATGACGCCGATGACTTTCTCGACGTCCAGACCGGAGCGCTTGGCGAAGGACAGGCCTTCGGCCAGGCCCTGCACCAGGCCCGCGATGCAGATCTGGTTGACCATCTTGGTGAGCTGGCCGGCGCCGGGGGAGCCGATCAGTGCGGCCGCCTTGGCGTAGACGTCCATCACCGGCTTGGCGCGGTCGAAGTCGCCCGCCTCGCCGCCGCACATGATGCCGAGCTGGCCGTTCTGCGCGCCGGCCTGGCCGCCGGACACGGGGGCATCCACGAAGCCGATGCCGCGCTTTCTGGCCTCTTCGAACAATTCTCTGGCAAGGATCGCCGAGGCGGTGGTGTGGTCGACCAGGACGGCGCCCTTCTTCATCCCGGCCAGGGCGCCCTCGTCCCCGTAGACCACCGAGCGCACGTCGTCGTCGTTGCCGACGCACATCATGACGAAGTCGCAGTCCTTGGCGGCTTGCCGCGGGCTGGGGGCGTGCTTGCCGCCGTACTCCTTGGCCCACTGCTGGGCCTTGGCCGCGGTGCGGTTGTAGACGGTGACCTCGTGGCCGCCCTTCTTGAGCAGGTGCCCTGCCATGGGATAGCCCATCACGCCGAGACCGAGGAACGCGACCTTCGCCATTGCTGTCTCCAAGTTGTTGTCGAATCGGGGGAAAGCGAATTTACCACCGGCGCCCCGCCGGGGCCGTTGACAGGCGGCTGTCAACCATTACAATGGCATGGACGTTTATACAGTATCCGGTGTTGGCCCAGCGCCTCTCCCAAATGAGCCTGCCGCAGATGCCAACCTGAAAAAGAGGTACACCATGGACGACAACAAGCAAAAGGCGCTGGCCGCGGCGCTGTCGCAGATCGAGAAGCAGTACGGCAAGGGCTCCATCATGAAGATGGACGCCGAAGCCGCCAAGGACATCGAAGTGGTGTCCACCGGCTCGCTCGGCCTGGACCTGGCGCTGGGCGTCGGGGGCTTGCCGCGCGGCCGCGTGGTCGAGATCTACGGCCCTGAATCTTCGGGCAAAACCACCCTGACGCTGCAGGTGATCGCCGAGGTGCAGAAGCTCGGCGGCACCGCCGCCTTCATCGACGCCGAGAACGCGCTCGACGTCACCTACGCCGCCAAGCTGGGCGTGCAGACCGCCGACCTGCTGATCTCGCAGCCCGACACCGGCGAGCAGGCGCTCGAGATCGCCGACATGCTGGTGCGCTCCGGCGCGGTGGACGTGATCGTGGTCGACTCGGTGGCGGCGCTCACGCCCAAGGCCGAGATCGAGGGCGAGATGGGCGAGCCGCAGATGGGCCTGCAGGCGCGCCTCATGAGCCAGGCGCTGCGCAAGCTCACCGCCAACATCAAGCGCACCAACACGCTGGTGATCTTCATCAACCAGATCCGCATGAAGATCGGCGTCATGTTCGGCAACCCGGAGACCACCACCGGCGGCAACGCGCTCAAGTTC
>DASUUN010000322.1:0-29548 GCA_036374055.1 Burkholderiales bacterium
GCGGTGCTGGGCGCCCGGCACCTTCTTGGCGAGCTGCTCCATGAGCTCGGGCGGGCCGCCGAGCTTGTCGTCCGCGCCGCTCACGTACAGCGTGGGCGCCTTGATCTGCGGCAGCTTGTTCTCGATGTCCAGGCCGAGAAAGGCGGCCGTGACGCCCATGTAGCCCAGCGTGGTGGTGCCGCGGATCATGTTGCGGATCGCCTGCAGCGCCTGGGGATTGCTCGCCTTGAAGGCGTCCGTGAACCAGCGCTGCACCGTCGGCTCGACGATGACTTCCACGCCCTCCTTCTCCACCGCCGCGCGCACCTTGTGCCACAGCGCGGCGAACTCCGGCACCATCTTCGCGCGGCAGCAGCACGGCACCAGCGCGTTGACCCGGTGGGACTGCGCGATGGCGAAGGCCTGCACCAGCGCGCCACCCAGGCCGAGACCGACCAGGTGGGTTTTCTGGATGTTGAGCTCGTTCAGCAGGCCGAGCAGATCGTTCACCAGGAGGTCCATGGTGTAGTCGCCTTCGGTGGCCTGGGTATCGCCGTGGCCGCGCAGGTCGTAGCGCAGGATGCGAAAGGTCTTGCCGAGCTCGGCGACCTGCGCGTCCCACATGGTGAAGTCGTTGGCGATGCCGGTGACGAGGGTGACGTAAGGCGCGCCCTCCTTGCCGTCCACCTGGTAGGCCATCTTGATACCGTTGACGTCGACTTGCGGCATGGCGCTCCTAGCTCCTGGCTCCCTTGATCGCCTGCCATACACGGTGAGGCGTGGCCGGCATGTCGAGGTGCTCGACGCCGAGCGGGCGCAGGGCGTCCAGTATCGCAAGAATCACCGCCGGCGGGGCGCCCACGCAGCCTGCCTCGCCGACGCCCTTCACTCCCAGAGGGTTGGTTTTCGCCGGCACGTCGATGAAGTCGAGCTCGTAGTGCAGGGGCAGGTCGGCGGCGCGCGGCATGGCGTAGTCCATGAAGCTCGCAGAGAGCATCTGGCCGGATTCGCGGTCGAAGGCGACGTTTTCCATCAGCGCCTGGCCGATGCCCTGCGCCAGCGCGCCCTCGATCTGGCCGTGGCAGATCATGGGGTTGATCACCCTGCCGACGTCGTCGACCACCGCGTAGCGGTCAATGGCCACCTCCCCGGTTTCCGGATCGATCTCCAGCTCGCAGACGTGGCAGCCGTTCGGGAAGGTGGGCGGCGCCGCCGATGATCCGCTCGCGTCCAGCCCCGTGCCGAACTTGGTGGTCGGGCCGACCGGCCGGAAGAACGCCTTTGCGACCTCGGTGAGCGGCAGCGAGCGGTCGGTGCCCATTACGGTGAAAAGGCCGGCCTGGAACTCGATGTCCTTGGGCGAGGCCTCCATGAGATGGGCGGCCATGTCCTTCGCCTTCTCGACGATCGCGTCGGCCGCCCCCTTGAGCGCCGAGCCGCCCAGCATGGCGCTGCGCGAAGCGTAGGTGCCGCGCCCGAACGCGACGGCGTCGGTGTCGCCCTGCAGCAGACGGATGTTTTCGAACGGCACGCCGAGCCATTCGCAGACCAGCTGCGCGTAGGTGGTGGCGTGCCCCTGGCCGTGCGAATGCGTGCCGGCGACGATCGTCACCATGCCGCTCGGGTCGAAGCGCAGCTCCATGCGCTCGTTGAAGACGCCGGAATCCTCGAGGTAGTAGATGAGCGCCCGCCCGCGCAGCTTGCCTTTCGCTTCGGAGAGCTTCCTTCGGGAAGCGAAGCCGTTCCAGTCGGCCATCTCGACGGCCCGATCCGTGAGCTTCGCGAAATCGCCCGAGTCGTAGGTCCAGCCCACGGCCGCGCCGACGGTCCAGCCGGCGGTGGTGTTGTAGGGCATGGCGCTAGGCGGGATGTAATTGCGCCGGCGCAGCTCCACCGCATCCATGCCGAGCTTGTGCGCCGCCTCGTCCATCAGCCGCTCCATGACGTACGAAGCCTCCGGCCGCCCCGCGCCGCGATAGGGCCCGAGCGGCGTGGTGTGCGTGAAGGTCGCCTTGCTGGCCACCAGCATGGCGGGCACCACGTACACGCTGGGAATGTTGCGCAACGCGCACAGCACGGGCACCACGCCGGCGTTGGTCACGTATGCGCCGACGGCGTGCAGCGCCTGCGCCCGTAGCGCGAGAATCCTGCCGTGCTCGTCGAGCGCCAGCTCGGCGTGGATCAGCTGGTCGCGGCCGTGGTTGTCGGTGAGGATCGACTCGGTGCGCGTGCCGACCCATTTCACCGGGCGCCCGAGCCTGCGCGAGGCCCACAGCACCAGGCCGTCTTCGGGATAGATGTCGCCCTTCATGCCGAAGCCGCCCCCGACGTCGGGCGAGATCACCCGCAGCTTGATCTCGGGGAGCTTGAGCACCGCGCCGGCGACGATGGAGCGCACGCCGTGCGGATTCTGGGAGCTCGTGTAGAGCGTGAAAGCGTCGTCGGCGGCGTTGTAGTCGCCGATGGTGGCGCGCGGCTCCATGGTGTTCGCCGTGATGCGATTGTTGTACAGCCGCACCGAGACCACGTGCTTCGCCCTGGCGAACCCGGCCTCGGTCGCTTCCTTGTTGCCCATCATGAGCGGAAAGGCCAGGTTGCCCATGGCGTTGTCGTCCCAGACCCTGGGCGCGCCCTCCTTCGCCGCGTCTTCGACGTTCACCGCGGCAGGCAGCGGCTCGTAGTCCACCTCCACTTTCTCCGCGGCGATGCGCGCCTGCTCGGGCGAGCTCGCCACGACGAACGCGACGCGGTCGCCGACGTAGCGCACCTTCTGCGCCTCGAGCAGCGGCCGGAAGGTGCGGTAGCCTTTCGGCCCGCCCATGTCCTCCGGCATGAACAGCGGCGGGATGCCGCCCAGGTTGTCCTTGCGCGCATCCTCGCCGGTGAGCACGCACGCAACGCCGGGCGTCGCCAGGGCGGCCTTGAGGTCGATGCTGCGGATGCGGGCATGCGCGTGCGGCGACATGACCACCGCGCCATGCAGCATGTGCGGCAGCTGGATGTCGTCGACATAGCGCGAGCGCCCGGTCAGGAAGCGCTGGTCTTCGACTCTGCGAACGGGCTGACCGATTCCGAAGCGGCTCATCTGCTACGATTTAACATGAACATGTTCATTTGGAAACAGCGATGAAGCAGGCCGCGCTGGTCACCGGGGCGGCCACCGGGATCGGCCGCAGCGCGGTACTGGCGCTCGCACGCGCAGGCTACGACGTTGCGCTGAATTATTCCAGCAGCGAGGCGGCGGCGCGCGAAACGGCCGCCGAGGCGCAGGAGGCGGGCGCGCAGACCCTTCTTGTGCGCTGCGACGTAAGCGACGAGCCCGGCGTGCGGGCGATGCTCCAGGCGGTGGAAAAGGCGTTCGGGCGCCTCGACGTGCTGATCAACAACGCCGGCACCACGGCCGCGTGGAAGCCGAAGGACCTCGAGACCCTGTCGCTGGACGAATGGGACCGGGTGTTCGCAGTCAACGTGCGCGGCCTGTTCCAGGTCACCCGCGCTGCGGTTCCCCTGCTGAGAAAAAGCCGGGGCTGCGTCGTGAACACGGCGAGCATCGTCGGGCTGCGGCCGGGACCACAGCCCCTGCCCTATGCCGCGAGCAAGGCGGCGGTGGTCAACCTCACCAAGACGCTCGCCTGGAACCTGGGGCCGGACATCCGCGTCAACGCCGTGGCGCCCGGCTGGATGGAGGGCGACTGGATGAAGCGCATGCTCAAGGACAAGTACGACGACCTCATGGGCAAGCGCGCCAAGGCGACGCCGCTCAGGCGCGTGGTCACCGCGGACGACGTGGCCGAGACCATGATGAGCCTCGTCCAGTCCAACCGCTTCGTCACCGGCGAAGTCATCGTCATCGACGGCGGCTTCACCGCCTCCACCTGACATGCTCGAAGGCGTCGTCCCCTTTCCGCCCGAGTTCGCCGCCCGCTACCGCGCAAAGGGCTACTGGCAGGACAAGTCTCTCGCCCGGGAATTCGAGGGAGTCTTCAAAGAATTCGCTTCGCGCATCGCGCTCGTGGACGGCGAGCGGGTCTACACGTACAGGGATGTGGACGAGAAAAGCAGCAACCTCGCGCTCAACCTGCTCGAGCTGGGGCTCAAGCCGCTCGACCGGGTGGTGCCGACGCTGCCCAACATCGCCGAGTTCGTGATCCTGTATTTCGCGCTGCAAAAAATCGGCGCCATTCCCATCGCCGCGCTGGTGTCGCACCGCTTCGCCGAGATCAGCCAGTTCGTGCAGCTCTCCGGCGCCACGGCCTGCGTCTACCCCGAGCGGCAGGGCGATTTCGAGTTCGAGCCGATGATCCAGCGGGTGCGCGCGGAGAACCCTTCCCTGAAGTTCTGCATTCCCCTTCGCAGCCTGAAGGCGTTGATCGACAAGCCGCCCGGCCTGGGAAAGCAGGCGCTGGATAAAGTCAGAATCGAGCCGACCGACCCCTGCATCTTCCAGCTCTCGGGCGGCACTACCGGCATCCCGAAGCTCATCCCGCGAACGCACAACGACTACGCCTACAACTCCAAGACCGCGGCGCCGGTGTGCGGGGTCACGGGCGACTCGGTGCTGCTGCTCGCGCTGCCCATCGCCCACAACCTGCCGCTCGCCTGCCCGGGCATCCAGGGCTACTTCTTCCAGGGCGGCAAGGTGGTGCTCTCGCCGAGCACCCGGCCGGAGGAACTGTTCCGCCTGATCCAGCAGCACCGCGTCACCCATATCAAGGTGGTGCCCGCGCTGCTCATTCGCCTGATCAACGACCCTTCGATCGGGCAGTACGACCTCTCGAGCGTGAAGATCATCCAGAGCGGCGGCCAGCGCATGCAGCCCGAGGTGCGCCTGAGGACCCACCGCCTCATCCCCAGCTGCTTCGTGCAGGAGAACTTCGGCATGTCGGAAGGCATGCTGTTCTTCGTGCGCCTGGACGATCCGCAGGAGGTTAAGCTCGAGACCTGCGGCCGGCCGATCTCCGAGGACGACGAGGTGCGCCTGGTGGACGACGAGGGGCGCGAGGTGGCCGACGGCGAGGTGGGCGAGCTCACCTGCCGCGGCCCCTACACGCTGCGCGGCTATTTCGGCGTGCCGGAGTACAACGCGCGGCAGTTCACCGCCGACGGCTTCTACTGCTCCGGCGACCTCATGAGAAAGCACCCTTCGGGCAACTACGTGGTGGAAGGCCGCAAGAAGGACCTCATCAACCGCGGCGGCGAGAAGATCAGCGCCGAGGAGATCGAGAACCTGATCCTCATGCACCCGGCCGTGCAGAACGCCGCCTGCGTGCCGGTGCCGGACCCGAACCTCGGAGAAAGGATGTGCGCCTGCCTGGTGTTGAAGCCCGGCAAGCGCATTGCGCTCCCGGAGCTGGTTGATTTCCTCAAGGACAAGGAAATCGCGAAGTTCAAGCTGCCCGAGCGCCTGCTGATCTGCGACGACTTCCCGGTATCGACGTTCGGCAAGGTCTCCAAGAAGGCGCTTTCCGAGATGGCGGAGAAATATGCGCATCATTGACCTGCACTGCTACCCCGGCACCAAGGAATGGATCGCCTGCCAGGGGCCTTACGTCGCCGAGCTGGCGCGCTACTGGAAACGCGACTGGTCGGCGAAGTCGGAGGCGGACGTGCTGAAGGACTTCGCCGGCGCCGGGGTCGAGGCGGTGCTCGTGGCGCTCGACCTCGAAACGACGATCCACACGCCGCCGGTCACCAACGAGTACGTGCATGCCATGTGGAAGCGCCATCCCGAGCGCATCATCCAGGCGTGGGGCGCGCTCGAGCCTTCCAAGCCGAATGTCCTCGATGAGGCGCGAAAGGCGATAAAGGAGCTCGGCCTCATCGGTTTCCATTTCCACCCGATCATGCAGCACTTCGCGGTGGACGATCCGCGCTACCGCCCGCTCTTCGAGGAAATTTCTTCGTTGGGAGCGGCGGTAATGATCGACGTCGGTACCACCGGGATGGGTGCCGGCATGCCCGGCGGCCATGGCGCGGTGATCCGCCACGCGCATCCTTCGAGCATCGACCGGCTGGCGGCCGACTTCCCCAACCTCAGGATCATCATGGCGCACCCCGGCTGGCCGTGGGTGGACGAAACCACCGCGGTGGCGTTGCACAAGGGCAACGTCTACTGGGAGATGTCGGGCTGGGCGCCGAAGTACTTCCCGGGCAACCTGAAGACCGACATCCGCGGCCGCCTGCAGGACAAGATCATGTTCGGCAGCGACTACCCGAGCATGCCCTACGCGCGCATCCTGAAGGAATGGCAGGAGCTCGGCTACAGGGACGAGGTGATGGAGAAGATCATGCACAGGAACGCCGAGCGCATTCTGGGGCTCTGAGGTGCTCAAGCTGTACCACGGCAGCACGTCGGTGTGCGCCATCAAGGTGCGGCTCGCGCTGGAAGAGAAGGGCCTTGCCTGGGAGAGCGAGCTGCTCGACCTGCAGCGCGGCGACCAGCACCAGCCCGGCTATGTCGCGCTCAACCCGAACGCGGTGGTACCGACCCTGGTGCACGACGGCCGGGTGGTGATCGAGTCGACGCTCGTCATCGAGTACCTCGACGAGGCCTTTGCGCAGCCGCCGCTGATGCCGGCGGACCCCTACCGGCGCGCGCTCGCGCGGCTGTGGATGAAGAAGATCGACGATTACCTGCACGCCGCCACTTCGACGGTCACCTTCGCCGCCGCCTTCCGCCGACACTTCCTGCAGCTCGAACCCGGAGAGCTGCAGGCGAGGCTTGCGCGGATCCCGGATCCGGCCTACCGGGAGCGCCAGCGCCTGTCGATCGAGCTCGGCCTGCAGGCGCCGCACGTGGCGCCGGCACTGCGCCACTTCGACCGCTATTTCGGCGAAATGGAAGAAGCGCTCGCCGATGGCCCCTACCTGGTCGGAGAGGCCTACACGCTCGCCGACGCGGCCGCCACGCCATACGTGAACCGGGCCGAGCTGCTATGCATGGAGGCGCTATGGCAGCAACGACCGCGCCTGCGGGACTGGCTCGAAAGAATCAGGGCGCGCCCGAGCTTCGGGCGCGCGATCAGCCGGTGGTTCACGGACGCCGACCGCGGCCGCTTCACGGTGGACCGTGAAGCCGTCAGCCGCGCGCTCGCTGGCTATCCGAAGTAGGCCGCCGGGGCGCTGGTGCCCTTGATCTGGCTGCGGTGCATGCGGCGGATGGAGTTGCTGTCGAACTCGTCGCGCCGGTGCATGGTGCTGTAGTTGCTCCAGATGAGCACGTCGCCCACGCGCCAGCGGTGCTCGTACACGTTCGTCGGCTGGATCGCCCAGCGCCACAGCTCGTCGAGCAGCGCCTCGGACTCGCCGACGGGCAGCCCCACGACATGGGCGCGCGGCCGGCGTCCCAGAAACAGTGCCGGCTTGCCCGTGCCCGGGTCGCGGATCACCGCGGGATGCGGGTGGCCGGGCGCGGTGACCGGATTTTCGTCGTCCTGCATCCCCTTGCGCAGGTTGCCGCCCGAGTCGCGCGTCCCGTCGTGCTTGATGCGCAAGCGCTTAGCGCGCTCCTTCAAGGCCGCCGGCAGGTTCTCGTAAGCCGCGCACATGCCGGCCGCCCAGGTGTTCCCGCCCCAGGCGGGCAGCTTGCGCGCGAGAAGCATCGAGGCGATCGGCGGCACCGGAAGGTAGCTCATGTCGGTGTGCCAGACCGCCTCGCCGTAGCCGAGGGCGCCCAGCGGCTCGCCGGAAGCGTCGACCTCGTTCGACACCACGTAGAGGTTGGGAAATCCCGGCACGCTCTTGCGGCCGACGCCCTGGTTGGGGGGTGGATCGAGCTCGCCGAAGCGCGCCGAGAACGCCTCGAACTGCGCATCGGTCATCGATTCCTGGCCGCGCACCAGCAGGATGCCGTTCGCCTGCCAGTGGCCGTAAAGCTGCGCGAACTCGCGCTGCGACAGCCGCGCGAGCTCGACGCCGTGCACCTCGACGCCGAATCCGGGAGCAAGCGCGGTCGTCCTCATGCGGGACGGCCGGGTTGCGGGAATGCACACAGCGCTCATCACGTTTCCCCCTATGCCTCGTCGACGGCGAGCAGCTCGAATTCCGCGTTCAGCGCGGACTGAACGAGGGCATGCTCGCCCTCGATCCTGGCAAAGATGCTGCTGGCCTCTGCGGTCTCGGCGCGGCGCGCGCAGGCCTCGATGTCCGCGCAGTACCGGCTCAACGCCATCGCGCCGACGTTGGCGCTGCTCGACTTGAGCGAGTGCGCCGAGCGCACGATCTCCGGCGCGTCGCCGGCGAGCGTTGCCTGCTTCAGCTTCTGCATGAGCTTCGGCGACTCGACCAGGTAAAGGTGAATCGTGCGCGCGAGCAGATCGGGTTTGCCGTTGACCCGCAGCGCGCCGAGTTGGTCGAGGACCTCCCGATCCAGAATTTCACCGGCCTGCGGCTGCGCAGGCGATGCCTGGGGCATCCAGCGATCCAGCATTTCCTGCATGGTCTGCATGCTGAATGGCTTGGCCACGTGATCGTCCATGCCGGCGTTCAGGCATTCGTCCCGATCCTGCGCCATGGCATTGGCCGTCAACGCGACGATCGGTACGCGCCTGCTGCCCGAAGCCTGCTCCCGGCGGCGGATTTCCATGGTGGCCTCGAACCCGTCCATCTCCGGCATGTGGCAGTCCATCAGAATGAGGTCGAAGGCGCCTTTCGCGTAAGCATCGAGCGCTTCCCTGCCGTTGTTGGCGACCGCGACGCTGTAGCCCTGGATCTGGAGGATGCCGAGCGCGACCTGCTGGTTGATCAGGTTGTCTTCCACCACCAGGATATTGCCGCGGATGCCGGTGCGGGCCTTGCTCACCGGCGCGCACTCCACCGGCGCAGCGACGGCCTCCTGCGCCCGCCCGGCCATCACGTTGACCAGGCACTCGTAGAGCATCGTCTGGCGCACCGGCTTGACCAGGCAGGCGTCGAAGCCGGCCTCGCGCGCGGTCCTGCTGTCCGCATGGCGGCGGGTCAGCATGACCAGCCGCAGCTTGGCGATGTCGGCGCGCGCGCCCCTGATGGTGCGGGCAAGCTCCAGCGCGTCCACGCCGGGCAGCCCCAGGTCGATGATGGCGAGGTCGTACGGGACGCTGCGCGCCGCCGCCTGCACCAGCAGATCCATCGCCTGTTTCGGGGTTTCCGCGACGCGGATGCTCATCTCCCAGTTGGCCATCTGCTCGAGGAGGATGCCGCGGTTGATGGCGCTCGATTCCACCACCAGCGCCCGCACGCCGGTGAGCAGGCCCACCGGGGCCGCACGAGGCTCGGCTTGCGGCTGCGTCGCCAGCTTCTCGAAGCTGGCGGTGAACCAGAACTTGGAGCCCGCGCCCAGCGCGGATTCGACGTGGATCGTGCCGCCCATCATCTCGACCAGCTGCCTGCTGATGGCGAGGCCCAGGCCCGAGCCGCCGTGCTTGCGCGTGGTCGAGCCGTCGGCCTGCGCGAATTCGTCGAAGATACGCGACTGCGCGTCGTGGCTGATGCCGACGCCGGTATCGGTGACGTCGAAGCGCATCGTGACGTCGCTCGGCGTTTCGCCGACGCTGGCCACCCGGATCACGACCGAGCCCTGCTCGGTGAACTTGATGGCGTTGCCGACGAGGTTGGTCAGCACCTGGCCCAGGCGCAGGGGATCTCCCCTGACATGGGTCGGCAGGTCCGGCGGAATGCTGCACGCGAGCTCCAGCCCCTTGGCGTGGGCGCGCTCGGCCAGCAGATCGACGATGTCGTCGATCGTCCGGCGCAGGTCCATGTCGACATTCTCCAGCTCGAGCTTGCCGGCCTCGATCTTGGAGAAGTCCAGAAGGTCGTTGATGATGCCGAGCAGGTTCCTGCCCGAGCGCTGCACGGTCTCGGCGTACTTGCGCTGGGTGCTGGTCAGCCCGGTTTCCAGCAGCAGCTCGGTCATGCCCAGAACCCCGTTCATCGGCGTGCGGATCTCGTGGCTCATCCGGGCGAGGAACGAGCTCTTCGCGTGGTTCGCCGCTTCGGCCGCCTCGCGCGCCAGGCGCAGCGCTTCCTCGCTGCGCTTATGCTGCGTGACGTCGCGCGCGACCGCGATGCTGCCGATGCACCGGTTGCCGTCGTCGAGCAGCGGCGCCACGGCGACCTGGATGTCGATGGCCGTGCCCGAGCGGGTAGTGGCCCGCGCGTCATACGAGAACTTTTCCCCGGCCACGAGCCGGCGCATGCGCGCCTGCTCCTCGGCCGGGGTCGACTCGCTGACGTTCAGCGGGCGCCCTATGGCCTCATGTGGCGCATAGCCGAACATGGCGGCGGCGCCGGAGTTCCAGCTGGTGATGTTGCCGCCCAGGTCCTTGGTCCAGATGGCTTCGCTCGACTGCTCGACGATGGTCGCCAGCAGCTTGTTCCTCGATTCGCTTTCCCCGAGCGAGGCGATCAGGTTCTCGGTGTTGTTCGCCATGTTGTTGAACGCCTCGGCAGCGAGCTGCACCTCGGGCGCGCCTTCGGGGTCGATGCGCACCGCATGGTCGCCCTGGCTGAAGCGGTTGGCGCCCTCGGCCAGCATGCGCAGCGTGCCGAGGTTGCCGCGGAAGATCAGCCAGATGAACTGCAGCATGAGGAACAGCGTCACGGCGACGATCTGCACCTGCTTCACGAACTGCTGCCAGAGCCGGTTCTGGGCCCGGATCGGGGTCATGCGTGCAGTCAGCTTTCCGTATCCGACCCCGCCCGCGGTGACCTCCATGGTTTGCACCACGTGCTCGATGGCGGCCACGCTTGCGAACCAGCTGGGCGCCTCCAGACGGTCCGCCGCGTCCTCGCCGCGCAGGGTCTTGCCGTCCCGGTCGGTCCACGACAGGCCCGCGATCTCGCCCTTCTTGACCTGGTTGCTCAGCAGCTGGCTGATGCCCGCGTATTCGCCGACCAGCGCCTGGTCCGCGACCAGCGGCGCGAGGAAGGCCAGCGCTTCGGTCTGCTCACGCAGCAGGCGGGCCGAGTGGTCGGCTCGCCCTTCCGCCACCAGCAGCGCGGTCTGCACGCCGCCGCCGGCGACGATCGCCACGCCCACCGCGAGCATCAGGCGCGAAATAAGGCCCCAGTTCTTCCAGAACCGGAACAGGCGCATGTTTTTCATGGTCGCTTGCCTGGGTGGGGCGCCGCGGCTACTTGACCTTGGTGTTGCGGTAGAACTTGCGGTAGTTGTCGTACTCGCTGTCATCGGCCCTGACGAAGCCGAGCTCGCCGTTCATCTTGAGCAGGTCGGCGCCGGCCTGGAGCACCTTGCGGCCCTCGGGATCCTTCGACATTTCGACGAGCGCGGTAGTCACCGCGGCCACGACCGCCGCAGGCACCTTGGGATTGGCCATGATGCACAGGTCGCCGTACGGCTCCGAGGTCCACAGCGGGCGGTACTGGAAGCCTTCACGGCGCCCGTAGCGGTCGATCACGGTGCTGTTCACTCCCGCGGCGTCGAGCTTGTTGACCCGGAGCTGGGCGAACGACGCTTCCTGGTTGCCGGTGAACACGACTTTGATGTTGACGTCGGCCCTCAGCAGCGCGTCATATGGGACCCAGTAGCCGGTGAACCCGTCGCGCGACACGAAGCCGACTTCCTTACCCTGCAGATCCTGGAGCGACTTGATGGGCGAATCCTGCGGCACCACGATGTGGGAGCGGATGCCGGGCCCGACCGGACGCGCGATCACCTTCCATCCCAGGCGGTCCCGCTCCGGGGTGAAGAAGTGGTTGGTGTACTGGAAATCGTACTTGCCCGCTTCCGCGTTGGCGTTGCCCACCTGCGCATTCTTGGCGAGCTTCAGGTCCAGCGGCACGCCGCTCTTCTTGCTCGCGTGGGTGAGGATCGGGTTCCAGTACTGCGCGGTCAGCGAAATGGTGCGCTGGTGCAGGACGTAGAAGCCGTAGGCCTGCGGCCGCTGCTGCGCGGCGGACAGCGGCGCGTAGAAGGCGGCGGCCGCGGCGAGAATCGCAATTGCCGTTCTTGTCATGACTATCTCCTAGCTCGTGATCCGATGAGTTGAGTTGCGCTTCAAGTCGCGACCTTCAGAAAAAGCATCAGTCCGCTCAGCATGAGCAGCACGCCGACGATTCTCAGCATCCCTTCGCTGGTCATGTCCATGTGCACCTTGTTGCCGATGTACAGGCCGAGGGCCATCGGCACCAGGCCCAGCGCGTAGGCGATCTGCAGCTTGGGCTCGAGCAGCAGGCCGGCCATCAGGAACAGCCCGAGCCGGAACCCGCCGTCGATCGCGATGAGCCACGAGAAGGTGGCGCGCACCTCGCTCTTGTCCTGCAGGCGGCGCGTGAGATAGATGATGTAAGGCGGCGAGCCAACGCCGAACAGCGCGCCGGCGCCGCCGCCGGCCAGCCCCGCCGGGATGGCCCACGAGCGCGACAGCCGGCCGACGGGCTGCAGGCCGAAGATGTTCTGGAAGCCGACGAACATGGTGAAGGCCCCCAGCGCCACCAGCACCGGCTGGGTGGGGAGGCTGAGCAGGGCAAAGGCGCCGATGCAGGCGCCGATCATGCCCGCCGGCAGCAGGATCTTGATCTCGGACCAGTTCGCCTTCTTGCGGTTGGTGCTGCCCAGCACCACCGAGGCCGTGAAGTCGAGCGCGAGCACCAGCGGAATGGCGAACTGCAGCGGCTGGGACAGCGCGAGCAGCGGCACGGAGATCAGGCCGGAGCCGAAGCCGGTGATGCCGCGTATGAAATACGCGCTCATCAGTATGCACAACACCAGTACCATGTCAGCCACTGTCGGCTCCTGAATCAAGAAGATGCGGATGGCGCTGTCGCCGCCGCAAGTATCGCCTTGGTGAAAAGCCGCTTTCTGCTCGCTGACCTAATTTGTCAATCCGGTCAAAGACTGTGAGACGCCCGGCGTGCCCAATACCGGTTCTGGACGGGTGCTACGATGCGCGGCATGAGCGCACTCGCGTCCGGCACGTGCACCACCGAGGCATCCGCAGCCGAAACGCTGCTCGACCGGCGGTGCATCGAGGAGATCCGGTACATCGAGCGCGCCACGGGGCGCAATGACGTGCTTTCCGGCTTCGTCAGCACCCTGGAGAGCAGCCTGGCCGGGTTCCGCGAGTCGTTCTCCGATTGCATCGCCCGCGGCGATACCAAAGGCGCCACGCGGGCGGCCCATACTCTCAAAGGCACCTGCCGCCAGCTCGGCGCCCTGGCCCTGGGCGACCTGTTCGCCGATATCGAGAGCCGCGCCCGGACCGGCGACTATGCCGGGGCGAAGCGCTGCTTCGACGGGGGTGCGAGCCTCATCGTGGAGTCGCTCCAGGCACTCAAGCGCGCCTAGCTAGAACCCGGCCTGCATGCGCTCGAGGTGATCCAGCGCCTCGGCGAGATCGTCGAACAGGCCCGGCTCCGCGGCGGTTTTCCTCTCGATGCAGTCCCTGAGCAGGGCGGTCAGGCTGCCGCGCTGCGCAAGCGGGGCGTGACGCTCGCGCAGCCACGCGAGCACGCGGCCTTCGACCTCGCCCATCGAAACGTCGCCCAGCCCCGGGCAGCACGAGCACCCGCCGGCATGGCGCTCTGCTATAAGGGTCCAGCGGCCCAGCAGCCTGGCCGCTTCCACCGCCTGGAGGACATCGCTCATGAAGATCGATATTTTCAACCATGTCATGCCGCAGGCCTACCTCGAGCTGGTGAAGCAGCACTCGAAGGAGCCGGGCATGGTCAAGCGCATGAGCGGCCTGCGCATGCTGTGGGACATCGAGCAGCGCGTCGCCATGCTGCGGGAGCAGTTTCCCGAGGTGAAGCAGGTGCTGACGCTGTCGCTGCCGGCGCCCGAGCTCCTCGGCGGCCCCGACCAGTCTCCCGGATTCGCGCGCGTGGCGAACGACGGCATGGCCGAGATGTGCCGGAAGTGGCCGAACGAGTTCCCGGCGTTCGTCGCCTCGCTTCCCATGAACAACGTTTCCGAAGCGCTTAAGGAAATGGACCGCGCGATCGAGAAGCTCGGCGCGCGGGGCATCCAGATCATCTCCAGCGTCGCCGGGCGGCCGCTGGACGACCCGGAGTTCTTCCCGGTGTTCGAGCGCATCACCAACCACTACGACATGCCGATCTGGATGCACCCCGCGCGCCCCGCGAGCCGCGCCGACTACCCGGGGGAGCCCAGATCGAAATACGAGATCTGGCAGGTGCTCGGCTGGCCGTTCGAGTCCAGCGTCGCCATGGCGCGCATCGTGTTCTCCGGGTTGCTGCAGCGGCTGCCGAAGATGCGCATCATCACGCACCACTGCGGCGGCATGATTCCCTACTTCGCCGGACGGGCGGAGACCCTCTGGGCCCAGCTGGGCTCAAGGAGCGCGGAGGGCGAAGAGGCGGAGGTGCTGAAAAAGCTGCACAAGCCACCGATCGAGTACTTCAGGATGTTCTACGGCGACACCGTCCTCGGCGGGGCGTCGGCCCCGCTCGCCTGCGGCCTCGCCTTCTTCGGCGCCGACCGCGTGGTGTTCGCGAGCGACTGCCCGTTCGATCCCGAAGGCGGCCCGATGTTCATCCGCGAGGGCATCCGCTCGATCGAGGAGCTGAACCTGCCCGAGGGCGACAAGCGCAAGATCTACTTCGGCAACGCACTCAAGCTCCTGCGCATGGACTGATTCGTGCTTCCTGCCGGAAGCGCGATCGACCGGTCTCCCAAATCAGAAGGAGGCACCATGCAACAGCTCATCGATCAGGTCACGCAGCGCACCGGCATTCCCGAGGACAAGGCTCGCACCGCCGTCGATACCGTCGTCGGCTACCTCAAGGAGCATCTTCCCGGACCCGTCGCTTCCCAAAGGCCGGTCAGGGGCGCAGCCCTTCAAACTGCAGCCTGAGCAGGCGCCGCAGGTCCGCGATGCCCTTCTCCGGGTCCGGCTGCGGCGCGGCAATCCACCATCGCAGCGAGGCGGAGTAGACGAAGAAGATGTGGCGGGCGATGAGCGCCGCAGGTTCCTTTGAAGAAATCTTCTTTTCTTCCTGCGCCTTGCGCACCATCGCCTCAACTCCGTCGATCAGGCGCCCGCGGATGCCGTGGAACGTGGCCGCCTGCTTGCCGCTCGAGTAGAAGGTCAGCTCCTGGAGCAGGATGCGCGCGAGCGCTGGCTTGGGGCCGAGCCAGCGGTAGTGCACGCGGAACACCGCGAGCAGCTGGTCCACCAGCGGCTGGCCGGCGCGCGGCGCGGCGAGCGCGACGTCGGTCACCGCGTTCAGCTCCTCGTTGAAGATCAGGAACACCAGGTCGCGCTTGTCCTGCGCGTAGTTGAACAGCGTGCCCAGGCCCACGTGCGCGCGGCGCGCGATGTCGCGCATCGTCGCGGCGGCGTAGCCCTTGCGCGTGAACAGCTCCGCCGCGGCGGCGCGGATGCGCTCGCGCGTCTGGAGCTTCCTGCGCTCCCTTAAGCCGACTTCGCTTTCGCGATGGCGTGCCACACGCGTACCGGCGAGTACGGAAAGTCCAGGTGATGCACCCCGAGCGGGCGCAGGGCATCGAGCACCGCGTTGGCCACCGCGGGCAGCGCGCCGGTGGTGCCCGCCTCACCGGCCCCCTTCGCGCCGAGCGGGTTGCTTGGCGAAGGCACCGAGTGGTCGTAGAGCTTCAGGTCCTTCAGAATGTCCGGGCGGGGCATGGCGTAATCCATGAAGCTGCCCGTGAGCAGCTGGCCGGAGGCGTCATACACGCAATGCTCCGCGAGCGCCTGGCCCAGGCCCTGCACGATGCCGCCGTGCAGCTGGCCCTCGAGCAGCGTGTGGTTGAGCACGCGCCCGCTGTCGTCCACCGCGACGTAGCTCGCCACCTCGACCACGCCGGTCTCCGGATCGATCTCCACCTCGGCCACGTGCGCGCCGCCGGGAAAGGCCACCGGCGTGGGAATGCCCCCCTGCGTGTCGAGTTCGCCCTTGTAGCGCCTGGCGATCTCCGTAAAGCTGACCGCAAGGTCGGTACCTTTCACGCGGAACCTGCCGTCCTTGAACTCCACGTCGCGGGGTGAGACCTCCAGGTCTCTCGCGGCAAGCTCGAGGCCCTTCCTGACCACTTCCCGCGCCGTGGCGAGCAGCGCGCCGCCGTGCGACATCATCGAGCGCGAGCCCACCGTGCCGCCGCCCGTGAGCGCCGGGCCGAGCGGGTCGCTCGCCTTCACGGTGATCTGCTTTTCGTCGATGCCCCAGGCCTGCGCCACGATATCCGCGAACATCGTCTCGTGCCCCTGCCCGGAAGGCCCGGACAGCACGTAGAGGCTGGCCTCCCCCGACTCGCCGAACTTGATGGCCGCCTGCTCCTGCGGCGAGGCGCCGCCGCCCGAGGGCTCGATGAACATGGCCAGGCCGATGCCGCGCAGCTTGCCGCGCCGCCTGGCGTCTTCTCGTCTTTCCTCGAAATCAGTCCATGCGGAGAACCGAACGGCTTTTTCGAGCGCTCCGGGAGGATCGCCGCTGTCGTAGGTGGAGCCGACCGGAGTCCGGTAGGGAAACGCTTCCTTCGGGATGAGGTTGCGCCGCCGCAGCTCGACGCGGTCGACCCCGGTCTGCCGCGCCGCCTCGTCGACCAGCCGCTCGACCAGGTAGGACACGTTCGGCCGCGCGGCGCCGCGGTAGGCGGTCTGCGAGGTGGTGTTGGTGAGCACGAGCGCGTGCCGGCCGAAGAGCACGGGGATGCGATAGGCGTTGATCGCGTGCACCGACGGAGTCACGGTGTTGATGAACGGCCCGGCCTGGGAGAGGTAGGCGCCGGCGTTGCAGGTCCAGCGCATGCGCAGCGCCATGAACCGCCCTTCGCGGTCCAGGGCGAGCTCGCCCTCCAGCAGCGCGGCGCGCCCGTGGTGGTCGCTGACGATGGTCTCGAAGCGCGAGCCGACCCACTTCACCGGCTGGCCCAGAACCCTGGCGGCGTGCATCAGGGCGCAGTACTCGGTATACGCCTGCGAGCGGATGCCGAACCCGCCGCCCACGTCGTGCGCGTGCAGGCGGATGCGCTCGGCGGGCACGCCGGTTATCGCGGTGAAGTTCGGCAGCATCATCGAGACGCCCTGCGAGCTGGCATAGACGTCGTAGCTGTCGCTGGCGGCCTCGTACACCACGGCGCAAGCCTTCGGCTCCATCGGCGTGCCGGAAACGCGCGTCGAGTCGAGCGCGAGGCGCGTGACATGCGCCGCGCGCGCCATCGCCTCGTCGGCCGCCCTCGCGTCGCCGTACTCGAAGACCGCGGCCAGATTGCCCGGCACGTCGTCGTGCAGCTGCGGCGCGCCTTCCGCGAGCGCCTCCGCTGTGTCGACCACCGCCGGCAGATCCTGGAACTCGACCTCGATGCGCTCCGCTGCGTCCTGCGCCGCGGCGGCCGATGTCGCCACCACCAGCGCGATCTCCTGCCCGACGTGGCGCACCTTGCCGCGCGCCAGCACGTCGCGGTGCGGCACCTTGATCGGGTACTTCACCATGGGCGGCGGCGTCCCGAAGTGCGCGACGTCCTCGCCGGTGAACACGGCGACGACCCCGGGCGCCGCCTGCGCTTCCCGGATCCGCACCGTTTTCAGGACCGCGTGCGCCCGGTCGGACCTCAGGAAGCAGGCGTAGAGCTGCCCCGGGAAATTCCAATCGGCGGTGTAGCGTCCCTGTCCCTTGAGGAGGCGGTCGTCCTCGCGGCGACCCTTGTACGGGGTCAACCCGGCTGGGGGCAGGACTGCCAGGCGACGAACTTCCAGCCCTGCGGGGTCTTCGCCCATGCGTTGAGGAAGAGCAGCTTCAGCGTGCGCGGCTGGCCGCCGATGTCGGCCTCGATGTGCGCCTTGCCGTTTACGAGCGCCACGTCGTTCACGATGCGCACCTTGCGCTCGCTGCAGCTTGCGCTCTTGTACTTCACGTTGCCGCTCTTCATGGAATCGAGCCAGCTCGTCTTGGTGTCGGTGATGCCGGACGAATGCGTGTACAGGAGCTGCTCGTGCACCAGCTGCTCCAGCGCGCCGAAGTCCTTCGCGATCATCGCCGCGAAGCGCTTTTCTTCCAGCCCCAGGATCTCCTTCTCGCTGCTCATCGCCATACCTCCTTGGAAACCTCGATCACCCGCTCGAGCTTGCGCCACTGCTCGTCCTGCGTAAGCTGGTTGCCGTGGTGCGTGCTGGAGAAGCCGCACTGCGGCGACAGGCACAGGTCGTCGAGCGGCACAAAGCGCGTGGCCTCTTCGATTCGCTTCCTGATGGACTCCTTCGGCTCCAGCTCGGGCGACTTGCTCGTCACCAGGCCGAGCACCGCCTTCTTTCCGCGCGGCAGGAAGCGCAGCGGCTCGAAGCCGCCGGCGCGCGCGCTGTCGAACTCCATGAAGAAACCGTCGACCGCGCTCGAGAACATCGCCTCGGCCACGGGTTCGTAGCCGCCCTCGGCCACCCAGGCGCTCTTGAAATTGCCGCGGCAGGTGTGCATGGTGATTGTCATGCCCGCCGGGCGATCCTGCAGCGCGCGGTTGATCGTGTCGGCGTAGATGCGGGGCAGCGCGTCGGGGTCGTCGCCGTTCCGGCGGCAGTTGTCGCGGATCCTGGGGTCGCACAGGTACGAGAAGGCGACGTCGTCCAGCTGCAGGTAGGTGCAGCCCGCCTTGGCGAACGCCGCAATGGCGGCGCGGTAAGCCGCCGCCGCGTCGTGCCAGAACTCCTGCATGTCCGGATAAGCCTGCTGCGAGACGCTGGCGCGCCCGCCGCGCAGGTGCAGCATCGAAGGCGAGGGAATGGTGAACTTCGCGGTCCTTTTCGTGAGGCGCTTCAGGAATGAGAAATCATCCACCATGACCGGCTTCGAGTAGGCGAGCTTGCCGGTGACCGCCGGGATCGGCGGCTGCTCCTCGGTGCCGGCGAACTTCGGGCCGGGATTGTGCGTCACCGTCACGCCGTCGAGCTGCGCCATGAAATCGAGATGCCACCAGTCGCGGCTGAACTCGCCGTCGGTGACGGCCTGCAGGCCGATGGCCTCCTGCTTCGCCACGACCTGGCGGATGGCTTGTTCCTGAAACGCGCGGTCCTTGCGCTTGCGCGCGGCAGCGAGCCCCGGCGGCCGCAGCAGGCTGCCCACGTGATCGGCGCGGAATGGCGGTTTCATTTTCCGGCGATGCTACCATCGGCGCGCAGTGAAGATCCTGTTCGCCTCGACCTCGGAGAAGCCTGAAACCTGGCTGCCGCTTCTCCGGCAGGCCCTGCCGCGCGACGAGATCACCGTTTCGCCGGCGAAGGACGTCGACGTCGCGCTGGTGGCGACGCCGCCCGCCGGCACGTTCGCGCAGCTGGGCCGGCCGAAGCTGCTGCAGTCGCTTTGGATGGGCGTGGAAAAGCTGCTCGCCGATCCGGCGCTGCCGCGCGGCGTGCCGCTCGCGCGCCTGGTCGACCCGGGCATGGTGGCGGCGATGTCCGAAACGGTCCTCGCGCACGTGCTCGACTGGCACCGGCACTTCTACGCGTACCGCCGCTACCAGCAGGCGGCGCGCTGGCGGCGCATGGAGCAGCGCATGTCCGCCGATCGCACCATCGGCCTGCTCGGCCTGGGCGAGCTCGGCAGCGACGCGGCGCGCAAGCTGGCGGCGCTTGGATTCCACGTCGCGGGCTGGAGCCGCCGCCCCAAGCAGATTCCGGGCGTGCGCAGCTTCACCGAGCTCGAGCCGCTGCTGCGCCTGAGCGATGCGCTGGTGTGCCTTCTGCCCCTGACGCCGGAAACGCGGGGGCTGCTGGATCGGAAAACCTTCTCCCTGATGAAGCCGGGCGGCTGCATCATCAACGTCGCGCGCGGCGCGCACCTGGTCATGCCGGACCTGCTGGACGCGCTCGACGCGGGCCGTCTCGCGCACGCCTACCTCGACGTCTTCGACGCCGAGCCGCTGCCGCCGGAGGATCCGCTGTGGCGCCATCCTGGCGTCACCGTGACCCCCCATATCGCCGCGCTCACCGAGCCGCGCACCGCGGTACCCAGGATCGTGGAGAACGTCGAGCGGGTGCGCCGGGGGGAGGCGCCGGAAAACCTGGTGGATTTTCAGGCAGGCTACTGATCAGGCACGGCGGATGCTACGTTCGGACCATGCCGGTGGCGAGCCTGAGGTGGCAGTTGAACGCGGACTGTGTCCGGGAGACCCCTGACCAGCAGGGCGTCTTCACCCTGTGGGACGCGGACGAATGCGTCTACATCGGCCATACCCCCGGGAACAGCTCGCTGCGCGACCGGCTCAGGGAACCCCTCGCCCTGAGGCAGGCGGGCGTCATCGAAGCCTCGCACTTCTCCTGGGAGGCGACGCCGGTGCCGAAGACGCGCGAGGGCGACCTGCTGGCCGCCTGCCTGGGGAAGCAGGGCAGCCTGCCGCGCTACAACCGGCCCGACAGCCCGCTGCGCACGCCGCAAGGCTGCATCACCGACCTCCGGGCCCGCGCCCAGGCGTAGGTACCATACGGGGATGACCCCCCCTTTCTACGCCGACCACGTCGGCAGCCTGCTGCGCCCGGCCGGCGTGGCCGACGCGCGCAAGCGGAACGACCGGGCTTTCGTCGAGGAAGCGATCCGCAAGGCGATCCGCAAGCAGGAAGAAATCGGCCTGCAGAGCATCACCGACGGCGAGTTCCGGCGCGACTTCTGGCACCTCGATTTCATGAAGGAGATGGACGGCGTCACGCTGAAGAGCGCGGTCGGGATGACCTTCCAGGCCGAGGACGTCCCGCCCATGGCGACGGTGACCGGGAAAGTGAAATGCACGAAGCCGATCATGGTCGAGGATTTTGCCTTCCTGAAGAAGGAAACCCGCCGGACCGCCAAGTTCTGCATGCCTTCGCCCGGATCGCTGCATTTTCGCGGCGGGCGCAACGCCATCTCGCGCGAGGTGTACCCCGAGCTCGCGCAGTTCTGGGCCGACGCCGGCGACGCCTGGCGCCAGGCGATCCGCCACCTGGCCGACGCCGGCTGCACCTACCTGCAGCTGGACGACGTCGGCTTCTCCTATCTCTGCGATGCGAACGTGCGCGAGAACTTCCGCAAGAACGGCGACGACCCGGACGGGCTCGAGCGCGCCTATGCCGGCGCGATCAACCGCGCCCTGCGCGAGCGCCCGGCGGGCATGGCGGTCACCATGCATACCTGCCGCGGCAACTTCCGCAGCACCTGGTTCGCCTCCGGCGGCTACCAGGACGAGGTGCTGGAAGGCATGTTCTCGGCGGACGTCGACGGCTTCTTCATGGAGTACGACACCGAGCGCGCCGGCGGCTTCGAGCCGCTGCGCCGGCTGCCCAAGGGGAAGAAGGTGGTGCTGGGGCTGGTGACGACCAAGTCCGGCGCGCTGGAATCGAAGGACGCCCTGAAAAGGCGCATCGACGAGGCGGCGCGCTACGTGCCGCTGGAGAACCTGCGCCTGTCGCCGCAATGCGGCTTCTCCAGTACGCACCACGGCAACAAGCTCACCGAGGACGAGCAATGGCGCAAGCTCGAGCTCGTCGTGCAGGTCGCCCGCGAGGTCTGGGGCTAGCGCGCGAGGTAGCCGCTGTCCACCGGCAGGGTGACGCCGGTGATGCAGCGCGCGGCCGGGCTGCACAGGTACAGGATGGCCGCGGCGATCTCCCCGGGCTCGGGGAAGCGCCCGAGCGGCGTGTGCGCCATCACGGTTTTCATCATCTCCGGGTTGCTGAAGATCGGCACCGTGAGGTCGGTGCGCACGTAGGTCGGCGCCACCGCGTTGACGCGGATGTTGTCCGCCGCCCACTCCAGGGCGAGCGCGCGCGTCAGGTTCACCACCGCGCCCTTCGACGCCTGGTAGGAGGCATTCGGATAGATGCCGCCGGACAGCCCCATGATCGAGGCAAGGTTGACGATCGCGCCGCCGCCGCGCCGCTTCATGTAGGGCACGGCGTTGCGCGAGCACAGGAACAATGCCGTGACGTTCAGGTCCTGTACCGACTGCCACTCCTCGTGGCTGATCTCCAGCGCGTTCTTGCGGATCGCCCTGCCGGCGTTGTTGACCAGGATGTCGATCTCGCCGACGCGCGCGAAGGCCGCCTTCACCGCCTGCTCGTCGGTCACGTCGCAGCCGTTCTCGATGTCGAGCGACTCGACGCGCGCCCCGGCCTCGCGCAACAGCTTCACCGTCGCCGCGCCGATGCCCTTGGCGCCGCCGGTCACGACTGCCGTCTTGCCTTGGAGATCGAACAGCTCCATTTCGTGCGTGAGTATACTGGGGCGCCCATGCACGACCTCGTGATCCGCAACGCGCTGCTGGTCGACGGACTTGGGTCCCCACCCCGAAAGGGCGACCTCGCGATTGGGGGGGACAGGATCTCCGCCCTGGGAATCGTGGAGGGTCCTGCCAGGGCATACCTCGACGCCGACGGCCTGGCGCTGATGCCGGGAATCATCGACAACCACACGCACTACGACGCGCAGATTACCTGGGACCCGGGCGTGTCGCCCTCGCCGCAGCTCGGCATCACCACGGCGGTGATCGGCAACTGCGGCTTCACCATCGCGCCCTGCCGCGCCGCCGACCGCGGAATCGTGATGCGCAACCTCACGCAGGTCGAGGGCATGTCGCTCGAAGTGCTCGAGCGCGGCATCCACTGGGGCTTCGAGACGCTGCCGCAGTACCTGGACATGCTGGAGCGCCAGGGCGCGGCCGCGAACATCGCGGTGTTCGCCGGGCATTCAGCCATCCGCACCTACGTGATGGGGGAGGCGGCGACGCAGCGCGTCGCGACCGACGGCGAGATCGCCGCCATGAAGCAGATCGTCCTCGAGGCAATGCGCGCCGGGGCGGTGGGCTTCTCGACCAGCACCTCGCCGGCGCACAACGGCGAAGGCGGCGTGCCGATGCCCTCGCGCCTGGCGGACGAAAAGGAGCTGCGGGCGCTGGTGGGGTCGCTCAGGGAGGCCGGCCGCGGCGTATTCATGCTCACCAAGGGCGGCCATACGCGCATGGAGTTCCTGGATGAGCTGGGCTCGGATTCGACCCGCCCGGTAGTGATCGCCGCCCTGCTCCACAACAGCACCAACCCCGAGTCCGTGTTCAAGGACCTCGAGGCAATCCGGGAGTCGAACGCGCGCGGCCGTCGGCTGGTCGGTGCAGTGTCCTGCTGCCCGCTGGCGATGGATTTCACGCTGCACTCGCCTTACACCTTCGAGGGCCTGGAATCGTGGCAGCCCGCGCTGCCCTTGAAGGGCGAGGCGTTCAAAGACCTCCTCAGGACGCAGTCTTTTCGAGAAGCCGTGCGGAGCGAACTGGCCAGGCCTGCGCACTTTCGCCTGTTCAACGGCGAGTGGCACAAGGTCCACGTGGTCGAAGCCCGCCGCAAGGACGCCGAGCAGCGCTCGCTCGCCGAGCTCGCGCGCTCAGCCGGCAAGGATCCGCTCGACACCATGCTCGACCTTGCCCTGGAGGAGGACCTGGACACGGTGTTCAGCGCCCTGCTCCTCAACTCCGACGAGGAGGCGGTCGGCCGCATGCTGCGCCATCCGGCGAGCCTGGTGTCGTTGTCCGACGCCGGCGCGCATCTCACGTTCTTCAACGACGCCGGATTCGGCCTGCACCTGCTCGGCCATTGGGTGCGGGAGCGCGCAGCACTGCCGCTCGAAGAGGCGGCGCGGCGGCTGACCAGCCACCCCGCGAGCGTATTCGGCATCCGGGGCCGCGGCGCGCTCAAGGCGGGCTACCATGCCGATCTGCTGCTGTTCGACCCGGCCACGGTCAACCGCGGGCCGAAGCAGCGCGTGTTCGACCTGCCCGGCGGCCACCCCCGCCTCAACACGCCGGCGATCGGCGTGGAAGGGGTCTGGGTCAACGGGGTGCGGCTGTCAGGCGATGCCCTTCCGGGCCGACTATTGCGGGAGTTCTCGCCCTAGACTGGAGGAACGCATGTTCGATCTCGAGCGCTTCGTAGCCGATTGCCGCGCCGCCCGCGCGGCCGATCCCAGCCATAAGCCGGTGCGCGAGGTGGTCGCGCGCGCGGTCGCCGACCCGGCGGCGGTCCTCAAAGGCCTCGGCGAGCCGAAGCGCGCCGAGATCCAAAAGCTGCACCATTCCCCTGAGCTCACCATCCTCAACGTGGTGTGGGCGCCGCGCATGACGATCTATCCGCACAACCACCGCATGTGGGCGCTGATCGGCATCTACACCGGCCGCGAGGACAATATCTTCTGGCGCAGGCTCCCCGGGGGACGCATCGAGGCCGCCGGCGCCCAGTCGCTGTGCGAGCGCGACGCCGCGCCCCTCGGCCCGGACATCATCCACTCGGTAACCAACCCCGTCTCGCGCCTCACCGGCGCGATCCACGTCTACGGCGGCGATTTCTTCGCGGTCGAGCGCAGCGAATGGGACCCCGAAAGACTCACCGAGCAGCCCTACGACTCGGCGAAGGTGATGCGCTACTTCGAGGAAGAGAACGCCCGTAGTCGCAGCACGACATAGGAATCACCTTTAATACAAGAGCTTGGCTGTACTGAGGCCAGCACCTGTCGCTGCCAGGCGACATTGCCTTATCCGTCCAAACAAAAAGCCTTGCTTATTCAGAGCCTTGGGTCTTGGTACGGTTCGTGCGTACGGCTAGCCCGTTGTCCCATCCATGACTACACCAGGGAGTCGATAGTGCTACAGAAAGACGGGTTCTTCCGCCGCCGCGAAGAAGGTTCGTTCCGCCAGAATCTTCCAGTCACCCCCGCGCCCGCGCCTGCCGCCAACGCCGCAGCGCCCGCGCCCGCCGAAACCAAAGTCGAAATCAAGGGCGAAGAGCGCAAGGAAGCCAAGCTCGTCGTCGGCCCCGAGATCAAGATCAAGGGCGTCGAGATCAGCGATTGCGACACGCTGGTCGTCGAAGGCCGCATCGAAGCGACGCTCGACTCGCGCGTGCTCGAGATCACGCAGAACGGCGTGTTCCAGGGCACCATCTCGGTCGACAACGCCGAGATCCACGGGCGCTTCGAGGGCGAGCTGACAGTGCGCAAGCAGCTCATCATCCAGGGCACCGGCAAGGTCTCGGGCAAGATCAAGTACGCCAAGATCAAGGTCGAGGAAGGCGCCGAGCTCTCCGGCGAGATCTCGATGCTGGACAAGTCGGGCGCCTCGATCGGCGTCAGCCCGCGCAAGGTCAACGCCGCTTAAGCAGTCCGTCTCACGTCGCAGGACGGGGTCGGAGCCCGGGCTCTGACCCCGATTTCCATCGGCTTTGCAGGGCGCGCCCCAGCCTGGCAACGCCTTCGGCCAGCCTGTCTTCTGAAGCCGCGAAGCACCAGCGCACGTAGCCTTCGCCCTCCGGCCCGAACGCCGCGCCGGGCGCCAGCCCGAGACCGTGCTCGCGCACCAGGCGCTTGCAGAACGCCAGGCTGTCGCTCATGCCCTCGACGCGGAAGAACGCGTACATGGCGCCGTCCGGGACCGCCGCCTGGACGCCGGGAATCGTCTTCAGGTTTTCCAGCAGAAAGTCTCTCGCCTTCCTGAACCTCGCCACGGTTCGCGCGATCACCGGCTCGCCGTCTTTCAGCGCTGCGATGCCGGCGCGCTGCACGAAGACCGGGGCGCAGGAGGTGTTGTATTCGACCAGCTTGCCGAGGTCGGCGGTCAGTGCCGGCGGCACGACGAGCCAGCCCAGGCGCCAGCCGGTCATGAGCCAGGACTTGGAGAACGTGTTGGCGCTGATCACCCTGTCACCTTCTTCCATGAGATGCAGAAAGGAAGGTGCAACGCCGCCGGCCCCGAAGTACAGCCTCTCGTAGGCGTCGTCGGCGAAGATCCAGATGCCGTGGCGGCGGCAATGCTCGAGCACGGCCCGCTGCTCTTCCCGCGTGATCACCCAGCCGGTCGGGTTGTTGGGCGAGTTGAGGTAAAGGGCCCGCGTCCCCGGCTTCAGCGCCTCGAGCAGCCGGCCCAGGTCCAGCTTCCATCCGCTGGTTGAGAACGCGAGCGGCACCGTGGTCACGTGCGCGCCGAGGATCCTGGGGATCTCCAGCAGGTTGGGCCACAGCGGCACCACCTCGATCACGCGGTCGCCCGGATCGACCAGCAGCTGGGAGGCGAGCATCAGCGCGTTGACCCCCGCGCTGGTGACGACAATGGCGTCCGCAGGGGTCTTTCGATGGAGGCGGGAAACATAGGCGGCGAGGGCTTCCCGCAGCTCCGGGATTCCGAGGTTATGGGTGTAGAAGACCTCGCCGGCGGCGATCGAGTCGCTGCCGGCCCGGCGGATGAACTCCGGCGTGGGCTCGTCGGGCTCCCCCACCCAGAAAGGCAGGATGCCGGGCTTGCCGATGCCCTCGTTGTACAGCTCGCGGATCTTCGAAGCGGCCAGCGCGCGCACCACGGCGCGCGCAGCAATCGGGGACTCGGGTTTCATTCGCCCGCCATTCTAAAAGGGGTCAGAGCAATTTTCGGCTTACCATCTGCCGGCATCGCATTGCGCCCCCAACAAGAAAATTGCTCTGACCCCTTTATCGCCAGGCGCTTCGGGCGGGGCTATGCCGTCGGTCCCTAGGACGGTCTGGGCGCTCGGCGTCGTGTCGCTGCTCATGGACCTGTCGTCCGAGCTGGTGCACGCGCTGCTCCCGGTCTACCTGACGGTGGTGCTGGGCGCGAGCATGGTGGCGGTCGGCCTGGTCGAAGGCATCGCGGAGGCGACCGCCTCGGTCGCGAAGGTGTTCTCGGGCGCCCTCTCCGACCGGCTGGCGCGGCGCAAGCCGATCGTCGTCCTGGGCTATGGGCTCGCCATGCTGTCCAAGCCGCTGTTTCCCCTCGCCGGATCGGTCGCGCTGGTGCTCGGGGCGCGCTTCATGGACCGCATCGGCAAGGGCATTCGCGGCGCGCCGCGCGACGCGCTGATCGCCGACGTCACGCCCGGAGGCCAGCGCGGCACTGCCTTCGGCCTGCGCCAAACGCTCGACACGGCGGGCGCGATCCTCGGGCCGCTGGCGGCCATCGGGCTGATGTTGCTCTTCACGAGCGACGTGCGCGCGGTGCTGTGGTTCGCGGCCGTCCCTGCCGTGCTGTCCGTGGCGGTCCTGGTGATCTGGGTGAAGGAGCCGCCGCCCGGTCATGCAAAGCAATCGAGCGCCGCGATCCTGAAGGGCTTCGCGCAGCTGCCGCGGCCGTATTGGATTGTGGTCGCGCTGGGCGCGGTGCTCACGCTGGCGCGCTTCTCCGAGGCCTTCCTTGTGGTCCGCGCCCAGAACCTCGGCATCGCGCTCGCGATGGTGCCGATGGTCCTGGTCGTCATGAATGTCGCCTACGCCGCGATCGCCTATCCGGCCGGCGTGGCCGCGGACCGCGGCAACCAGCGCTCGCTGCTGGTGTGGGGATTGTTCGCGCTGATCGCCGCTGACCTGATGCTTGCTTCCAGCGAGCACCGCGTCTTGTTCTACGTCGGCATCGCCCTTTGGGGCGTCCACATGGGACTGACGCAGGGCCTGCTGTCGACGCTGGTCGCGGACGCAGCGCCCGCTGCGCTGCGCGGCACTGCGTTCGGCGTATTCCACCTCGTTGCGGGCGCGGCGCTGCTTGCTGCGAGCGTGCTTGCAGGATGGCTATGGAGCAGCTTCGGGGCGCCTGCCACCTTCTATGCCGGCGCCGGGTTCACGGCGGTGGCGCTCGCCGGGTTGCTGCTCAAGACGCGTTAACATGAGGGCCATGCTCAGGTTTTTGCTCATCGCCGTCATGCTGGCGAGCGCCGCGGCCCACGCTTCCAGCCAGTTCACCTTCGCCTGGCCGCTCGACGAGAACGCGCTCAAGCCCCGCGGCGCGACCACGCGCGGCGCGCCGGTGGTGCTGGACAGCGCGCCCACCGAGGCATGGAAGCGGCTGCGCGAGCCCGGCCTCGCCGACCTCGAGCGCGATCGCCGCGCCATCCTCGCCATGGCCGGGCCCTACCGCGTGAGCTTCGATTTCCTGGAAGTGGTGCGCTTCGACCCGGGCCTCAAGCCCGACGCGCCGTACCAGAGCTGGGGCACCGAGTACGTGTTCGTCGCCGAGGACCGGCCGGAGTTCATCGCCCTGCAGCACATCCTGGTGCAGCGCGTGCAGCTCGACCCCGGCAAGGTGAGCGAGCCGATCGTGGTGCGCCACTGGCGGCAGGAATGGCGCTACCAGCCCGAGTCGCTGCTCGCCTACGAAGGCGCAGAGACCTGGGCGACGCGGCCGGTGTCGGCGGATGCGCGCCGCGGCGCCTGGTCGCAGAGCGTGCTGCAGGTGGACGACTCGCCGCGCTACGCGGCGCTCGGCCGCTGGCAGCATGCCGGCGGCATGTCCACCTGGATCAGCGACGAGACCTGGCGCCCGCTGCCGCGCCGGGAGTTCAGCGTGCGCAAGGACTACGAGGTGCTGGTGGGCACCAACCGCCACACCATCACGCCCGACGGCTGGGTGCAGGAGGAAAACAACCTCAAGCGGGTGCTCGGGGAGGCGCGCAATCTCGCCCGAGAATACGGCGTGGCCCGCTATCAGCGGATCAGGGACCACGACTTCAGCGCCGGCGAAAGGTACTACGCGCGCACCGAGCCGTTCTGGGCCGAGGTGCGCGCCGCGTGGCGCGAGATCCAGGCGCGCGCGCCGCGCTTCACGCTGCGCGCGCGGGTCGACCAGGCGCAGCTGTTCCTGCCGTTCTTCGAGTACGCGGCCAAGCTGGACGGCGGGGCGAAATTCGATCGCGACGCGGCGCGCGCGTTCATCCGCCGCACGCTGCAGGAGACCTACCTCAAGTAAGGCAGCGCCGGAAAAGCTCGGCGGCGGTCTTCACGCCGAGCTTCTGCATGATGCGGGCGCGGTGGAACTCCACCGTCTTCACGCTGATGTCCAGCTCCTCGGCGATCTGCCGGCTCGGCTTGCCGTCGAGCACGCGCTGCAGCACCTCGCGCTGGCGCTCGCTCAGCTCCGAAATGGGGACAGACCCCATTTCCGGCTCCGCCTTGCGCCGCTCCAGCGCCTCGCGCACGCGCGCCAGCAGCTGCTCGTCGTCGAACGGCTTCTCGATGAAGTCGAAGGCGCCCTTGCGCATCGCCTCTACCGCCATGGGGATGTCGCCGTGCCCGGTGATGAAGATCACCGGCACGCGCACCCCGCGGCGCAGCAGCTCGTCGTGCAGCGCCGTGCCGGCCATGCCGGGCATGCGGATGTCCAGCAGCACGCAGCAGTGCTGCGTGAGGTCGGCGTTCTCCAGGAAGGCGTCGGCCGAGGGGAACGCCACGGCGTCCAGCTCGGCGGTGCGCAGCAGCAGCTTCAGCGCGTTGCGCACCGCGTTGTCGTCGTCGACGATATAGACGCGCGTCATGCGCCCGCCCCCGGCAGCGTGAACGCGAAGACAGCGCCGCGCGCGCCATTGCCCTGGTGGTGGATGACGCCGCCGTGCGCCTCCACCACCGAGCGGCAGATGGACAGCCCGAGCCCGAGCCCGCCGGGCTTGGTGGTGACGAACGGATCGAACAGGCGCTCCTTCGCCTCCTCCGGCACGCCCTCGCCCAGGTCGGCGACCGCGAAAGTGCCGCTGCCGTCGGCTTCCACCTGCGTCGCGACGGTGATGCGGCGCCGGGACTCGGGCAGCGCCTGCACCGCCTCCACCGCGTTGCGCACCAGGTTCAGCGCCACCTGCTCGATCAGCAGGCGGTCGGCGCGCACCAC
>DASUUN010000323.1:0-28359 GCA_036374055.1 Burkholderiales bacterium
GGCCGGGCGCACGCCCAGCACCACCTCGGGCGACTCGCCCTCGAGCAGGTTGAGCGGCGGGCTGCCGAGGAACTGCGCGACGAACAGGTTCGCCGGATCGGCGTACACCGCCTGCGGCGTGCCGCACTGCTCGATGCGTCCCGCGTTGAGCACCGCCACGCGCTGCGACAGCGCCATCGCCTCCTCCTGGTCGTGCGTGACGTAGACGGTGGTGATGCCGTGCGCCTCGTGCAGGCGCTTGAGCTCCTCGCGCATCTCCAGGCGCAGGCGCGCGTCGAGGTTGGACAGCGGCTCGTCCATCAGGAACACGCGCGGCCTGCGCACCAGCGCCCGGCCGAGCGCCACGCGCTGGCGCTGCCCGCCCGAGAGCTGGCGCGGCTTCCTTTCCAGGAGAGGGGAAAGGCCGAGGACCTGCGCGACGCGCTCGACCTCGCGCGCGATCTCGGCGCGCGCCGTGCCGCGCACCCGCAGCGGAAAGGCGATGTTCTCGCGCACCGAAAGGTGCGGGTAGAGCGCATAGCTCTGGAACACCATGGCGACGTCGCGCGCGCCGGGCGCGAGCGCGTCGACGCGCACCTCGTCGAACCACAGCGCGCCCGAGCTCGGCGCCTCCACGCCCGCGATGAGGTTCAGCAGCGTGGACTTGCCGCAGCCGCTCGGCCCCACGAAGGTGAAGAACTCGCCCTCGGCGATCTCGAGCTCGAGCGGCGCGAGCACGACCTGCGCGTCGAAGCGCTTGGCGAGACCGGCGAAGCGGATGCGCGCCATCAGCCTTTCACCGCCCCGGCGGTGAGTCCTTCGACGATGCGCCGCTGGAACGCGAAGGCGAGCGCCACCACGGGCAGCGTGGCGACCACCGACGCGGCGGCGATCTCGCCGTAGGGCACCTCGTGCAGGCCGGGGAAGAGCGCTATGCCCACCGGCAGGGTGCGCGAAGCCTCGGTCGCGGTGAAGGACAGCGCGAACAGGAACTCGTTCCAGGCGAAGATGAACACCAGCAGGCCCGCGGCCAGGATGCCCGGCGCGGCCAGCGGCAGCACCACGCGCCACAGGGCGCCGAAGGCGCTGCAGCCGTCCACCCGCGCCGCCACGTAGAGCTCGCGCGGCAGCGCGTCGAAGAAGTTCGCGAGCAGCCACACGGCGAGCGGCAGCGAGAAGGTGCTGTAGGTGAGCACCAGCGCGGCGAGCGTGTCGCGCAGGCCGAGCGCGTTGAGCAGCAGGAACAGCGGGCTCACCGTGGCGATCGGCGGGAACATCGAGACCGACAGCACCACGCCGAGGATGGCGGCGCGGCCGCGCACGCGCAGGATCGACACCGCGTACGCGGCGAGCGCGCCCACCACGAGGGCGAGCGCCGTGGTGCACACGGCGACCACCGCGCTGTTCGCGATGATGCGCAGCAGGGGATGGCCGGTGAAGATCGCGGCGTAATGCTCGCCGGTGAGCCGCGAGGGCAGCAGCGGGGGCAGCGAGGTGAGCTCGGCGGCCGGCTTGAGCGAGGTCACCACCTGCCACAGGAACGGCGCGACGCAGTAGGCCGCCAGCAGCACGAGCGCCGCGAGCCTCATCGCAGGAATTTCCTCAGCAGGATCGCGTAGGCCCCGGCGGCGAGCGCCACGCAGGCGAACACGCTCACCGCGAGCGTCGAGCCGTAGCCGAACTCGAGCGACTGGAACAGCGCCTTGTAGGCGTAGATCGACAGCGTCTCGGTGCTGTTCGCCGGCCCGCCGCCGGTGAGCACGTAGATCGAGTCGAACACGCGGAAGGCGTCGATGGTGCGAAAGATGAGCGCCACCAGGATCACCGGGGCGAGCAGCGGCAGCGTGATGCGCCGCAGCACCGTCCAGCGGGTGGCGCCGTCCACCTCGGCGGCACGGTACAGGTCGCGCGGAATGCCCTGCAGCCCCGCCACCAGCAGCAGCGCGACGAACGGCGTGGACTTCCACACGTCCATGAGGATCGCGGCATTCAGCGCCCACGCCGGGCTGCCGAGCCAGTTCACCTGCGCGCCGAGGAGGTAGTTGAGCACCCCGATCTCGCTGTTGTACATCCACTCCCACATGCGCGCCGAGACCGCGGTGGGCACCGCCCAGGGCAGAAGGATCACACCGTAGAGCGCGGCGCGCCCGCGGAACGGGCGCTGCACCGCGAGCGCGAAGGCGAGCCCGAGCGCGAGCTCGAGCGACACCGACACGCCGACGAAGTACAGCGTGTTGCCGAGCGCGTTCCAGAAGCGCTCGTCGCCCGCCAGGCGCAGGTAATTGTCCAGGCCGATGAACCGCGGCGGCGCCGGATCGAGCAGCGAGCGGCGCTCCAGGCTGAGCCACACGACGTGCGCCAGCGGATAGAGGGTGACGATTCCCAGGAGAAGCGCGGCGGGCGCGAGATACCAGCCGGGCCGCTCGCGCTCAGCCCGCATCCAGGATCTCCTCGATCCTGCGCTGCGCGTGCTCGAGCGCCGCCCGCGGCGTGCTCAGGCCGGACACCGCCGCGCTGAAATCGCCCTGCAGCACCTGCGAGACGCGCACGTACTGCGGCGTCACCGGGCGCGGCCGCGCGCTGGCGAACACGCGCTCCAGCCGCCCGAGGAAAGGCTGCGCCGCGAGCAGCTCCGCGTCGCGGTAGAGCGCGGTGCGCGCCGGCTGGAAGCCGTACGCCAGGGCGAGCCGCTTCTGCGCCGGCGCGCCCGTCAGGAACCGGACGAACGAAGAAGCGATCCCGGGGTGGCGCGAGGCGGCGTTGACCGCGAGCTGCCAGCCGCCCAGGGTCGGCGCCGAGCGCCCGCCCGGGAAATGCGGCAGCTCGGCGACGCCGACCTTGCCGTGCACGCGCGAGGCGGGGTCCTGGAACAGACGCCAGGCATAGGGCCAGTTGCGCAGGAACACCGCCCGGCCCTGCCCGAACACGTGGCGGCTGGGCTCCTCGGTCGCCGTGGTGACCGAGCCGGGCGTGACGCCGTGGCGGTGCACGAGGTCGGCCATCAGCGCGAGCGCCTCGCGGTTCTGCGCGCTGTCGAGCACCACGCGGCCGCCGTCGAGCACCGCCCCGCCGTTGCTGTGCAGGTACTCGAGCGCGTTGCACACCAGCCCTTCGTACTGCTTGCCTTGCCAGACGAAGCCGTGCATGCCCGGCGCGCGCGCCATGGCGGACCGCGCCGCGTCGATCAGCCCAAGCCATGTTTTCGGCGGCTCGGAAACCAGGTCCTTTCGATAATAAAGAAGCCCGGCATCAACGAACCACGGCACGGCGTGCAGCTTGCCGCCAAAGGTGACGGCTTCCATCGGCCCGTCGAAGAACGCTTCGCGCTCCAGCGCGTCGAGCTCGCGCAGCCAACCCGCGCGCGCGAATCCCGCCACCCAGATGATGTCGAGCGCCATGACGTCGAAGGCATCCGATTTCGCCTGCAGGTTGATGGCGTAGAACTGGTGCTGCTCGTCGCTCGAGGAGGGCAGCGTCTCCTCGCGCACCGAGACGCCGGGATGCGCCGCCTCGAACTCGTCGATCAGCGCGCGCAGCACGTGCGGGTCGCCGAACAGCTTGCCGTGCTTGAAAACTAGCGGGGTCGCCCCGCGCCGCGGCGCCGGCCGGTCGCAGGCGCCGGCGAGCGCCGCGGCGGCGAGCGTCCCGATGAAGCGGCGGCGCGTGACCATGAGCCCGAACTTACCAGCAACAGCGTTCAGCGCCGCTATTCGGGCAGGATCACGACCGGACGAGCAAAGGCGATGAGGGCGCGCAGCTGCCCGGCGCCGAGCCGGGCGCCGCGCACGACGCGGCGTTCGGCGCGGGGATCGGTACCCGGCGGCAGCAGCAGCGAGGCCGCGTATCCTTCGGCGAGGGCCGCCTCGACGGCGGCGGCGGGGGTGGCGCGGGCGACGCGGAAGGACCAGGCATGATCCGCGGGGTCGAGGGCGGCGGCGAGCGCCTGGCGCAGCGCCTGCGCCTGGGTGCGCAGGGCGCGCTCCACGGCGGCGAGGTCGAGGGGGCGCAGCGCGGCCGAGGGAAAGCCGACCTCGGCGGCGAAGGGCAGCGCGGCCAAGCGCAGCAGCCCGGTGTCCTCGATGAACAGGCCGAGCAGCTCGGCCTGCATTTCTTGCGCGAGGCGCGCGACGGCTGCGGGCGCGGCGGCGCTGCCGGGCGCGAAGCAAGCGATGATGCGCTGCACGCTCACTTCTTCGCGTTCTCGCGCCATGGCTTCCTGGGCGCGGCCGCGAGGAACTCGCGCGCGTGCTCGGCGAAGCCCGCCAGCCGCGCCTCGACCCGCGCGTGCACCTCTCGCGCCGGCAGCCCGGTGAGCAGCTGCAGGCCCTCGTCGACCGTGCGCACGGGGTAGACGGCGAAGCGGCCCTGCGCGACCGCCGCCACCACCTCTTCGCGCAGCATGAGGTTCTGGACGTTGGCTTCCGGGATGAGCACGCCCTGCTCTCCGGTGAGCCCTCTTTCCCTGCACAGGTCGAAGAAGCCCTCGATCTTCTGGTTCACGCCACCCACCGCCTGGACGTCGCCGTGCTGGTTCACCGAGCCGGTCACGGCGAGCGACTGGCGCAGCGGCGCGTCGGCGAGCGCCGAGAGCAGCGCGTACAGCTCGGCCGAGGAGGCGCTGTCGCCTTCCACGCCGCCGTAGCTCTGCTCGAACACCAGGCTCGCGGCGAGCGACAGCGGCTTGTGCGGCGCGTAGCGGCCGGAAAGGTAGCCCGACAGGATCAGCACCCCCTTGGAATGCACCGGCCCGCCGAGCTCGGATTCGCGCTCGATGTCGACCACGCGCCCGCCGCCCAGGCGCGCGCGCGCCGTGATGCGGTGCGGGGTGCCGAAGGCGAAGTCGCCCAGCTGCACCACCGACAGGCCGTTGACCTGCGCCACCCGGCTGCCGGCCGTGTCGATCAGCAGGCTGCCGCGCACGATGTGCTCCTGCAGGCGCTGGCGCACGCGGTCGGCGCGCGCGACCTGCGCGTCGATCGCGCGCTGCACGTGCGCGGCGCCGGTGAGCGCCTGCCCGTCGGCGCCGGCCCAGTAGTCGGCCTCGCGCAGCAGATCGACCAGCGCCTGCATGCGTACCGAGAGCTTGTGCGCGTCGCCCGCCTCGCGCGCCTGGTGCTCGATGACGCGCGCCACCGCGGCGCGGTCGAGCGCGCGCAGCTTCTCGTTGCGCACGCAGCCGGCGACGAGCCGGGCATAGAGCGCGTCGTCGCGCTCGCCGCGCGGCATGTCCTGCTCGAAGTCCACCGCCACCTTGAACAGCTCGGCGAACTCGGGGTCCCAGGCGTGCAGCAGGTAGTACAGCGCGCGCTCGCCCACCAGCACCACCTTGACCTCGAGCGGGATGGGCTCGGGCTCGAGCGACACCGTGCTGATGATGCCGAGCTCCTGCCCGAGGTTGCGGATGTCTATGGTGCGCGAGCGCAGCGCGCGCTTGAGCGCCTCCCAGGCGTAGGGCTGGGCCAGCACCTTCATGGCGTCCAGCACCAGGTAGCCGCCGTTCGCCCGGTGCAGCGCGCCCGCCTTGATCAGCGTGAAGTCGGTGAGCAGCGCGCCCATCTGCGACACATGCTCGATGCGCCCGACCAGCGCGGCGTGGCTGGGGTGGTCCTCGCCGACCACCGGCGCGCCCGCGGCGCCCGCGTGCTCGATCAGCACGTTGACGGCGTAGCGGCGAAACGGCGCTTCCATGCCTTCGGGACGCGCGAGCGGAATGCCGAACAGCGTGGGCGGCTCGCCGTCCTTGCGCTGGCGGAAGGCGGCCGCGTTCTCGAGCGTGTCCTGCTTCACCTGGTCGAGGTAGCGCTGCACCTCGGGCAGGGCGGCGTAGCGCGCCGACAGCTCGTCGATCAGGCTATTCACCGCGCCGCGCGTCACATCGCGGTCGAGCGCGCGCATCTTGTCGAGCGCCTCTCGGCGCCACCTGGGCATCTCGTGGAACGCGTCGCCCAGCAGCTTCTGCAGCTCGGCGACCTGCGCCTCGTAGCGCTTCTGCTGCTCGGGCGGCAGGCGCGCGAACTCCTCGGGCTCCATGACGCCGTCCTCGGCCGGGTTCATCGGCCCGAAGCCGAAGCCGCTGGGCGTGCGCACGAGCGCGATGCGCTGCGCGCGCGCCCGCTCGCCGATCTCGTTGACCGCGCGCTCCTGCCGCTCGGTGAGCTCGCTCTCGATCTCGCGGTGGCGGTTGCGGTACTCGTCGCTCTCGAAGGCGGCGGCGATCGCCGCGCTCAGGTCCTCGACCAGGCGCGCCATGGCGTTCCTGAACGCGGGCGCCTCGCCGGGTGGCAGGCGCAGCGCGCGCGGCCGGTGGGGCACGTCGAAGTTGAAGACGTAGCACCAGTCGGCGGGCACGGCGAGCCGGCGCGCTTCCTCCTCGAGGCGCCGGCGCACCAGGCTGTGGCGGCCGGACCCCTCCGGCCCCATGGCGAACAGGTTGTAGCCTTGGTGCCGCATGCCGACGCCGAACTCGATCGCCTGCGTCGCGCGGTCCTGGCCGGGCGCGCCCTCCAGCGGCGCGAGCTCGGCCGTGGTCTCGAAGCCGAGCTGCGCCGGATCGCAGCCGCGGCGCAGCCGGGCGGGGGAGAGGGCGGCCGGGGCGGGCGGTATCATGTCCATCGCCCGACTCTGCACGCGCCGTGCCCGGCGCCTATTGATCTGCGTCAGATGAACCCGCTCACCAGCCCGCTGCTGACGGACCTGTACCAGCTCACGATGCTGCAGGCCTACTACGAGCAGGGGATGACGGACACGGCGGTGTTCGAGCTGTTCGTGCGCAAGCTGCCGCCGGGGCGCGATTTCCTGGTGGCGGCGGGGCTCGAGCAGGCGCTCGAGTACCTCGAGGACCTGCGCTTCGGCGAGGAGGAGCTCGCCTGGGTGCGCGCGAGCGGCCTTTTCAAGGATGCTTTTTCAGATGAATTGAGGAAGTTGCGTTTTACCGGGGACGTGGACGCCATGCCGGAAGGCACGGTGTTCTACGGCGACGAGCCGCTGCTGCGCGTCACCGCGCCCATGCCCGAGGCGCAGCTCGCCGAGACGCGCCTGGTCAACCTGATCCATTTCCAGACCGTGATCGCCTCCAAGGCGGCGCGCGTGCGCCTCGCGGCGCCGGGAAAGAAGCTGATCGATTTCGGCCTGCGCCGCGCGCACGGCGCGGAGGCGGGGCTGCTCGCCGCGCGCGCGAGCTGGCTCGCCGGCTTCGACGGCAGCGCCACCGCGCTCGCCGCGCCGCGCTTCGGCATCCCGGTGTTCGGCACCATGGCGCATTCGTTCGTGCAGGCGCACGAGAGCGAGGCCGCCGCCTTCGCCCACTTCGCGCAAGCGTTTCCCGACAACGCCGTGATGCTCATCGACACCTACGACACCGTGGAGGGGGCGCGCCGCGCCGTCGCCTCGGCCCCCCGCCTGAAGGGCGTGCGCTTGGATAGTGGTGATCTCGAAAAGCTTTCACGTGAAGTGCGCGGCGTCCTGGATGCGGCCGGACAGCAGAAGGCCATCATTTTCGCGAGCGGCAACCTGGACGAGGAGCGCGTGGCGCAGCTCGTGGCGGCCGGCGCGCCGATCGACAGCTTCGGCGTCGGCACGGCGCTCACCACCTCGGCTGACGCGCCCAGCCTCGACGCGGTCTACAAGCTGCAGGAATATGCCGGCCGGCCGCGGCGCAAGCGCTCCGCTGGCAAGGCCACCTGGCCGGGCAGGAAGCAGGTCTACCGCCGCTACGCCGCCGACGGGCGCTTCGCGGGCGACCTCGTGACTCTCGAAACCGACGTGCAGCCGGGCGAGCCGCTGCTGCGGCCGGTGATGCAGCGCGGCCGGCGGCTGCCGCAGCCGGGCCTGCGCGAGTCGCGGGCCCTGTGCCTGTCCCAGCTCGGCCGGGTTCCCGGCAAGGACTACGCCGTGGAAATCTCCCCGGCCCTGCGTGCCCTCGCCGACGAGGTCGACCGGCATACCTGAATCGCCGAGGTTTGAGCAGGATCAAAAACCTGCCAGCGCGGCCGGAGTTGACTGGAGGCATGGCGAGGCGGGAAATCGGTCGTCTGGCACGCAATACCTATGCGATGGTGCTCGCCGGCGGCCGCGGCACGCGCCTGAAGGAGCTCACCGACTGGCGCTGCAAGCCCGCGGTGCCGTTCGGCGGCAAGTACCGCATCATCGACTTCACGTTGTCCAACTGCGTCAACTCCGGGGTGCGCCGCATCGGCGTCGCCACGCAGTACAAGTCCTACAGCCTGCTGCGCCACCTGCAGCGCGGCTGGAGCTTCCTCGACGGGCGCATCGGCGAGCACGTCGACATCCTGCCGGCGCAGCAGCAGGTCGCCGAGAACTGGTACCGGGGCACGGCCGACGCGGTGTTCCAGAACCTCAACGTGCTGCGCACCGAGGACTGCCGCTACGTGCTGGTGCTCTCGGGCGACCACGTCTACAAGATGGATTACGGCCCGCTGCTGGAGGAGCACGCCGCGCGCGCGGCCGATGCCACGGCGGTGTGCGTCGAGGTGCCCCTCGGGGACGCGAGCGGCTTCGGCGTGATGGGCGTCGACGATGCGGGGCGCATCACGAGATTCGACGAAAAGCCGGCCGCGCCGCAGCCGATGCCCGGCTGGACCGACCGCGCGCTCGCCAGCATGGGCGTGTACGTGTTCAACGCCGACTTCCTCTACGAGCAGCTCATCCGCGACGCCGACGATCCGCGCTCCAGCCACGATTTCGGCAAGGACGTGCTGCCTTACATCATCGGCCGCTACCGCGTCTTCGCGCACCGCTTCGCCGAGAGCTGCGTCGACATGCCGAGCGGCAGGCCCTACTGGCGCGACGCCGGCACGCTGGATGCCTACTGGGAAGCCAACATGGAGCTCGCCAAGGTGACCCCGGAGCTCAACCTCTACGACCGCGACTGGCCGGTGTGGACCTACCAGGAGCAGCTGCCGCCGGCCAAGTTCGTGTTCGACGAGGATGGGCGCCGCGGCATGGCGGTCGACTCGATGGTCTCTGGCGGCTGCATCGTGAGCGGCGCCACCGTGCGCCGCTCGGTGCTGTTTTCCAACGTGCAGGTGCACGAGGGCGCGCTGCTCGAGGATTGCGTGGTGCTGCCCGAGGTGGTGGTCGGGCCGGGCGTGCAGCTCAGGCGCGCGATCATCGACCGGCAGTGCCGCCTGGAGCGCGGGCTGGAGTCGCGCGCGCGCCACTTCCGCACCACGGAGAAGGGCCTCACGCTGATCACGCCGGAGATGCTCGACCAGCGGGTGCACCAGCTGCGCTGAGCGGGGTTCAGGGGATGCGCAACGCGAGGAAAGTGCGGGTGCCGCCGCGCTGCACGAGCAGCGCCACGGACTCGCCGCGCGGCGCCGAGGCGACCGCGCCGTTGAACGATTCGACGCTGCGCGTGCTGCGGCCGTTCACCCCGAGGATCAGGTCGCCCGCGAGCAGGCCGGCGCGCCGCGCGGCGCCCGCGGCGCGCTGCACCAGCACGCCCTCGGCGCGCGGCGCGAGGCGCAGGCCCAGGCGGTCGGTGCCCTCGGGGCGGGAGGCCGGGATGCGAGAGACGGCGGCCGGCGCCACCTGCACCGCCACCTGCGTCAGCACGCCGTCGCGCGCCAGCTGCACCGCGACGCGGGTCCGCGGCGGGCTGCGCGCGACAAGCTCCAGCAGCTGCTCGTGGCTGGTAATCGCCTCCCCGCCGAAGGCGACGATGATGTCGCCCGAGCGGATGCCGGCGCGGTGCGCGGGCGCGCCGCGCTCCACGTCGCTCACCAGCGCGCCGTGCGGCACGCGGAACGCGTTGGCCAGCTCGGGCGTGAGCGCCTGCAGCCGCAGGCCGAGGCGCCCGCGCGTCACGCTGCCGTGCCGGCGCAGCTCCTCCACCACCCGCATCGCGGTGTCGATGGGCACCGCGAACGACAGCCCGATGGACGTGCCGGTGTTGCTGAAGATGAAGGAGCTCACCCCGACCACCTCGCCGCGCAGGTTGAAAAGCGGCGCGCCCGAAGTGCCGGGGTTCAACGCCGCGTCGGTCTGGATGAGATGCAGCGGCATCTCGCCCGGGATGTTGCGCCCCAGCGCGCTGACGATGCCCGCGGCGAGGCTGCGGTCCAGGCCGAACGGCGAGCCGATGCTCGCCACCCATTCGCCGACCTGCAGCCGGCGCGGGTCGCCGATGCGCACCCGCGGCAGCCCGGCGGCCGGGACCTTGAGCAGCGCGATGTCGGTCGCGCGGTCCACGCCCACCACGCTCGCCAGGAGCTCGCGCCCGTCGGCCAGGCGCACGATCAGTCCCTCGTCGAACGCGCCCTCGACCACGTGGAAGTTGGTCACCACGTCGCCGTCGGCGGAGACGATGAAGCCCGAGCCGAGCGCCTGCGGCGCGAGCCGGGCCTCCAGGTCGTCGGCCAGCCGCTCGAGGAACTCGGCGAGCGACTCGTCGTGCGGCAGGTCGGGCAGCACCGGCGGGGTGGCGTACCCGGCGCTGATGTTGACCACGGCCGCGCCCTGGTCGCGCACCAGCGCGGTGAAATCCGGCGCCTGCGCCGCGGCCGCGAGCGGCAGCCAGGCGAGACAGAGAAGGACCCATCTCATCGGTCCATTCTCGAAGCGCGGCGCCCGGGCGGCTTGACCGGGATCAAAGCCGCTGCCAGCTAGGCGGGCGGGATCCCCGCGGCCTGGAAGGCGTGCGTAAGCGCCTCGGGCGTGCGCTTGCGGACTTCCTTGAGGGAATGCAGCTGCTCCCGCGAGCAGGCCGGACAGCGGTATACCGGCGCAGTGAGCGCCACGCGGAACGGCCCGGTATCGCCGAGCGCGACGTCGAAGCGGAATGTCTCCCGGTGATCGGCCTGCGCGTTCAGCCGCGCGCCGCATTCCCCGCAGCGATAGTGCTTGAGCAGCACGCCCTGCTCCCGGCCGGCCGGAAGCCGGCCTTCGTCCTCTTCGAGCAGGTGCTCGAGCAGCCAGCGCGGGAATTCGGCGTGCACGAATTGCCGGTGGCCTTTCGCGCAGGCGAGAACCGGCATGCCTTCCAGGGTCACCGCGACCGGCCCGGCTTCGCCGGCTGCGCTGTCGAGTACGTCGGACCCGGTGCTGGCGCGGCAGCGGACGCACGATCGGAATGTCATGGCGCCTCCTTTCCGGATGTGACGCTTCCCTTTATCCGCGCCGGGGGCTTAAGGCAGCCTTAAGGGGCAGGCGGCTTTGACCGAGGTCAAAGGGCATGGGCGCGCTGCGGGGTTGAATAGACGCGATGGACCGCGGCTTCCGGCGCTACCTCGAGCAATGCCCCGACGGCGTGCTAGCCACCGACGGGCAGGGACGCATCGAATACGTGAACCCGGCCTACGAGCGCCTCACCGGCTACGCCGGCCACGAGCTGGTGGGCCGCACGCCCGCGGTGCTCAAGTCGGGCATGCACGAGGCGGACTTCTACCGCCGCCTGTGGACGGCGATCACCGCCGGCGAGGAGTTCCGCGCGGTGTTCTGCAACCGCAGGAAGGACGGCGCGCTGTACTACGAGGACAAGATCATCCGCCCGGTCCCCGGCGGCTTCGTCTCGTTCGGGCGCGACGTCACCGCGCGCTCGCTCGAGATCGAGAAGCTCGCCCACGCCGCGACCCACGACAGCCTCACCGGCCTGCCCAACCGCAGCCTGTTCACGGACCGGCTGCAGCAGGCGCTGCGCCACGCCGAGCGGCGCAGCGAGGAGCTCACGGTGGCGGCGATGGACATCGACCAGTTCCGCGACACCAACAACCGCTACGGCCACCTTGCCGGGGACGCAGTGCTGCAGGCGCTCGCGCAGCGCACCCTCGCCTGCGTGCGCGCGAGCGACACCGTGGCGCGCATCGGCGGCGACGAGTTCGCCCTGGTGCTGGTCGATGCCGGAGAGCAGGCGGCGGTCCCGGTGCTGGAGAAGATCGTGGCCGCGAACGCCGCGCCGGTGCCTTTCGAGGGGTGCGCGCTGGCGGTGAGCGTCAGCATCGGCGCCTGCGGCTACCCGCGCCAGGCGGCGGGCGCGGTCGAGCTGCACAAGCTCGCCGACCTGCGCATGTACGAGGCCAAGCGCGCGGGCGGCAACCGTTGGCTCTAAACTGGACGGCATGAACGCCGGCTCGCCTTTCTCGCCGCCGGCCCTCGAGGCCTACCTCGGCAGGGTGCATGGCCGCCCCGTGGCCGCGGTGCGCGTCACGCCGCTCGGCGGCGGGCGCCAGGGCGACAAGGGCTACGGCTACGGCATCCCGCTGCGCGTCGACTACACCCTCGAGGGGCGGCCGCGGCGCGCGGTGATCGAGACCGTGCGCCCCGGCCCCTTCGGCCACGAGCACATGTCCGACCGTGCGCAAAGCCTGCTGTGGGCGCACCAGGCGTTCGCCCGTCTGCCGCGCCATGTCGCCTCGCTCGACGTGGGCGCGGTGCGCGCCGGCGGCCAGCTCGAGCCGCTGGGCAACGCCGAGGAGCTGTTCATGCTCGCCGAGTTCGTCGAGGGCCGCGAGTACGCCGATGATCTCCTGCGGATCCGTTCGACAGGGGAGGCAACGGAACAGGATTTCCTCCGGCTCGACGCGTTGTGCGATTACCTCGTGGAAATCCATCGCGTGCGCGGCGGCGACCCCGGGCTGTACGCGCGGCGCATCCGCGAGCTGGTGGGCCACGGCGAGTGCATCTTCGGCGTGGACGACAGCTACCCCGAAGAATGGAAAGGGGTTTTGGAGCTGATCGAGACGCGTTGCGTCGCCTGGCGGTGGAAGATCAAAGGCAGATCGCAGCGCCTCTGCCAGGTGCACGGCGACTTCCATCCGTGGAACCTGCTGTTCCGCGAAGACGCGGACTTCAGCGTGCTCGACCGCTCGCGCGGCGAGTGGGGCGAGGCGGCCGACGACGTCACCTGCCTCGCGCTCAACTACCTGTTCTTCTCGCTGCAGCGCTCCGGGCGCCTGGAGGGTGCCTTCGAGAAGCTGTGGCGGCGCTTCTGGGAGCGCTACCTCGAGCGCTCGGGCGACGCCGGGCTGCTCGAGGTGGCGGCGCCGTTCATCGCCTTCCGCGGCCTGGTGATGGCCAACCCGCTGTGGTATCCCGCGCTCGACGGGAAGCTGCGCCGGCGGCTGCTGGAGTTCGTCCTGCAGGTGCTGTCGCAGGAGCGGTTCGACTTCACGCGGGTGAGCGTCTGAGCTTCGCCGTCTGGCTCACCGGGCTGTCCGGCTCGGGCAAGAGCGCCATCGCGCGCGCGCTGCTCGAGCAGCTCCACGCGCGCCGCATCGACGCCGCGGTGCTCGAGTCCGACGTGATGCGCACCCAGCTCACGCCGTTTCCCCGTTACGATGCGATGGACAGGGATTTTTTCTATGGCGCATTGGCCGCGATCGGCGCGCTGCTCGTCGACCAGGGCAGGCCCGTCGTGTTCGACGCCACCGCGAACCGGCGCGCGTACCGCGACGCGGCCAGAAAGGCCATCGCGCGCTTCGCCGAGGTGTACGTGGACACGCCGCTCGAGGTGTGCGCGGCGCGCGACACCAAGGGGCTCTACGAGAAGGGCGCGGCGCTGCCCGGCGTGAAGGCGCCGTACGAGCCGCCGCGCGCGCCGGAGCTCACGCTGCACGGCGACCGCGGCTCGCCCGAGCAGTCGGCAGGCAGGATCATCGCGTTCATCGAGGGGAGCGGCTGGCTCAAATGAATAACGGAATCTTCGGCTTCGATGCGTTCTCGCCGCGCGAGATCGCCGAGCGGGTGCAGGCGGTGGGCGTGGCCAAGGCGCGCCTGCCGCTACTGTCGCTGGTCATGCTCGGCGTGCTGGCAGGCGCCTTCATCGGCCTGGGCTCGCTGTACTACGTGATCGTGGTGAGCGACCCGGGCCTCACCCCGGCGCTGCAGCGCGTGCTGGGCGGCGCGGTGTTCTCGCTCGGGCTGCTGCTGGTGGTGGTGGCGGGGGCGGAGCTGTTCACCGGCAACAACCTCATCGCCATGGCCTGGGCCGAGCGCAAAATCAGCACCCGCGGGCTGCTGTGGAACTGGCTGGTGGTTTGCGCGGCGAACTTCGCCGGGGCCGTGGGCCTCGCCGTGCTCGTACTTCTGTCCGGGCATGCCGACCAGTATGCGGGTACTTATCTGAGAATCCTCGAAACCAAGACTTCGCTGCCTGTTGCCAAAGCCTTCTTCAGCGGCATCCTGTGCAACGTGCTGGTGTGCATGGCAGTGTGGATGTCGCTCGCCGGGCGCAGCGTGGTGGACAAGGCGGTCGCCATCCTGCTGCCCATCTCGGCGTTCGTCGCCGCGGGCTTCGAGCACTCGGTGGCCAACATGTACTTCATCCCGCTGGGCATGATGCTGCAGGCGCTCGCCGGGCAGCCGGTCGAGCTCGCCGGCCTCGCGCGCAACCTCGCGCCGGTGATCGCCGGCAACCTGGTCGGCGGCAGCGTGCTGGTGGCGCTGGTGTACTACGTGATCTACCGCTGGCCGCTGCGCACGACCTCCACCCTCGCGCCGTCGCGCAAGGCGTCGGAGGGATAGACCACTACCTGCTCGCCGGGCTGCAGGCCTTCCTCGACCAGCGCCTGGGTGGTGTTGCGCCGCGGCGCCTTCACCGCGCGCTTGCGCGCCGTGTCGCCTTCGACCACGAACACCGCCAGGCCCTCGCCGTCGCGGAACAGCGCGGCGACCGGTACGAGGATCGCGTTTTTCTCCTCGAACACGATGATCCGGGCCTCGACGCGGAACCCATCGCCGATGGTCTGCACCCTGTCCAGGGGCTCGGCGAAGTCGAGCACCACGTTGACCCGCTGCTCCTCCACGCCGAGCGCCGAGACCTTGGTGAAGGCGGCCGGCTCGACCAGGCGCACGCGCGCGGCGAGCGGCGGCACGCCGCTGCCCAGGTCCAGGCGCGCCGGCATGCCCGGGCGCACGGCGACCGCTTCCTGCGACAGCACGTCGACCACCGCCTCGAGGCTGCGGGCGTCGGCCACTTCGAGCAGCGGCGCGCCGAGCAGCACCGGGCCCTCGCTTTTCTGCACCACCTTCAGCACCGCGCCGGCCACCGGCGAGGTCACCGGCCACTTCGCCGCGGGCGCGCCGCTTTCGTAGCGCGACAGGGCGACGCGCGCCTGCGCGAGATCATGGCCGGCCGCCTCCTGCGCGAAGCGGGCCGCCTCCACCGCGCGCTCCGCGGTGCGCAGCGCGAGCTGGGCCTGCTCGCGCGCGGTCTGCGACACGAACCCCTCCTTGGAAAGCCGCGTTTGGCGCTCGAGGTCGGCGCGCGCCTGGTCGCGCTGCGCCTCGGCTTTCAGCGTCTCGGCGCGCGCCCGCGCGAGCTGCGCTTCGGCCGCGCCGATGCGCTCGCGCAGCTCGCGCTGGGTGCGCGCGTCGAGGAACGCGGGCGCGGTCGGCGCGAGCTCGGCGACGATCTGGTTCTGCTTCACCGGGTCGCCGACCTCGAGCTGGAGGCGCTCGACGCGCCCGGCGAGCGGCGCCGCGATCACGTAGCGGTCGCGCACGCGCGTCTTGCCGTCGTCGGCGATCGCCTGCTCGAAGGGGCCCTGCGTCACCTCGGCGAGCTCGACCGCGACCGGCTGCGGGCGCAGCGCCCAGGCGACGAGCAGCGCGAGCGCGACGAGGGCGGCGGCGAGGGCGATCTTGTTGCGTCTTGTCATTCGCGGGTCTTCAGCACGGCGACGAGGTCGAGATTATCGATGCGATTGCGCACGATGAGGGCGCTCACCACGCCGGCGGCCACCACCACCGCGCCCGAGTACACGTAGGTGCTGGGGAAGATGACCAGCGGAAACTCCATCACCTCCTGGCTCATGAGCGCGATCAGCAGGGCGGCGAGCCAGAACCCCGCCACGAAGCCCAGCGGGATGGCGAGCGCAATCTCCACCGCGAGCTCTCCCAGCAGCAGCACCGACACCTCGCGCCGGGTGAAGCCCAGCACGCGCAGGCTGGCGAGCTCCCAGGCGCGCTCGGCGAGTTGGATGCGCGCGTTGTTGTACACCACCCCGACGGCGATGGTGGCGGCGAAAACGCTCAGCACCGCGGTGAAGAACAGCACGTTGCGCGCGCTCGTCTCGCGGAAGGTGTCGATCAGGGTGCGGTTGACGATCACCACCGCGGCGCCGGGCATGGCTTTGAGGCGCTCGAGCAGCGCCGGCTCCTGCGCGCGCTCCACGGCCAGGCCGGCGCCGGACACCACCGGGCCTTCGCGCGCCAGGCGGTTCAGGTCCTCCAGGCGCATCCAGGCGTTCATGCCGGCCATCTCGCGCACCGTGCCGGTCACGCGCACCTCGGCTTTCACGCGCTTGCCCTCCAGCAGCTCCGCGGTCACGGTGTCGCCCGGCCGCACTCCCAGGCGATCGGCGAGACGCGTGGTGAGCAGCACGCCGCCGGGGGCGGGCTTCGACTCGCGCAGCTCCGCGTCCAGGACGCGCTGCAGCGTGGCGTCGTCCTCCAGGCCGGTGATGCCGGTGCGGTAGCTGCGGTGCCCGGCGCGCAGGCGCACCGGGATGGCGCGGCTGACTTCCACCTCGCTCACGCCGGGCAGGCGCCCGAGCTCCAGGCGCACGTTGCGCGGCAGCGGCTCGGCGAACGCCACGTTCACGTCTGCGCGCTGCACCTGGTTGAACTGCACGTCGATGAACCATTCCAGCGAATCCATCCAGAACGTGCCCGAGATGAGGATCGCCACCGAGCCGGCGATGCCGGCGATGGTGGTGGCGGCGCGCACCGGCTTTCTCTCGAGGTTGCGCAGGATCATGCGCTGCGCCGGGGTGAGCAGGTGCGCGTAGCCCAGGCGCTCGAGCAGCAGCGCGCGGAACTCCGCCGGGGCGGGCGGGCGCAGCGCCTCGGCGGCTCGCAGGCCGAGGATGCCGCGCGTCGCGGCGAAAGCGCCGGCGAAGCCGGCGGCGAGCGCCGCCCCGGCGCCGGCGAGCACCAGCCAGGCCGGCAGGAAGTAGTTGAATTGCGGGAAGTGGAACAGATCGGTGTACAGGCCGGTCATGGCGTTGCCCAGCCACCAGCCCAGCGCGATGCCGAGCGCCACCCCGAGCAGCACGATCACCGAGGCGAACTTGAGGTAATGGCCGGCGATCCAGCGGTCGGCGTAGCCCAGCGCCTTCAGCGCCGCGATCTCGCCGCGTTGAGCGTTCACCTGGCGGTGCAGCACCACGTTCAGGATGAACGCCGCCACCAGCAGGAAGATCGCCGGCAGCACGGTGCCGAAGATCTGCTGCTGGTCGATCTCCTGGGTGATGATCTTGTGCGAAACCTGGTCGTCGCGCCCCACCGCGCCCAGGCTGCCGTAGGGCTCCAGGATGCGGTCCAGCGCCTCGATCACCGCCTGCATCGAGGTGTCCCGCGAGACCCGCAGCAGGACGGAGTTGAAGGCGCCTTCCATGTTGAACGCTGCGGCGAGCTGGCGCGCGTCGGTCCACAGCACCGCGAACCATTCGTCGTCCGGCATGCCGCCGCCGCGCGTGGCGTAGATGTACTCGGGCGTGAGGGCGGTGCCCACCAGCGTGAGCCGCTCCAGCTTGCCGTTGAGCAGCACGTTCAGGCGGTCGCCCAGCTTCAGCTCCCGCGCTTCCAGGAAGCGCTGGTTCACCACCACCTCGCCCCGCGCGCCCGGCGCGGGCCAGCGGCCGCTCCTCAGCGTGAGGCGGTTGATGCCCGCCGGATGCTCGAAGTCGTAGCCGATGAGGCGCGCGATCATCGGCGGCACCACGCCCGGGATCGAAAGCTGCGTGTCGCGCACCACGCGCGTCTCGGCTTCCACCACGCCCGGGATGGCGCGGATGCGCTCGGCGAGCGACGCCGGCGCGCGCTTCGCGGTGGCGAACACGTGCGCGAAGCGCGCCGTCGCGTAGTAGTTGTCGCGCGACCACACCAGCGAGCCGTGCGTGGACAGCGAGCCGATGAACCCGCCGATGCCGCAGGCGATCACCAGCGCGATCGACACCACCTGCGTCTTCAGCGCCCACAGGTCGCGCAGCAGCTTTTTGTTGAGCGACTTCAAATCAGGGACAGACCACGTCTTCGGTTTTGGCCCCCTGACAAGGGGGGCCGTGAGCCGCAGGCGAGCGGGGGGTTGGTTTTCGAAACAATAACCCCCCGCTCGCAAGCTCGCCCCCCCTTGTCAGGGGGGCAGGAAAACGTGGTCTGTCCCTGATTGCGGGTTACCACGAGATCTCCGCAGGGGTGAGCTTGCGGGCGGGTTTTTCCACGCCGACGATGCGCCCATCGCCCAGGCGCAGGACGCGGTCGGCCATGCCGGAGATGGCGGCGTTGTGGGTGATCACCATGGCGGTGGTGCCGAGCTCGGCGTTGATGCGCGCGATCACCTCCAGCACCAGCTTGCCGGTCTCGTAGTCGAGCGCGCCGGTGGGCTCGTCGCACAGCAGCACGTCGGGGCGCTTGGCGATGGCGCGCGCGATCGCCACGCGCTGCTGCTCGCCGCCCGAGAGCTGCGAGGGGAAATGGTCCAGGCGCTCGCCCAGGCCCACCCACTGCAGCGCCTCGGCGGCCGGCATGGGGCTCGCCGAGATGTCGGTCACCAGCGCCACGTTCTCGCGCGCGGTGAGGCTGGGGATCAGGTTGTAGAACTGGAACACGAAGCCGACGTGCTCGCGCCGGTAGCGGGTGAGGGCAGCCTCGTCGGCCCCGGACAGATCCTCGTCTCGGAAGAGGATCGACCCGGAAGTCGGGCTGTCCAGGCCGCCCAGGATGTTCAGCAGCGTGGACTTGCCGCTGCCCGAGGGGCCGAGCAGCACGATGAACTCGCCGGCGCGGATGTCGAGGTCCACGCCGCGCAGCGCGTGGATCTCGGTCTCCCCCATGCGGTAGGTCTTGGCCAGGCCGCGCGCGGCGAAGACCGGCGCGCCGCTCAGAGCTTCTTCACGACGCGCATCAGCGTCGGCTCCTGGGGCTCGCCGGCAACCTCGAAGCCGAGCGCGCGCATGAACTTGAGCATGTCCCGATTCTCGCGCAGCACGAGCCCTTCCATGGTCGCGAAGCGCCGCTCGCGCGCGTACGCGATGAGCGCCTCCATGAGCAGGCCGGCGATGCCGCTTTTGTGCCAGTCGTCGGCGATCACCACGCCGAACTCGCAGCTGCGGTCGTCCGGGTTGGCCCCGTAGCGCGCCTCGCCCACGATGCGCGCCCCGGCTTCGCAGACGAAGGCCATGCGCCGGTCGTAGTCGACGTGGCTGTAGAAATGGATCAGCTGGTCGGTCACCGAGGCCACGAACTTCATGAACCGCATGCGCTTGGCCTCCGCCGACAGGCGGTCGAAGAACTCGCGCTCGGCCGCCTCGTCCTCCGGCCGCACCGGGCGGATGACGACCTGGCGTCCGTCGGCGAGCGTGCGTTGCCGGGCGAGGTGGCTGGGGTAGGCGGCGGTTGACACAGGTCAAAACGGCGGCGGGGCAAGCCGCCACCATACCCAAATGGGCCGCCCCACGCTTATCCGCAAGCCCCCCGGCGCCCCGCGCGCGCTGCCGGAGGGGTGGGACGAAGCCCGGGCGGCGCTCGCCGGCCTGCCCGGCGGCGGGCTCAACATCGCGCACGAGGCGGTGGACCGCCACGCGGCCGGCGCGTGCGCGAGCCACGTCGCGCTGCGCTGGCTGCCGGCGGCCGGCGGCCGCCGCGACCTCACCTACGCCGAGCTCGCGCGCCTGACGAACCGCTTCGCCCACCTGCTGCGCGGCCTGGGCGTGGCTAAAGGCGACGTTGTATTCGTGCTTTGCGGGCGCATTCCCGAGCTCTATGCGGCGGTGCTCGGCGCGCTGAAATGCGGCGCGACCGTGTCGCCGCTGTTCTCCGCCTTCGGCCCCGAGCCCCTGAAGACGCGCATCAACCTGGGACGCGGCAAGGTGCTGGTCACCACCGGGGCGCTGTACGAGCGCAAGGTGAAGAGGGTGCTGGGCGACATGCCCACGCTGCAGCATGTCGTGAACGTGGAAGAGCTCGGGCTGGATTCCCTGCCCGACAGCTTTCCGATCGAGCAAACCAGCGCCGAGGACGCCGCGTTCCTGCATTTCACCAGCGGCACCACCGGCATGCCGAAGGGCGCGGTGCACGTGCACGGCGCGCTGGTGGCGCACTACGCGACCGCCGCCGCGGCGCTCGACCTGCGCCCCGACGACATCTTCTGGTGCACGGCCGACCCGGGCTGGGTCACCGGCACCTCCTACGGCATCGTCGCGCCGCTCGCGCACGGCGTCACCAGCATCGTCGACGAAGCCGAGTTCGACGCCGAGCGCTGGTACCGCATCCTGCAGGACGAGCGCGTGAGCGTCTGGTACACCGCGCCCACCGCCATACGCATGCTGATGAAAGCCGGCGTGGGGTTAGCCAAGAAATTTTCCTTTCCCGGCTTACGCTTCATTGCCAGTGTCGGCGAGCCCCTGAACCCGGAGGCGGTGTGGTGGGGCATGGAGGCCTTCGGCCAGCCGATCCACGACAACTGGTGGCAGACCGAGACCGGCGGCATCATGATCGCCAACACCGCGGCGATGGACGTCAAGCCCGGCTCCATGGGCAAGCCGCTGCCCGGCGTGCAGGCGGCCCTGGTGCATCGCGTTGAAACCGGCATTTCCCTCGTCGAGGCACCCGGCGAAGAGGGCGAGCTCGCCCTGCGCGCGGGCTGGCCCTCGATGTTCCGCGGCTACCTCGGGCAGGAGGAGCGCTACCGCAAATGCTTCGCCGGGGACTGGTACCTCACCGGGGACCTCGCGAAGCGCGACGCCGACGGCTATTACTGGTTCGTCGGGCGCGCCGACGACGTCATCAAGTCCGCCGGCCACCTCATCGGACCCTTCGAGGTGGAAAGCGCGCTGATGGAGCATCCCGCGGTGGCCGAGGCCGGCGTCATCGGCAAGCCCGACCCGATGGTGGGGGAGGTCGTGAAAGCTTTTGTTTCGCTGAAGAAGGATTTTTCGCCCTCCGACGATCTCAGGATGCAACTGCTTGCGCATGCCCGCAAGCGCCTGGGCGCCGCCGTAGCGCCCAAGGAAATCGAGTTCGCCGCGGTGCTGCCGCGCACGCGCAGCGGCAAGATCATGCGGCGCCTGCTCAAGGCGCGCGAGCTCGGCCTGCCCGAGGGCGACACTTCGACCCTCGAAGGCGGCGCATGAACCGCGTCGTGCTGCTCACCGACATGCTGCGCATCCGGCGCATGGAGGAGAAGTGCGCCGAGCTCTACAGCGCGGGCAAGATCCGCGGCTTCCTGCACCTGTACATCGGCGAGGAGGCGGTGGCCACCGGCTGCATGCATGCGCTCGATCCCGGGGACAACGTCGTGGCCACCTACCGCGAGCACGGCCACGCGCTGCTGCGCGGGGTGCCGATGGGCGCCATCATGGCCGAGATGTACGGCAAGCGCGAAGGCTGCTCGCGCGGCCGCGGCGGCTCGATGCACCTGTTCGATGCCTCGCGGCGCTTCTACGGCGGCAACGCCATCGTGGGCGGGGGCCTGCCCATGGCTGCGGGCTTGGCCTTGGCGGAAAAGATGAAAGGCCAGACGCATGTGACTGCCTGCTTCTTCGGCGAAGGCGCGATGGCCGAGGGCGCGTTCCACGAGTCGATGAACCTCGCCCAGCTCTGGACCCTGCCGGCGGTGTTCTTCTGCGAGAACAACCTCTACGCCATGGGCACGGCGCTCGCGCGCTCGCAGTCGCAGACCGACCTGTGCGCCAAGGCGGCGGCGTACGGCATGGCGACGCTGCGCGCCGACGGCATGGACGTGACCGCGGTGCACGAGGCGGCGCGGCGCGCGCGCGAGTACGCCGCCGGCAAGGGCCCGATCTTCGTCGAGCTGCGCACCTACCGCTTCCGCGCCCATTCCATGTTCGACCCCGAGCTCTACCGCGACAAGCAGGAGGTCGAGGAATGGAAGAAGCGCGGCCCGATCCACAACTTCAGCGCGCGCCTGAAGGCCGACGGCGAGCTCACCGAGGCGCAGTTCCTCGAGATCGACGCGCGCGTGATGCGCGAGGTCGACGAGGCGGTCGCCTTCGCCGAGGCCGGCACCTGGGAGCCGGTCGAAAACCTGGCTCGGGACGTCTATACGCCATGAGCCGGGATTCTTCTTTTCGCCCCCCTGACAAGGGGGGAGCGAGCAAGGCGAGCGGGGGGTTGGCTTTTTTTCTTCGAACACCAACCCCCCATTCGCCTTCGGCTCATGACCCCCTTGTCAGGGGGTCGGCATGAGCGTGATCACCTATCGCGAAGCCCTCCGGCAGGGCCTGCGCGAGGCGCTCGCCTCGGACGAGCGCGTGTTCCTGATGGGCGAGGACGTCGGCAAGTACGGCGGCACCTACGCGGTGAGCAAGGGGCTGCTGGAGGAGTTCGGGCCGGAGCGGGTGCGAGACACGCCGCTCTCGGAGCTCGCCTTCGTCGGCATGGGCGTGGGCGCGGCGCTCGGCGGCCTGCGGCCGATCGTGGAAGTGATGACGGTGAACTTCAGCCTGCTCGCGCTCGACCAGATCGTGAACAACGCGGCGCTGCTGCGTCACATGTCGGGCGGCCAGGTGTCGGTGCCGCTGGTGGTGCGCATGGCCACCGGGGCGGGCCGGCAGCTCGCCGCGCAGCACTCGCACAGCCTGGAGGGCTGGTTCGCGCACATCCCGGGCATCAAGATCGCCGCCCCGGCCACCATCGACGACGCGCGCTTCATGCTCGGCGCCGCGCTCGCCGACCCGGACCCGGTGCTGGTATTCGAGTACCCCGCGCTGTTCGAGACGAAGGGCGAGGTCTCCGCGGAGAAGGTCGACCTGGCCTCGGCGCAGGTCCGGCGCCCGGGCTCCCGCGTAACCCTGATCACCTACGGCGGCTGCCTGCCCAAGACGCTGCAGGCGGCCGAGGAGGTGGACGGCGAGGTGATCGACCTGCGCATGCTGCGGCCGCTCGACATGGGCACGATCCTGGAGTCGGTGAGGAAGACGCGCCGCGCGGTGGTGGTCGACGAGGGCTGGAGGAGCGGCAGCCTCGCCGCCGAGATCATGGCGCGCCTCATGGAGCAGGCCTTCTACGACCTCGACGCGCCGGTGGCGCGCGTGTGCAGCGAGGAGGTGCCGATTCCCTATGCGCGCCACATGGAAGAAGCGGCGCTGCCGCAGCCGGCGAAGATCGTCGCCGCCGCGAGGAGCCTGTTCGCATGATCGAGTTCAAGATGCCCTCGCTCGGGGCCGACATGGAGGAGGGCAAGCTGCTCGAATGGAAGATGAAGCCGGGCGACGCGGTGAAGCGCGGCGACGTGGTGGCCGTGGTCGACACGAGCAAGGCCGCGGTGGAGGTCGAGATCTGGCAGGACGGCGTGGTGCAGGAGCTCGTCACGCAGCCGGGCGAGACCGTGCCGGTCGGGACGGTGATGGCGCGGCTCCGCGGTGTTGAGGAAAAGCCTTCCGCAACCACGCCGGCGCCCCTGCGCAAACCGGCCTCTCCCGCCGCGCGCAAGCGGGCGCGCGAGCTCGACGTCGACCTCGAGAAGGTGCCGGGCACCGGCCCGCACGGCGCGGTCACGACCGGGGACGTCGAGAAGTTCGCCCGAAAAGGAGAAGCGAAGGAGGAGAAGAAGGAACCGCAGAGGGAGGACAGATCGCCCGAGATGCGAAAGGCGATCGCCGCGGCGATGAGCCGCTCGAAGCGCGACATCCCGCATTACTACATCTCGCAGACCATCCCGATGCAGCGCGCGGCGCAGTGGCTTGCCGGGGAGAACGCAAGGCGGTCCTTGGCCGAGCGGCTGCTGATGGGGGCGCTGCAGCTCAAGGCGGTGGCGCTCGCGCTCGCCGAATTCCCGGACTTCAACGGCTTCTGGCAGGACGGCGCCTTCCGGCACGCGGACGGCGTGCACATCGGTGTCGCCATTTCGCTGCGCCAGGGCGGCCTGGTGGCGCCTGCGATTCATGATGTTCCGGAAAAATCCCTGACCGAGTTGATGAAATCGCTCTCCGACCTCGTAAAGCGCGCGCGCGCCGCCAGCCTGCGCAGCTCCGAGATGTCGGACCCGACGATCACCGTCACCAATCTCGGCGACCAGGGCGTCGACGAGGTGTTCGGCATCATCTACCCGCCGCAGGTGGCGCTGGTCGGCTTCGGCCGCGTGGCGCATCGCCCGTGGGCCGAGAACGGCATGCTGGGCGCGATTCCCACCGTGGTGGCAAGCCTCGCCGCGGACCATCGCGCAAGCGATGGCCATCGCGGCGCGCGATTTCTCGCCGCCATCGCGGCGCGGCTGCAGGAACCGGAGAAGCTATGAACAAGGACGAGGTGCGCGCGGCGGTGCTCGCCGAGCTGAAGCGCATCGCCCCCGAAGTGGAAGAGGGCGAGCTCAAGGCCGACCGGCCGCTGCGCGACCAGGTGGACCTCGACTCGATGGACTGGCTCAACTTCCTGGTCGCGCTGCACGAGCACCTGAAGGTGGAGATTCCCGAGTCGGACTATGCGCGGCTCGGCACGCTCGACCAGACCGTCGACTACCTGGCGAGGAAGCTCGGCTGAGCACGGAAATTGCGTCGCTTCCCTCCCCCTAACGAAAGGACTGACCATGAAACTGATCCCTCTGTGTGCCCTGCTGGCCGCCGCCACACTGCTTCCGACGCACGCGTCGTTCGCGCAGGACAGGACGCAGGACAAAACCCAGGCCCAGACGCGCCAGACCATCCGCGACCGCGACATCTACGGCTCCCAGATGATGACGCGCGCGGAGCGCGACGAGTACCGCCAGAAGATGCGCGCTGCGGCCACCGCGGAAGAGCGCGAGCGCGTCCGCGCCGAGCACCATGAGCAGATGAAGGAGCGCGCGCAGGCGCGCGGCATCACGCTGCCGGACGAGCCGCGCGCCGGACGCGGGCCGGGCGCCTCCAGCGGCGGCGGCATGGGCCCGGGCGGTGGCATGGGCCCGGGCGGCGGCATGGGCCCGGGCGGCGGCATGGGCCGCGGCCGCTAGACCTCGGCGGTGAAGCACCACGAGCCGGTCGGCGGCCACCTCGTCGCCTCGTACGCGCGAGGGCATGCCGAGGAGACCGCCGGCGCGGTGCTCGCGCGCATCGCGGCGGAAAAGCCCGCGAGCGTCGAGCTGGTCCTCGTGGTGCGGGCGGACGGCCGCCTGGGCGGCGTGGTGCCGCTGCAGCGCCTGTTCGCCGCGAGCGCCCATGCGCCGCTCGCCAGGCTGCAGGACGCGAAGTTTCCCCGGATAACGCCCGGCGACGACCAGGAGCACGCGGCTTCGCTCGCCTTGCACCACGGCGTGGACGCGCTGCCGGTGGTGGATGCCGACGGCCGCCCGCTCGGCGTGATGCCTTCGCAGGCGCTGCTGCAGGTGCTGCGCCGGGAGCACGTCGAGGACCTGCACGTGCTCGCCGGCATCAAGCGCGAGTCCTCGCAGGCGCGCCACGCGATCGAGGACCCGCCGGCGCGCCGCGTGCGCCACCGCCTGCCGTGGCTGCTGGCGGGGCTCGCCGGCAGCGCGCTCGCCACGCTCGCCATGGCGGGCTTCGAATCCACCCTGTCGCGGCACATCGCCGTCGCCTTCTTCGTGCCGGGCATCGTCTACCTGGCCGATGCCATCGGCACGCAGACCGAGGCGGTGGCGGTGCGCGGGCTGTCCCTGACGCGCGCCGGCATCGGCCACCTGCTCGCCGGCGAGCTGCGTGCCGGCATGCTGATCGGGGCGAGCCTTGGCCTGATCAGCTTCCTTCCCGTGTACCTTTTCACGGACGAGGCGAAGCTCGCCGGCGCGGTAGCCACCGCGATCTTCGCCGCGGGCACGGTCGCCGCGGGCCTGGGCATGCTGCTGCCGTGGCTGATCGCGCGCAGCGGGCGCGATCCTGCCTTCGGCAGCGGGCCGCTCGCCACCGTGATCCAGGACATCCTCAGCCTGCTGGTGTATTTCGCCGTGGTGCGGGCGTTCGGCCTTTGACGGACGCCTGGTCGGGGCGCGCCGGCTTCATCCTCGCCGCGATCGCTTCGGCGGTCGGCCTGGGGAGCATCTGGAAATTTCCCTACGAGGTCGGCGCCAACGGCGGCGCGGCCTTCGTGCTGTTCTACGTGCTCGGCCTGGCGCTCGCCGTGGTGCCGCTGCTGCTGGCGGAATTCGCCATGGGCCGGCGCGGCGGCGGCGACGCCGCCAGCAGCCTGGAGGCGCTCGCCGCGGCGCACGGCGCGCGCCGGGCCTGGATGGGAGCCGGGGTGCTGGGCGTGGTTACCGGCGCGCTGGTCCTCAGCTTTTACTCGGTGATCGGCGGCTGGACGCTCGCCTACGCGGCGCAGACCGCGCTCGAGGGCCTGGCCGGCAGCGACGCGCCGTCCGTGCAGGCGCGCTACGACGCGCTGCTCGCCTCCCCGGCGCGCATGACGTTCTACCACGCGCTGTTCCTCGGGCTCACGGCGGTGATCGTGGCGCGCGGCGTGAGCCGGGGGATCGAGGCCGCCTCCAAGGTCCTGATGCCGCTGCTTGGCCTGCTGATGGTCGCCCTCGCGCTCTACTCGTCGCTGCAAGGAGATCTCGCGGGGACGCTGCGCTTCCTGTTCCGGCTGGATGCCGCGCAGTTGACCGCGCGCGCCGCGCTCGAAGCGCTGGGCCTGGGCTTCTTCTCCATCGGCGTGGGCTTCGGCCTGATGATCACCTACGCGGCCTACGCCGGCCGCGCCATCGACCTCGCGCAGGCGGCACTCGTCACGGTGCTCGCGGATACCGCCATATCGCTGCTCGCCGGGCTGGCGGTGTTTCCGCTGGTGTTCGCCCACGGCCTGGACCCGGCGGGCGGGCCGGGCCTGGTGTTCGTCACGCTGCCGATCGCCTTCGCCCGCATGCCGCTCGGCGCGCTGGCGGCGCTCGCTTTCTTCGTGCTGCTGTTCGTCGCGGCGCTCGCCTCGGCCATCTCGATGCTCGAGCTCGCCGTGGCGCCGCTGACGCGCCGCTTCGGCTGGACGCGCGGGCGCGCGAGCGCGCTCATGGGCGCCGCCTGCTTCGCCGCCGGCCTCGCCACGGTGCTCTCGTTCCAGGTGAGCTGGCGGCCGACGCCGTTCGAGGCGCTCGACTTCGTCACCTCCAACGTGCTGCTGCCGGCCGGCGGCTTCGCGCTGGCGGTGTTCGCGGGCTGGGTGCTGCCGGCGGAGCTGCTGGCGCAGGAGCTCGCGCTCGGCGTGCGCGCCGCAGGAGTGCTGCGCGCGGTGCTGAGATGGGTCACCCCCGCCCTGATCGCGGCCGTCACCCTGGGACCGCTCGCCTTCTGATTCAGGGCACCAGCACGACCGGCACCGCGCTCCACTGCACGGTTTTCATCGCGACCGAGCCGAACACGGCGTGCGCGCGCGCGCCGCGCCCGCGGGTTCCCATGACGACCAGGTCGGCGCTCAGCTCGTCCGCCAGCCGCGCGATGCACGAGGCCGGGTCGCCGGGCAGGATGTGGGTGCGGGCCGAGGGGAAGTCCTGGCGCTCGCGGTGAAACGGGTCACCGTGGGGCGGGGCGAGCCCCTCGACCAGCGGCACCGCGTCCTGCGCGTGCACCAGGTGCACTTCGACCTCGCCCAGCCACGGCTGCCAGGCCGGAACCAGCGCCGCCGCGCGCAGCGCTTCTTCGGAGCCGTCGGTCGCCACCACCACGCGCACGCTGCGACCGAGCGCGGGCGGAATGCGCGCGCTTTCCTTTACCAGCACCAGCGGAAACTCGCTGCCGCGCAGGATCTCGCTCGCCACCGAGCCCAGGCCCATCGCGCCGCCGCGGGCGCGCGTGCCGGCGACGATGGCTTGCGCCGCGCGGTCGCGCGCTTCCTCCACGATCACCTCGGGCGGGAAGCCCGGGCGCACGGCGAACTCGGTATCGAGCTCTCCCAGGATTTCGCGCACCCCCTGGAGCTCCTGCTCGGCCTGGGCCGCGAGCGCTTCGCGCGGCGGCACGATCAGCGCGAGCACCTGTGTGGCGGCGCCCCGGTGCGAAGCGACGAAGCGGGCAGCCTGCAGCGCCGAGGGCGAGGCGTCGAAGGCGAGCACCAGCCGGAAAGGTTCCGTGTCCATGCCATCATTCTGCCGCAATGAACTTAGCCCGGTCTTGCGGGTCGGTAAGGTAGATGTCGCGCAAGCGCATCGGCCGCCTGCTGCCGACTCCCGAGAAGCTGCGCTCGCACAAGAGCCTTCGTTGGCTCGGCCCCCTGCTGCATCGCCCCTGGCTGTGGCAGCTCAACCGGCGCAGCGTAGCGGCGGGCGTGGGCATCGGCGTGTTCTTCGGCTTTCTCATCCCCGTCATGCAGATCGCGGGCGCGGCGCTGTTCGCCGTGCTGCTGCGCGCCAACCTGCCGGTGGCCGCCGCGAGCACGCTGGTGTCGAACCCGCTGACCTACGCGCCGATCTTCGTGGCGGCCTACCGCGTCGGCGCCGCGCTGCTGGGCGAGCCCGCGAGCGAGGCCGACGCCGCGGCGATC
>DASUUN010000324.1:0-7558 GCA_036374055.1 Burkholderiales bacterium
TTGATCTGGCAAAGGCTGCCGACCAACCATACGAAATCCGCCTGCGCGATCCCCCGATCGTGCAAAGCCTCCACCTCCCCGGACGACTAAGCTACTCCAAATTTGTCCGCGGCCGAATCCCCCAAAAGTATTAGTACATTCGTTCTAACCGACTCGCGTTCGACCGCAACTGCCCCAAGCCATACCCGGAGCTCGCGTCCATACTTGGGTAGTCGCGTCACCAGCGCGCTCGCACAACCTTACGCCGGCTTATAACCTGGAAAGCAACTTCTCATATTCACCGTGCGGACCATCCAAAACCACACCATCGCTCCCTCCGATGGGTCAGATCTGAGCCCAGAGGCGGTAGGCGTTATCCGCCTTTGATTGAATCGCGGAGGGTGCCGCCGCGAGGAGTTTCCGAAACGTTTCAGTAGTGTGGGACTGCACTGCCTCTAGAGAGGCTTAGTCCGACCAGCTTTGTAGTCAGCTAGAGCCTCTGCGGCGAGCTTGGCGAGCTTGTCTTGCGACTTGGCAAACGACTCCGCCCACCGCTGCTCGGAAGCCAGTTCCTCCAGAAGAATGGCGGCCACCGCGTCTTGCTCTGCCGCGGGAAGCTTCGCGACTTCCTGTAAGGCCTGTTCGAGAAGCTTGGTCATTGACGCCATCTTACGCCGGATGGCTCCTCGGCCTACCTCACCAATGCCGCCGAGGAAAGCTTCTGCACCTCGAAGCCCGCGCACTCGTCGGCGCCGCTGCCGCAGCCGTGCTCCTTGCCGGCGTCGAGGGCGCGCGTGTAGTAGGTGGCGGACGCTTCGATAAGGTTGAGGCCCTTAGCGGCTTCGGCGAGGAGGAAGTAGGAGAGGTCGCTCAGATAGCCGACCTGCATGACGGAGATCGCGAGGTCGCGCCAGGCGCCTTTGTCGTGGAGCGCTTTCCAGTCGCTCCGGGCGCGCGTGTAGCTCCAGGCGCACTGCAGGCGGCAGTCGAACACGGCGGTGCCGCTCTTGAAGCGCTCGAAGGGCTCGGAGAGGAAGGTGAGGGTCTCGGTGGCCTGGCGCGCGGCGTACTCCTCGCGCGTGAGCTCGCCCGGGCGGGTGACGACGCGCTCGTTGGCGCCGCCGTCGCGGGGGCCGAGGAACTTGGGGGCGTCGTGAGGCGCGTCGGACTTTGCCGCGACGTAAAGAGGTTGCACGCGCGCGCCGAGCTCCTTCAGCCGCGCGGCGCGGTTCTCGGGCGAGGGATGGGTCGACATGAACTGCGGCACCTTGCCGCCGAGCTTCGCCATCTTCTCCCACAGCGTCACCGCGGCCGCGGGGTCGTAGCCGGCGCGCGCGGCGAGCTCGATGCCGATCTGGTCGGCCTCGGTCTCGCTCTCGCGGCTGTTGGGAAGCTGGATGGCGAAGAGCGCCGCCATCTGCGCGCCGGTGAGGGCGAGGGCCTGGTTCTCGCGCGAGGCGAGCGCGATCGCGGCGATCTGCGTCGCCACCTGCGAGGTCATGGCGATCGACATGCGCTCCTGCGTGTGGTTGGCGAGCGCGTGGCCGATCTCGTGGCCCATGACCTGCGCGATCTCGGCGTCGGTAGCCTTCAGCTGTTCCCACATGCCCGAGTAGATCGCCATCTTGCCGCCGGCCATGCAGAACGCGTTCACCTGCTTGGGATCGTTGATCACCTGCACTTCCCAGTTCCAGCTCGCCGTCTCGGGGCGGAAGCGCACCGCCTGCGCGATCAGCCGGTCGGTGATCTCGCGCACCTTCGCGGCGCGCTCGCTGTCGGCGTCGATCTTCTTTTTCTTGCCGAGGTCGCCCATCATCGAACCGTAGGCCGCGGCCGACTCGCCTATGGCCATCTTCTCCGAAATGACCATGAACTGGCTGCGCCCGGTGATCGGATTCGTGGCGCAGCCGGCTGCCGCGGCCAGAATCGCGAGCAGCGCCAAGCACTTGAAAATGTTACGCATCGGCGGCGATTTTAGAACGCGCTGCGCCGACCGGGTGTAACGGAGTGTTTCCCGGCCGCGGCCTTTAAGGTACGCTTTCCCGCGTATGAGCAAGGCGACCCGGGGCGACCCCGGCTTCCGTAGCCCCCCCGTCTGGATCCACGTTTCCGAAGCTGGTAAATGGCTGCTTTCGCGTCGCGAGGCGCGCAAGCGGGCCGTAATACGGCTGATCGACAACGTGAAGCCCGGGGTGGGCGCAGTAGCCGCCCCCAAACCGAAGCTTTAGACCCGACAGAAACCGGGGTCAGAGCCCGATCAGGCGGCTTTGCGCGCGCCGGCGCCGGGCAGCTCGCCGATCGCGGTCTTCACCGCGTCCTCGACCCGCTCGAGGAACACGAACTCGAGCTTGGCGCGCGCCTCGGCCGGGACGTCCTCGAGGTCCTTCTCGTTGCGCTTGGGCAGCATCACGCACTTGATGCCGGCGCGCAGCGCGGCCAGGGTCTTCTCCTTCACCCCGCCGATCGGCAGCACCAGCCCGCGCAGGGAGATCTCGCCGGTCATGGCCACGTCGTGGCGCACCGGCATGCCGGTGAGCAGCGACACCAGCGCGAGGAACATCGCCACGCCCGCGCTCGGCCCGTCCTTGGGCGTCGCGCCGGCCGGGACGTGGATGTGCACGTCGCTCTTGTCGAACGCATCCCCCAGGAAATTCCTTGTAAGGGTCAATGCGGCCTGCGCCGACTCCTTCATCACGTCGCCGAGCTGGCCGGTGAGGATGAGCTTGCCGCTGCCGGGCACCTTCGACGCCTCGATGAACAGGATATCGCCGCCCACCGAGGTCCAGGCGAGGCCGGTGGCCACGCCGGGCACGGAGGTGCGCTCGGCGACCTCGTTCTCGAACTTGCGCGGGCCGAGGATCGGCGGCAGGTCCTCCGGCTTGATTTCCAGCTTGCCGGCAAAACCCTCCGCGAATTTCATCGCCGCCGAGCGCAGCACCGAGCCGATCTCGCGCTCGAGGTTGCGCACGCCGGCTTCGCGGGTGTACTGGCTGATGATGGCGCGCAACGCCTCGTCGGTAACGGCGACTTTTTCCGAGTCCAGCCCGTTGGCTTCGAGCTGCCGCTTGACGAGGTAGCGCTTGGCGATCTCCAGCTTCTCCTCCTCGGTGTAGCCGGGGAGCTGGATGATCTCCATGCGGTCGCGCAGCGGGCCCGGGATGGTGTCGAGCATGTTCGCGGTGGTGATGAACATCACCTTGGAGAGATCGAAGTCCACGCCGAGGTAGTTGTCGCGGAAGCGCGAGTTCTGCTCCGGGTCGAGCACCTCGAGCAGCGCCGAGGACGGGTCGCCGTGGAAGCCGCCCTGGCCGAGCTTGTCGATCTCGTCGAACATCAGCACCGCGTTCTTCGACTCGGCGCGGCGGATCGCCTGGATCACGCTGCCGGGCAGCGCGCCGATATAAGTGCGCCTGTGGCCGCGGATCTCGGCCTCGTCGTGCACGCCGCCGAGCGCGATGCGCTGGAACTTGCGCCCCGTGGCGCGCGCGATCGACTGGCCGAGCGAGGTCTTGCCCACGCCGGGCGGCCCGACGAAGCACAGGATCGGGCTCTTGCCCGCGGGGTTGAGCTTGCGCACCGCCAGGTGCTCGAGGATGCGGCGCTTGATCTTGTCGAGCCCGAAGTGGTCCTCGTCGAGGATGCGCCTGGCTTCCGAAATATCTATTTCCTTCGATTCGGAATCCTTCCACGGCAGCTCGGAGAGCCATTCCAGGTAGGTGCGCAGCATCGAGCTCTCGGCGCTGCCCTCGCCCATGCGCTCCAGGCGCTTGAGCTCCTTCGTCGCGTGCTTGTGCGTGTCCTCGGGCATGCCGGCAGCCTCGATCGCCTTCCTCAGCTCCTCGATCTCCGCGCTGCCCTCGTCGCCCTCGCCGAGCTCCTTCTGGATCTGGCGCATCTGCTCGCGCAGCACGTGCTCGCGCTGGCGCTCGTCGAACTGCTTGCGGGTCTTCTCGCCGATCTCCTTCGAGATGCGCAGCACGCCGACGCGCTCGCCGAGCAGCTCCAGCACCTTGTCCAGGCGCCGCTTGAGGTCGAAGGTCTCGAGCAGGTCCTGCTTGTCCTCGTTCTTCACGTCGAGCAGGTTCGACACCATGTCGGCCAGCAGCCCGGCCGAGGAGACCTGCTGCACCACCATCGTCAGCTCCTCCGGCGCGTTGGGCAGGAGCTGGATCGCCTCGGTGGCCTGCTCCTTCAGCTGCAGGAAGCGCGCCTCGATGTCGGGGTTGGTGATGTCGTCCTGCGCCATCGCCTGCACGCGCGCCACGAGGAACGGCCAGCCCTCGAGGAACTCGAGCACGCGAAAGCGGTTCTGGCCCTGCACCACGAGGTGGTGCGCGCCTTCGGCGCCCGTGATGTAGCGCACCACCTGGCCTGCGGTGCCGACCCAATACAGGTCCTCGGAGCGCACCTCGTTTTTCTGCGGGTCGCGCTGCAGGAGGAAACCGATCTTCTTCTCGCTGCGCACCGCCTCCTGGGCGGCGGCCACCGAGGCCGCGCGCCCCACCGTGATGGGCGAGATCACGCCCGGAAACAGCACGGTGTTGCGCATCGGGATGACGATGAGCGCGTCCTCGGGCAGCGGCTTCAGCGGCGCCTTCTTGCCCGGGGTCCCCGGGGCGGCCGCGCTGCGCGCCTCTTCCTCGCCCGCCAGTACTTTCTGCTCGGTCATGCGCCCTCCTTCTTGCGGAACGTCAGCGTCAGCACGCCGTCGGCGAGCCGGCGCCCGACCAGCTCCATCGGCATGTAGGGGTCCTCGAGCGGCAGCCCGATGCGCCGCTCGAATCGTCCGTAGGGAATCTCGATGCGGTGCAGGTGCGCCCCGGTCTCGCGGCACGGGAACGGGCGCAGCGCCGATACCGACACGCCGCCCGAGTCGAGCGCAATGGTGATGGAATCGGCCGCGACGCCCGGCAGGGCAACGTGGACCTCGAGCCCGGTCTGCGTCTCGAGGACGTCGACCGGCGGCTCCCAGGCGTCCATGGCGTGGGTGAAGAACTGGCGCTGCAGGCGCTCGGCCCGGTCGAGCATCGACAGGGCCTCGCCCAGCATCCAGCTTGAAAAATCGCGTGATCTCACGGCGGTTAGATTGCGGCAATCGGGGTGGATTCAACCCCGCCGCAAGAAACGCGCCGGATCAGGGAGTTACAAGTGAAACGGAATTCGGGGTCAGGGTCGGAAACGAATTCGGGGTCAGGGTCGTAATTAAGACTGAGCTATGCGTCCCGCTTAATTACGACCCTGACCCCGAATTCGAACTACGACCCTGACCCCGAATTCCGGTTACTAGCGCTTCTTGTAGATCGGCTTGCGCTGGGGGTTGAACACCGGCGCGCGCTCGTCCTTGTGGCGGTAGTTGATGCGCCCGCGGCTGATGTCGTAGGGGGAGATCTCGAGGCGCACGCGGTCGCCGGCGAGGATCCGGATGCGGTTCTGGCGCACGCGGCCCCCGGCGTAGGCGAGCACGTTGACGCCGTTTTCCAGCTCGACCCGGAACTGCGTATTCGGCAGCACTTCCTGGACGGTGCCGTCCATCTCCAGCATTTCTTCCTTGGCCATGGCAAAAACCTCTCAGAGCGCCGGCAGGGCGCCGATTGATGCGTTTGAATTTCTGAACTGCGGCGGGAAACTGCTACAGGCGCATTATACGCCTTCGGCCTGCTCGAGCAGCCAGGCGCGGAAAGCGGCCACCGCGGGCCGGTCGGCGATCACCTCGGGGCACACCAGGTAGTACGACGATTGCGGCTTCATCTCGATGTCGAACGGCGCGCGCAGCCGCATCGAGGCGATGTCGTAGTCGACCAGCGGCCGCAGCGCGAGCGCCACGCCGAGCTTCTGCGACGCCGCCTCGAGGGACAGGATGTTCGAGGAGAAATGCGGCCCGTGGCTGGCGTCGACCCGGTCGGCGACGCCCGCAGTTTGCAGCCAGCGCTGCCAGGCGTTGCCGCCGGCGACCAGCTCCATGGCGTCGTCGTGCAGCAGGACGTGGTGCGCGAGGTCCTCCGGCTTGCGGATCGGCGGGGTGCCTTCCACCAGATCTGGGCTCGCCACCACGGTCATCGACACGCCGAACAGGCGGTCGGCGCGGTAGCCCGGGTAATTCCCGCTGCCCAGGTGGATCTCGACGCCGGAGACCTCGTCGCGCAGGTCCAGGCCGCTCACCAGCGTGGGCGAGTCCAGCGCGCCGGCGTCGACCATCTTGCTCGAGGCGAACACGCGCAGCTCGATCTTCGGCTCGCGGCGGGAGAAGTCCGCCAGGCGCGGCATCAGCCAGCGCGCGGTGAACACCGGCGGCGCGGTGATCAGCAGGTCCGATTCGGCCGCGCGCTCGCGGATGGTCTCCACGGCGGCGGCGAGGGCATCGAAGCCCTCGCGCAGCTTGGGCAGGCAGGCGCGCGCCGCCTCGGTAAGCTGCACGCCGCGGCCGGCGCGGCGGAACAGCTCCACGCCGAGGTACTCCTCCAGGCTCTTGATCTGGTGGCTGACCGCCGCCTGCGTGATCGACAGCTCGGCGGCCGCTTCCTTGAACGACAGGTGCCGCGCAGCGGCTTCGAACACGCGCAGGGCGTTCAGCGGCGGGAGGCGATAGATCACGGAAACGATGAGTTTTTCTTATGGAAGACGTGAGTATTGATCGTTTGTTTGTGGCGGGCCGCGGCCTTATCTTCCATTGCATGAAAAAGGCCATCTACCACGCTCCCACCCCCGAGGAATTGTACGCGTTCGAGAAACGCGCACGCGAGGAGCGCGCCCGCTACGTCACCGCAATGATTGCCACGGCAGCGGCCGCCCTCAAATCCAAGTTCGATCGCGCGGTCTCGGCGCTCACCGGAAAGGCGGTTCGCCATGCGTAACCAGCTCACGACCAAATTCTGGAAGAATGCGCTCGAGCAGCTGCCGCCCGAAATCCGGGCGCGCCACGTGCACGATTTCGAAGCTGCAGAACGCTGGGAACTCCGGCTCAACGCGCTGATCGAAGTCTGGACCCAAGCGAAAAATGCGCTCGGCAGGACGTTCCAGACGCCGCGCTCCGCGCACTGACAGCTTAATGACAGCTTGCCTCGCCGTCCGAGGGAAATCCGACGCCTCCTCCTCCTCCTCTGGCTAGGGCTAACTCGGGCGGCGAGCATTAAAGTAAGGGGACAGGCCCCTAGGGTCTGTCCCCTTTTCTTCGCCTATATTTCCCCATGCTTCGCAGGTTATTCGCTGCTTTCGCATTCGCGCTTCCGCTCCCCGCCGCAGCGGATCTGGGTCTGAACATCTACGGACTTGCTCATCACTTCGACCGATCGCGCGCGCGCAGTCTCGGCGTGGACAACGAGCTCAATCCGGGGCTGGGCGTGCGCTACCGGGTTCCGCACAGCGAAAAGCTGCAATGGATTTTCGACGCGGGCGCCTACCGCGACTCGGGCCGCAACACGGCGCGACTCGCGGGCGCGGGCGCACTCTGGCAGGTCAGCGAGGGGTGGCGCGTCGGCGGCGCGCTCGCGCTCCTGCATAGCGACACGTACAACCAGGGCAAGGCCTTCGTCGCCCCACTGCCCCTGGCAGCCTACGAGTTTCGCTCGGCGACGCTGAACTT
>DASUUN010000325.1:0-2507 GCA_036374055.1 Burkholderiales bacterium
GGGACGCCGCCGCGCACCCGAGCGCGCTCGTCTTCATGCTGGTCGGCACGCTGATCGTGCTGCCCTTCATCGTCGGCTACACGATCTATGCCTATCGCGTGTTCCGCGGCAAGGCGCGCGCCCAGGACTACGGGCACGGCAAGTACACCTAGCAAGGTCGGTGGCGCCATAACGAGGCTCTATGGCCAGCTCGTGGAGATTTTTGATAGGCTCGAAAGCTGCCCAAAGGAGGAGGAGCCATGGACAATAAAACCGACGCGTCCCGCCGCAGTTTCCTGAGCGGCGTCACCGCCGCCGGCGCGCTCGCCACGCTGCCCGCCGCCACGGCGCTCGCGCAGGCCGAGCCGCCGGGAACAGTCTCCAGCGACGCGATCAAGAAGGAGAAGGTGGCGGCCATGGAGTACCACTCGGAGCGCCCGCTCACCGGCAGCGTGCCGGCGCACGAGCACGACTTCGACCTCACGCCGAACAACCGGATGTACATCCGCAACAACCTGCTCACGCCGCTCATCGACATCAACAACCATCGCCTCACGGTGAAGGGCCTGGTCGACCGGGAGCTCTCCTTCTCGGTGTTCGACCTCGCCAAGAACTTCAGGACCGTGTCGATGGCCGGCATGCTCGAATGCGCCGGGTCGGGGCGCTCGAACTACCAGCCGAAGGCGAGCGGCACGCCGTGGGGGCAGACCGGCGGCATGGGCTGCCCGAAGTGGGGCGGCGTGCGCCTCGTCGACCTCCTGAAGGCTGCCGGCCTCAAGTCCGGCGCCGCGCACGTCGCGGGCCAAGGCGGTGATCCGGGCATGGTGCCGACCGCCGCGCCGGTGATCCGCTCCATTCCGATGCGCAAGGCGATGGACGAGAACACGCTGATTGCCTGGTCGATGAATGACGAGCCCCTGCCCTGGATCCACGGCTACCCGCTGCGCTTAGTGGTGCCCGGCTGGGTGGGCTCGGCCTCCACCAAATGGCTGCACACGCTCACGGTGCTCGATGCGCCCTTCAAAGGCACCTACATGGACTCGAGCTACCGCGTGCCGCGCCATCCGATCCAGCCCGGCACCAAGATGCCGCCCGACGCAGTATCGGCCGAGGCCTGGCCGATCAAGTCGATGATCACTTCTCCGGCGCCGAACGCCAGCTTCAAGGGCGGCGAGCCGATTACCGTGCGCGGACGCGCCTGGGTGGGCGAAGGCATGGTCGAGCGCGTCGAGATCTCCACCGACGAGGGCAAGACTTGGCAGCCCGCGCAGCTCAAGCGCGCGGCCGACAAATACGCCTGGAGCATCTTCACCTACGAGTTCAGGCCGGCCGCTCCGGGATATGTCACGTTCCTCTCGCGCGCGTGGGACGACCGCGGCAACACGCAGCCTGCGATCCCGTCCTGGAACCCGCTCGGCTACTTCTGGAACGGCTGGCACCGCGTGGGGGTCCTTGTTGCGTGAAGGCGTCGTCGTCGCGTGGCTGGCGCTTCTCATGCTGCCGCTGGTTGCGCTCGCCCAGGGAGGCGACCACCTGATCCCGGGGCCGGGGTCAACGCTCACCGAGAACAAGTGCCGCATCTGCCACGAGCTGCAGCACATCAAGCGCCAGCCGCTCTCGGCCGGGGAATGGTCGGACAACCTGAAGAACATGAAGGAGCGCGGCGCGCCGATCAGCGATGCAGAGTTCGAGGTCATCCACCGCTACCTCTCCACCTACTACAACCGCGAGAAGCCGGCGCCGGCGCCTTCGGCCGATACGCTCGCGGCAGGCGGCGATCCGGTGGAGAGGCTGCTCGGCGCGCACGCCTGCAGCGGCTGCCACGCGAAGGAGCAGCGCGTAGTCGGCCCCTCCTTCAGGGAAGTGGCGGCGAAATATGCCGCCGATCCCTCCAGCGCTGATCACCTGATGCGCAAGATCCGCGAGGGCGGCCGCGGCGTGTGGGGCCAGGTGCCGATGCCGCCCAACCCCGGGATCCCGGACGCCGAGCTGAAGGCCATCGTCGGCTGGGTGCTCGAGCAGAAGCCGAAGTAGATGGGCAAGCTCGCCGAGCGCCTCGCCGATCCCTCGCGTTCCGGCGTCTACCGCATCCGCACCACCGAGGTGATCGAGGAAGCCGCGGCGCTCAACGGATATTCGCTTCTATGGGTGGATGGAGCGCTGCCGAAGCAGCTTCCACACGTGGTGCTCTTCGAGAAAACCGACGCGGCGTTGCTGAAGGCGTTGAAGGACCACGCAACGGACGCGCGAAAGCGCGGCGAGTGCTTCTTCGCCGCGCTGGTGGATCCTGAGGAGAAAGCGGCGCTCGCGCCGCTCTATAACGAGAGGAAGAGCTAGGCTTCGGCGTTCGCAGCTACGCTGCGCGCGGTATGGGAACGAAGAAGGATTCGCGCACGACGTCCTTGCCGGCGATCAGCTCCTCGGCCTCGCGGCGCTCTTCGTCGAACACCACGGCGGCTAGCTTCTGCAGCGTTTCGCGCGCTTCGTCCAAAGTGCGGCCGTGCGAGTTCACACCGGGCAACTCCTCG
>DASUUN010000326.1:0-5576 GCA_036374055.1 Burkholderiales bacterium
CATCAAGGATCCGACCGGTCTCCTCACGCCCGAGCGCGGCGCGACGCTCTTCCCGGCGGTGGTGCAGGCCTCCGGCGGCGTGCCGGTGCAGCTGCATTCGCATTGCCAGTCCGGGCTCGCGCCGAAGGTCTACGAGACCGCAATCCGCAGCGGCTTCAGCGCCGGCTACACGGCGAGCGAGCCACTGGCGAACGGTGCTTCGCTTCCCGCCACGGAAGAAATCGACGGCATTGCCCGCCGGCTCGGATTCGAAACTTCCATGGATCGGGAAGTCCTGAAGACCATTGCTGGTTACTTCCGTTGGCTATGCCTGCGCGAAGACAAGCCCTGCGGCCAGGTGGCGCAATACGACCCTGCGCTCTACGAGCACCAGATCCCGGGGGGCATGATCTCCAACCTGCATTACCAGCTCGAGACCATGAAGCTCGGGCACCGGCTGCCCGAGATACTCGAGGAGATTGCGCGCGTGCGCAAGGACCTCGGCTACCCGATCGTGGTGAGCCCGTTCGCGCAATACCTGGTGACGCAGGCGACGATCAACGTGGTGCAGGGCGAGCGCTACAAGACCATTCCTGACGAAATCCGCAAGTACGCGCGCGGCTATTACGGGAAGGTCGCAGCACCGATGAGCCCGGAGTTTCTCGATCGACTCAACTTGAAAAGCAGCGAACTTGTGACGGGAAGGCCTGGAGAGCACATCGAGCCGTGGCTGCCGCGGCTGCGGCGCGAGCTCGGTCCGGGCGCGAGCGACGGCGACCTCCTGCTCGCCGCCTTCTACGACAAGGCGCTGCTCGAGCCGCTCAAGCGACCGAAGCCCGAGTACCGGTTCCGCACCTCTCCGCTGCACGAGCTGGTGGCGTGGCTCGGCGCGCGCCGCGACATCGAGCATGCGCGCATTCGCTTCGGTGGCACCGAGATGACGTTCTCGGCGTGACCCTGCCGTTTAGCTTATGGCATTGAAGGGAAAGGTCGCCCTCGTCACCGGTGCGGCGCGCGGCATCGGCGCTGCCATCGCCGATGCGTTCGAAAAGCAGGGCTGCGCGGTCCACCGATTCGATATCCAGACTGGAATCGACATCACGGACCGTAAAGCGCTCAAAGAGGCAGTTGCAAAGATCGGCGCGATCGACATCCTCGTCAACAACGCCGGTTTGCTCGCGCGAGGGCCGTTCGACGAGACGAGCGGGGAGCAATGGGACCGGCTCGTGGCGGTGAACCTCACCGGCGTCTTCAACTGCGTGCAGGCCGTCGTGCCGGCGATGCGCGGCCGGCGCGGCGCCTCGATCATCAACATCGCCTCGGTCTCCGCCGAGAAGGGCGGCGGGGCAATGGGCAACGTCTGGTACGGCACCACCAAGGCGGGCGTCGTCGCCATGACCAGGGGGCTCGGGCGCGAGCTCGGCCCGCAGGGCATCCGTGTCAATGCCATCGCTCCTGGCGTGATCGAGACGGACATGGTGCGCAAGCACCTCTCGCCCGACTTGCGCGAGAAGGTGCTGGCGCGCTTTCCGCTCGGGCGCTTCGCCACCGTGGAGGAGGTGGCGCAGGTCGCGCTCTTCCTCGCTTCGGACGCCGCTTCGTTCGTCACCGGCGAGACCATCGCGGTGGATGGCGGCTTCCTCCGTACCTAGGGCGGAACAGCCGCCCAAGCGAGGAAGGCCGTGCCGCACAGTCCGGCAAGAAGCCTTCCCCTGAGGAAAAGCGGCTTTCCCAGCCAGCCCCACCAGGCCGCCGACAACCCGACGAGGCCGAGCAGGCACGCGAGCGATGCCACGATCTGGTGCACGGAGGTCTTTGGGAAGTCGAGCAGGGCGGTGTTGAAGATGAACACGTAGGGGACGCACAGGCCAACGAAAGCGAGCTTCATCGCCCGAAACGACGTTTCCATGAACGAGGCGCCGGCTAGCTGCGCCGCGGCCATCGCGGTAATCGCCACTGGCGGGATGATGGTCGCGAACACCGAGTAGTAGAAGACGAACATGTGCGAGGCGACGCGCGAGTAGCCGAGCTCCTCCAGGAAGGGCGCGAGGGCGAGCGCCATGATGATGTAGGTTGCCGCCTCGGGGATCGCCGCGCCGCAGACGAGCGTGGCGACCATCACGAGCGGCAGCGCAATCGCCGCGATCTTCCCCACCGGGGAGAGCACCAGCGCGTTGGCGACGCTCGCGCCCAGGCCCGAGGTGATCACGGTCTGGGCGACCGGCCCGATGAGCGCGAGGAGCAGGCCCATCTTCGCCGCGGTCTTCGCCCCGTCGAGCAGGCCGTCCCAGAGCGCGCGCAACCCGGGGCGGTAGCGGCCCTGGATGACGAAGGGCAGGATCACCGCCGCGACGAGCGCCCAGAACGCGGCGAGGCGCGGCGTATACATCTGCAGCATCAGCGCGGTGAGGACGGCCAGGCTGATGAGGAAAGTCGGCAGCACGCGCACGACGAGCGGCCAGTCGATTCGCTCGCGCAGGCGCTCAACCCCCGTCGCGCGGGCGTGGAAATACACGCCGAGCCCGACGCCGGCGAAATAGAGCACCGCCGGGATCACCGCGGCGAGTGCCACCGTGATGTAGGAGACGTTGAGGAAGAAGGCCATCACGAAGGCGCCCAGCCCCATGATCGGCGGCATGATCAGGCTGCCGGCCGAGGCCGAGGTCTCGATCGCCGCCGCCATCTCCGGCTTGAAGCCCTGGCCCTTCATCTGCGGGATGGTGACGCGGCCGGTGATGACGACGTTCGCCACCGCCTGGCCCACCATGGTGCCGACCAACGCACTGCCGACCACCGCGGGATAGGCGGCGCCGCCGCTTACGCGCCGGCCGACCGCCTTGCCGACCTCGAGCAGCGCGCCGATGGAGCCGGTGTGCGCGAGCACCGAGCTGAAGAGCAGCACGTAGAACACGATCTCCGCGGTGAGCGGGATCAGCCAGTAGATGCCGTGCACCGGGTGCAGCGTCGTGTAGCTGATGATGAACTCGACCGTGTAGGGCGTGTGGCCGAGGAAGCCGGGGATGTGGTCGCCCCAGAGGAAATACGCGAGCGCCACGCAGACCACCCCGGTGAGGACGCCGCCCCAGGTGAAGAACCCGGCGACGATGATCCCGGCGAGGGACACGAGGCCGACTACCACGTCGATGCGGTCGAGCAGCCCGGCCGAGGTCTCGAGGTGCTCGATGTTCATCCCCAGGTACACGGGCCCGAGCAGCCCGGCGCCGAGCGCGAGCGACAGCAGGAGGACCTTGGACCAATGCGCGCGGGCCTCCAGCAGTTCCTGCAGGGCCATCAGCACCGACATCGAGAACACGGCGCCGAAAAAAAGCGAGTAATAGCGCGAGACCGGCTGCAGCGCGATCCACACGTCCACCAGCTGGTAGACGACCAGCGCCACGGCTTGCGCCGCGACGAGCACCGACAGGGCGCGCGAGACGCCCGCCCTGGTGAGCATCGACTACTTCTTGCCCAGCACCTTCTCCGGCGGCCACATGCCGGCTTCCTGGAACGCGCGGCGCGCGCCCGGGTGGACCTTGTTGGGCGCTTCGAGGAACGGCCGCACCATGGTCTCTTTGTTCCAGGTCTTGCCCAGCGCCACGAACTGGCCCGCCTTGGGGCCGAGATTGATGAACGCCTTGGTCACCTCGTAGGCGAGGTCCTCGGGAAAGTCCGGGTGCACCGCGCGCACGCCGACGTCGGCGAACCATTGCAGGGCCTGCGGCTGGTTGGGCAGCGTGTTGGGCTTGAAGTCGAGCGGGATGAAAGGCGAGCCGGTCTTCTTGTTCACTTTCTCCACCACGTCGCGCGGGATGTCGAGGTAGCGCCAGGTCTTCCCGGAGGCGGCGATGCGGGTGAGGATCGAGCCAGGGATCACCTCGCGCAGGCTGGCATCGACGTTCATCTGCACCAGCGCCGCGACCACGCGGCCGTCGAGCAGCGTGTCCATGCCCTTGGCCGGCCCGAGGAACTCGATGCGCGTGTTCTCCTCGGTGATGCCGTAACCTTCTTTCAGGAGCGTGTAGGCGAAACCGCCCCAGTGCGTCTGCGTCTTCAGGCCGATGGCGATCGGCTTGCCCTTGAGGTCGGCGACAGTCTTGACGCTCGGGTCGGTGGTGACGAACCACGAGTTGCCGTGCAGCGTCTCGCCGTAGAGCCATTTCCAGTCGACCTGGATCGGCTTGTCGAAGAAGGGCTTGATGCCCTTGTCGGCAAGCCACTCGGCGCCGGTGCTCGAGCCGATGGTGGCGGTCTTCTGTAGGTTCTTGTCGCGCTCGAGCAGCTTCATGTTGTAGACGAAGCCCGGCGTCTCCTGCTGGAAGGGCCGCAGCCACGGGTGCGAGTCGGCGACCAGGCGGTCGAAGATGAAGTAGCCTTCCCAGCCGCCGCCGAGCGGGTACTGCAGGAAGGGCACGCGGACTTCCTTCTTCTGCGCGGATACGCTGGTTGCGAAGGCAAAGAGCGCTAAGGCGATAGTGAGAGCGAACCTTTTCATGGCCATCCTCCTCGGGCCGTTAGCATAGCGCCCGCAAAGAAAGGAACAAAGGATTCCGTTTTCTGAGAATTTGATCGTGCCGGCGCTGGTCGCCCTAGTCGCCGGCGTGGTTCGCGGCGTCACCGGCTTCGGCGGCGCCCTGGTGATGACGCCGCCGCTCGCGCTGCTGCTCGGCCCGCTCGTCGCGGTGCCGGTCGTGCTGCTGCTCGAGTCGGTCGCCGCGGCGCCCATGCTGCTGGAGACCATGCCGCTGGTGCACTGGCGCGTCTTCGCGCCGCTCGGGCTCGCCGCCTGCGCCGCGGTGCCGCTCGGCGGCTATGTGCTGGTGAGCGCCGACCCGGACATGCTGCGACGCGCGATCGCCGCGATCGTCATCGTGTTCTCGCTGCTACTCCTGCGCGGCTGGCGCTATTCCGGCCGCCAGCGCCCGGCCACCTCGATCGTGCTCGGCGCGCTGAGCGGCGCGATGCTGGGCGCCACCAGCGTCGGCGCGCCGCCGGTGATCCTCTACCTCCTGTCGGGACCCGACCGCATCGAGACGACGCGCGCCAACCTCACTCTCTACCTCGTCGTGACCTCGCTCGCCGGCCTCGTCATGCTCTGGACTCGCGGCGTCCTCGACGCCGCCGCCGCGTGGACGGCGCTGTGGCTCGCGCCCGGCTTCTACGCCGGGCTGGTCGCGGGGATGCGCCTCTTTCCCTACGTGAGCGAGAGGCGCTTCCGCCACCTGGCGCTGCTCTTGCTCATCGCCGTTTCCGTCGGCATCGTGCTCGCCTGATGCGGCCGTGGTTCCTCGCAGCGTCGCTGCGCCTCGACGGAAAGGAAGTCGCGCTCGCCGTCGCGACAACCGAGCGTCTTGCGGAGCCCCCGGGAGCGACCTGGCGCGCTGCGGCCCGAACACGCTGCAGCTTCCCGACACCTTCGGCCTTGTCGCGCACGCGCCCAGGCTCGCGCGCCTTCCTGCAGCGGATCAGCGCCTTCGCAAAGGAGACCAGGCGCAGTCGTGGCACTGGTCGCGGCCGGGACAGCGGCCCTGCCGGGCGGCGAGACAGTTCTTGTCCTTGCCCGCCATCCCAAGCAGCCAGGCGACGAAAGACGGTTGTCC
>DASUUN010000327.1:0-10066 GCA_036374055.1 Burkholderiales bacterium
GGCGGCGGCACCTGGGCCTCGCGCGGCGCCGGCATCGGCGGCGAGGCGGTGCTGCAGGCCGGACGCGCGTTGCGCTCGAACCTGCTGGACGTGGCTGCCGCCATCCTGAAGGTGGACAAGGCGGAGCTGGATGTCGAGGGAAACAACGTCGTGAGTCTCTTGACCCGCGAACCGAAGATGCCTTTGGCGGAGCTGGGGCGCGTCGCGTACTTCCGTCCCGACACCCTGCCGATGGACTTCCAGTCCGAGCTCACCGTGACGCGGCACTACACGCCGCGCCAGTACGGCTTCACCTTCACCAACGGCATCCAGGCCTCGCTCGTGGAGGTGGATCCGGACACCGGGTTCGTGAAGCTGCTCAAGCACTGGTGCGTGGAGGATTCGGGCACGGTGATCAACCCGATGCTGGTGGACGAGCAGATCCGCGGCGGCGTGGTGCAGGGCATCGGCGCGGCGCTCTTCGAGGAATGCCTGTACGGCCCGGACGGGCAGCTGCTCAACGGCAACCTGGCCGATTACCTGGTGCCGATGAGCGGCGAGATGCCCGACATCGTGTGCCGGCACATCGAGACCCCGACCCGGCAGTCGCAGCTCGGCGCCAAGGGCGTGGGCGAGGCCGGCACCGCCGGCGCGCCCGCCGCGGTGATGAACGCCATCAACGACGCGCTCGCGCCGCTGAACGCCCGCGTGACCGCCATGCCCTTCACGCCGGAGAGGATCCTCAAGGCGCTGGGCAAGGTTTGATCCAGGATCCCTGGTTCTGGGCGCTCGCGTTGCCCGCGGTCGCCCTGACCGGGATCTCGAAGGGCGGCACGGGCGGCGGCGCGGCGGTGGCCACGCCGCTCATGGCGATCGTTATCCCGCCGGCCACGGCCGCGGCCGTCATGCTGCCGGTGCTGTGCCTCATGGACATCGCCGGCATCCGAGGCTACCTGGGCAAGTGGGACCGGCGCGTCATGCGCATCCTCGTACCCGCCGGACTCGCCGGCTGCGTGGTCGGCGCGCTCACCTTCCGCTACATGAGCGAGCACTGGATCCGCATCCTCGTCGGCGCGACCGCCCTCGGCTTCCTCGCCTGGACGCTCTACCCGAGAAAGCGCTTCATGCGAAAGCCCGGCACGGCGTCCGGGTGGTTCTGGGGCACGCTGTCGGGATTCACGAGCTTCATCACCCATGCCGGCAGCCCGCCGGTAATGGTGTGGCTGATCCCGCAGAAGCTCGACAAGGAAGCGTTCGTCGCCACGTCGCTGGTGTTCTTCGCCGCGCTCAACTACGCGAAGATCCTGCCCTACGTCTGGCTCGGGCTGTTCGACAGAGCGATCCTGACCACTTCCGCCGCGCTCGTGCCGGTGGGCATCGCGGGCATCTTCGCCGGCGTCTGGCTGCAGCGCCGCATTGACACGCGCTGGTTCTACCGCATCATCTACGCTTTGCTGTTCGTGACGGGCAGCCGGCTTCTGTACGACGGAGTGAGAGGGCTATGAAAGGCTACTGGGTGGCGCGCTCGAAGATCAACGATCCTGCGGAGTACAAGAAGTACACCGACCGCGTGCCGGGCATCCTGGCGAAGTACGGCGGCAAGGTCCTGGCGCGCGGCGGGCGCTTCCAGATCCTGGAAGGCCCGGAGAAGTTCCAGCGCTTCGTGGTGATCGAGTTTCCCTCACTGGAGCAGGCCGTGGCCTGCCACGACTCGCCGGAATACCGCGAGGCGGCGGCGTTCCGCCGCAGCGGCGCCGGGGAAGTGGAGCTGGTCATCGTGGAGGGGGCATGAAGCCCCACGAGCGGCTGGCGTATTCGCCCATCGCCGGGCGCGCGCCGCTCGCGCTGCCCGGCGGCGCGCGCATGGTGGTGTGGACCATCGTCAACGTCGAGGAATGGGACATCGACCGGCCGATGCCGCGCACCGTGCTCACGCCGCCGGCGGGGGGCGTGCCCAAGCCCGACATCCCGAACTGGGCCTGGCACGAGTACGGCAACCGCGTCGGTTTCTGGCGCATGCTCGAGGTGCTGGACGAGCTGAAGATCCGCGCGGTGCTCGCCATCAACGGCACGGCAATCCGCAGCTACGAGGCGGTTTCCCGGGCGGCGCTCGAGCGTAACTGGGAGTTCATGGGCCACGGCTATACGCAGCGCAACATGCAGGCGGTGGAGGACGAGCGCGAGGACATCCGCAAGACGACGGAGGCGATCCGCGAATTCACCGGCCGCGCGCCGCGCGGCTGGCTGGGGCCCGGGCTCACGGAGACCTGGGATACGCCCGACATCCTCGCGGAGCAGGGCTACGACTACGTCGCCGACTGGGTGCTGGACGACCAGCCGGTGTGGCTGAAGACCCGCAGCCGGCCGCTGGTCAGCGTGCCCTACACGCAGGAGTGCAACGACGTCGCCATGATGCTCATCCAGCACCACAAGGCTTCCGAATACGCCGACCGGGCGATCGACCAGTTCGACCAGATCTATGCCGACGCGAAGGACTCGGCGCGCGTCATGGCGCTGGTGGTGCACCCTTACATCATGGGCGCGCCGCACCGCCTGAAGTACTACCGCAAGGCGCTGGAGCACATCGTCAAGCGGCGCGACGTCGCCGTATGGACTGGCGAACAGATCCTCGACTGGTACCTGAAGGTTTCCAAGTCAGGCTAGACTAGCCGGCGTCAACTCTGGGAGGAGGGACGGTTGTCCGCGTCGTCGTTTTTTCGCGCCGCCTTTCCGTTCATCGTGGTGGCGGCGATCTGGGAGCTGGTCGCGCTGTCGGGCGTGTTCCCGCCGCGCCTGTTCCCGCCGCTGGAGGAAATCGCCGGCACGCTGGCGCGCCTCACGGCGCAGGGCATCCTCCCGCACCACGCCGCGGAGACGCTGTTTCGCCTCGTGTTCGGCTTCGCCATCGCCGCCATCGCCGGCGTGGCGGTGGGCATCCTGATGGGGCGCTACCGGCGCGCCGAGGACCTGCTGCTGCCGCTGGTGAGCATCGGCGCGCCGATCCCGGGCCTCGCGTACGCGCCGCTGTTCCTGCTGTGGTTCGGGCTGGGCGACACCGGCTCGATCGTGCTGGTGGCCTTCGTCGCCGCCTTCCCGGTGATCGTGAACAGCTGGACCGGCGTGAAGGCGGTGAAGGAGATCTGGCTGCGCGCGGCGCAGACCATGGGCGCGGACGAGCACCGGCTGTTCCGCTATGTGATCCTGCCCGGCGCGCTGCCGTACATCCTCACCGGCTGCCGGCTGGGACTGGCGCAGGCGTGGCGCATCCTGGTCGCGGTAGAGATGCTCGCCGCGGTGCCCTGGGGCCTGGGCTGGCTGATCTTCGGCGCGCGCGAGTTCCTCAACACCGACGCGATGCTCGCCGGCATCGCGGTGATCGGCGTCATCGGCCTGGCGCTGGAGAAGCTCGTGTTCCAGCGCCTCGAGAACTACACCGTGGTGCGCTGGGGGATGGTGGCGGCATGAAAGCGCTGCTTTCCGTGCTCTTCTTTGCCGTGCTGTACGAGCTCGTGGCGAGAAGCGGCTGGTTCGCGCCGGCCCTGGTGCCTACGCTGCCCATGGTCGCCCGCACGCTCTGGGCGATGCTCGCCGACGGCTCGATGGCGGGCCATGCCATCAACACGCTGTACCGCGTGTTCGCCGGCCTCGCGCTCGCCGCGACCCTCGGCCTGCTGCTCGGCTTCCTCATGGCGCGCTACCGCCCGGTGGAGGGTTTCTTCCTGCCGCTGGTGAGCGCGCTGATGCCGATCCCGTCGCTCGCCTGGGCGCCGGTGTTCATCCTGTGGTTCGGCCTGGGCAACGTCGCCACCATCCTCCTCGTGTTCTACGCCGCCAGCTTCCCGATGGTGATCAACACCTGGACCGGGGCGCGCGCGGTGAACCCGCTGTGGCTGCGCGCCGCCGGCTCGATGGGCGCGCAGGGCACCGCGATGTTCTGGAAGGTGGTGGTGCCGGGGGCGTCGCCGTTCATCATCACCGGGCTGCGCCTCGCATTCCAGCGCGCCTGGATCGCGGTGGTGGGCGCCGAGATGCTGGCGGCCTCGGCCTTCGGCCTGGGCTGGGTGATCTTCGACGCCAAGGAGTTCCTCAACGCCGACGTCATGCTCGCCTCGCTCGCGGTGATCGGCGCGATCGGCTTCGTGTTCGAGCGCGTGGTGTTCGGCTCGCTCGAGCGCTCGACGGTGCTGCGCTGGGGCATGGTCAGGACGGCAAAAGCGTGATCGAGATAAAGAACGTCAGCCTGGTGTACGACACGCCCAACGGCAAGGTGCACGCCGTGGACGACGCGAGCTTCTCGGCCGCGAACGAGGAGTTCGTGTGCCTGGTCGGCCCCAGCGGCTGCGGCAAGACCACGCTGCTCAACATGATCGCCGGGTTCTTCGCGCCGACCGCGGGCGAGATCCGCGTCGGCGGCCAGCCGGTGAACGGCCAGGGCCTGGACCGCGGCATCGTGTTCCAGGACTTCGCCCAGCTCTTCCCCTGGCGCACCGCGCTCGGCAACGTCGCCTTCGGGCTGGAGATGAAGGGCGTCGGCAAGGCCGAGCGCGAGCGCATCGCGCTGGAGCAGCTGCGCTTGGTGAAGCTGGAGAAGTTCGCCGGCGCCTACCCGCACCACCTGTCGGGCGGCATGCAGCAGCGCGTGGCCATCGCGCGCGCGCTCGCCTACAACCCGGGCGTGCTGCTGATGGACGAGCCGTTCGCGGCGCTCGACGCCATGACGCGCGACGAGATGCAGCGCCTGCTCGCGGAGGTGTGGCGCGAGACGCGCAAGACCGTGGTCTACGTGACGCACAACGTCGCCGAGGCGGTCTACCTTGCCGACCGGGTGATCGTCATGACGCCCCACCCGGGGCGCATCAGGGCCGAGGTGCGCGTGCGCCTGCCCCGCCCGCGCGACCCGCTGAGCGTAGAATTCCTCGAGCATCAGAAAGCGCTTCTTCGTCATCTCAGCCTAAAGGAGGAGGAGAAATGAAACGCCGTGACTTTCTGGCCGCCGGCGGCGCCGTCGCCGTGGCCTCGATGTGGGGTCCCGCCGCGGCGCAGTCCGCGGTCATCAAGCAGGGATACCAGACCAACATGTGGGGCATGCCGACCTACTACCTGCTGCGCTCGGGCGCGCTGGAGAAGCAGGGTCTCAAGTACGAGGAGTTCGCCGTGCCCTCGGGCAACATCACCATGCAGCAGATGGTCGGGCGCCAGGTGGACCTGGGCACCTATGCCGGTCCCTCGTTCATCATCGGCCACTCGCGCGGCCAGCTGGTGGCGATCGCGCAGATCGAGGAGGTGGGCAAGACCACGCGGGTGATGGCGCGCAAGGAGCTCGGCATCAAGCGCATCGAGGACCTGCGCGGGAAGAAGATCGCCAACCAGACCGGCTCGTCCATCGGCAACGTGTTCGTCGACCAGATCGCGCCCAAGGCGGGGCTGAAGAAGGGCGACTGGCAGGAAGTGCGCATGAACGTGAACGACATGGTGGCCGCCATGGCCGCGAAGACCGTGGACGCCATGATCAACGTCGAGCCCTACAACTCCATCGCCGAGGCCGACGGCATCGCCACCACCATCATGAACTACTGGGACGTGGACCGCATGCCGGTGTTCATGGCGGCGACCCCGGAATTCGTCGAGAAGAACCCCGACGCGGTGGTGCGCTACCTCAAGGCCTGGCTGGCGGTGGCCGACGACTTCAAGAACAACCGGAAGAAGGTGTCCGACTCGATCTACGCCTTCTACACCTCGAAGGGCTACAAGATGTCGCCGGAGACTTTCGCCAGCGCGGTGTCGACCATCGAGGTGAGCCCCGGGTTCCCGTCCAACGTGCGCAACTACATGCAGGCGCAGGCGGAAGTGCTGCTGCGCGAGAAGAAGATCAAGGAGATCCCGGACTGGAGCAAGGCGCTGCGGCCGGAATTCATGCAGCGCGCGCGGGGGTGACAGCCCTCGGCGTGGCCGTGGTCGGCCTCGGCTGGTGGGGCCGCATCGTCTGCTCGCTGCTCGCGCGGAGCGCGAAGCTGCGCGTGGTGCGCAAGGTGGACCCGTTCGTGCGCGAGGCAGGGGTCGCCGCGGACCTGGACGAGGCCCTGGCCGACCCGGCGGTGCAGGGCGTGGTGCTGTGCACGCCGCACAGCCAGCACTGCGGGCAGGTGGTGCGCGCGGCGCGCGCCGGCAGGCACGTGTTCTGCGAGAAGCCGCTGTCGCTGTCGCGCGCCGATGCGCTGCGCGCGGTACAGGCGTGCAACGACAACGGCGTGGTGCTCGCGGTCGGCCACGAGAAGCGCTTCGAGCCGCCGATCCAGGAGGCGCTGCGCATCCTGGAGAGCGGCGAGATCGGCGCGCCGCTGCAGATCGAGGCGAACTTCAGCCAGGACAAGTTCCTCGCCATGCCCGCGGACAACTGGCGGCTGTCGGCGAAGGAGGCGCCCGCCGGACCGATGACGGCGACCGGGATCCACCTGCTCGACCTGTCGGTCGGCGTGTTCGGCGCGGCGGAGAAGGTGTTCGCTTCGGTGAAGACGCTGGGAAGCCAGCTGACCAACGGCGACACGCTGGGCGTGCTGGTCGGCTTTCGCAACGGCGGCCACGCCCTCATCAGCGCCGTGCTCGCCACGCCTTTCGACGGGCGCTTCGCGATCTACGGCAGCAAAGGCTGGGTGGAAGTGCGCGACAAGGCGCATCCCGAGGCGCCCCAGGGGTGGTCGTTTACCACCCGCATCCGGGGACGGGAAAAGGTAGAAAAGCACTTCCCGCCCGCCCAGGCCGTGCTGGCGAACCTCGAGGCGTTCGCCGACGCCGCGGCCGGGCGCGCCCCGTACCCGGTGCCGCAGGCGCAAATGGTCGCCAACGTGTCGGCGCTGGAAGCGGTGTTCCGCTCCGCGGCCAGCGGCCGCGCCGAGGCCGTCGAGAGCTGAGGGACCCGTGGACGCCGAGTTCTGGATCATCCAGACCTTCAACGGCGTCTCGTACGGGGCGCTGCTGTTCCTGCTGGCCAGCGGCCTGACGCTGATTTTCGGCGTCATGCGCATAGTGAACCTGGCGCATGGCGCCTACTTCCTGCTCGGCGGCTACGTGGCGCTGTCGGTGATCTGGGCCACCGGTTCGTGGCTGCTCGCGCTGCCGGTGGCGGCGCTCGCCATCGCGCTGGTGGGCCTGGTCATGGAGCGCGCCTTCCTGCGGCGCCTGGGCTTCGACCCGCTGCGCCAGGTGCTGCTCACGGTGGGCTTCGCGTTCCTGTTCCAGCAGGCGGCGCTCGACATCTGGGGCGGCGACAACCTGATCATCGACCCGCCCGCCGGGCTCACCCGCAGCTGGGTGGTGGGCGGCCTGCACCTGCCGGTATACCGCATCTTCATGATCAGCACCGCCGTGGCCATCGGCCTCGCGCTGTGGCTGGCGATGGAGAAGACGCGCGTGGGCGCGGTAGTGCGCGCGGCGGTGGACGACGCCGAGATGGCGCGCGGCGTGGGCATCGACACCTCGCGCGTGTCGATGTTCATTTTCGCGCTGGGCGCCTTCCTCGCGGCTCTCGGCGGGGTCATCGGCGGCGCCTTCCTCGGCATCTACCCCGGGCTGGACTTCGAGGTGCTGCCGATCGCCTTCGCCGTGGTGATCATCGGCGGCATGGGCAGCCTGTCCGGCGCCGCGGTGGGCAGCCTGCTCGTCGGGCTGGCCGACAACTTCGGCAAGGCGCTGTTTCCGGAGCTCGCTTATTTCAGCCTGTACGCGCCGATGGTGGCGATTTTGGCTTTGAAACCTACCGGACTTTTGGGCCGCGAATGACCGGTCTTCTTCTTGCCCCCCTGACAAGGGGGGAAGCGAGCGGGTTTTGCGCCCTTGTCAGGAGGTCGAAAGCGTGAAGAAGATCATCGCCGTGATCGCCGCGCTGGTGGTGCTGGGGGCGGTGGCGCCGTTCGTCAATTCCTACATCCTGATCCTGCTGACCCAGGCGCTGGTGCTGGGCATCATCGCCATGAGCGTGGACCTGCTGCTCGGCTATACCGGGCTGCCGTCGCTCGGCCAGGCGGCGTACCTGGGCATGGGCGCATATCTCACGGCGATCCTCGCCAGCACCTACGGCTTCGGGCTGGGCGGGGGCTTCTGGATCGTGGTGGTACTGGGCATCCTCGCGGGCGCGGCGGCGGCCGCGGTGTTCGGCCTGTTCGCGGTGCGCGCGAGCGGCGTGTACTTCCTGATGATCACGCTGGCGCTGGGCATGTGCGTCTGGGGCCTCGCGTACCGCTGGAACTCGCTCACCGGCGGCGACAACGGCATCAACATGCCCGGCCGGCCGGACTTCGGCATCGCGCTGTCCGACGACCTCAACTATTTCTACCTGGTGCTCGGCTTTTTCGCGCTGTCGCTCGGCGCGCTGTACGTGCTGGTGCGCTCGCCGTTCGGCCGCAGCCTGGTCGGCATCCGCGAGCGCGAGCTGCGCATGCGCATCCTCGGCTACAACACCTGGCTGCACAAATACCTGGCGTTCGTCATCGCCGGCGGCTTCGGCGGCCTGGGCGGCGTGCTGTGGGCGCACCTTACCGGCATCGTCAGCCCGGGCGACGTCATCCTCACCACCTCGGTGGACGTTCTTCTGATGGTGGTGCTCGGCGGTCCCGGGACGCTGGTGGGCGGCGCCATCGGCGCCGGCGTGGTCACGTTCCTGCGCGAGTACCTGGCGACCATCGTGCCCTGGTGGCAGTACGTGCTGGGCGCGGTGTACGTGCTGACGATCCTGTATCTGCCGGGCGGCCTGATGGGCATCCCGGCCCGCATCCGCAACTGGAGGAGTGCAACCCACTGAGGAGGGCTTTCATGAAACGATCAGTCATAGCCGCAGCAATCGGGCTTTCCGTCACCCTGCCGGCCGCGGCGCAGGAGCTGCGCATCGGCTTCGTCGCGCCGATGACGGGCATCTTCGCCCAGATCGGCAAGGACATGGAGAACGGCTTCCAGCTCTACCTGGACCAGCACGGCGGCCGGCTCGGCGGCGCCAAGGTGACCTTCATCGTCGAGGACACCGAGGGCAAGCCGCCGGTGGCGGTGCGCAAGGCGGAGAAGCTGATCCGCCAGGACAAGGTGCACATGTACATCGGCGGGCTGCTCGCCTCGACCGGCTACGCGCTCGCCCCGGTGAGCAGCCGCCTGAAGACGGTGTACGTGCTGTCGGTGGCCGCGGCGGACGACCTCACGCAGCGCGACCTGCCCAAGTACCCATACATCGTGCGCACCAGCTGGACGAGCTCGCAGCCGCACCATCCGCTCGGGCAGTGGGCCTGCGAGCAGGGCTACAAGCGCGTCGCCACCGTGGGCGCGGACTACGCCTTCGGCCACGAGGTGGTGGGCGGCTTCCAGCGCGTGTTCGAGGACTGCGGCGGCAAGGTGGTGCAGAAGATCTGGCCGCCCCTGGGCACCAAGGACTTCGGCCCCTACATCCCGACCCTCAAGCGCGACGTCGACGCCATCTTCTCGCTCATGGTCGGGCCGATGGCGCTGCAGTTCCCGAAGCAGCTGCAGGCCGCGGGCATCAGCAAGCCGGTGATCGGCGGCGGCACCAGCTACGACGAGTTCGTCCTGCCGGCGATGGGCGACGAGGTGCTGGGCCACGTCTCGGGCCTGCAGTACAGCGCGGCGCTCGACACGCCGAAGAACGTCGAGTTCGTGAAGGCCTACCGCGCCAAGTACGGCAAGGTGCCCTCGTACTACTCGGAGAGCAACTACACCAGCGCGCAGATGATCGACGAGGTGATGAAGCGCAGCAAGGGCAAGTGGCCGGGGCCGCAGCAGTTCATCAAGGCCATCACCAGCCTCAAGCTCGACGCGGTGCGCGGCCCGGTGCACTTCGACGACATGAGGAACCCGGTGCAGAACATCTACATCAAGAAGGTGGAGAAGAAGAAGATGTTCGGCTATCCGCAGGACGAGCTGTGGAACACGGTCATCAAGACCTACCCGAACGTGGGCCAGTTCTGGAAGTACAAGAAGGCCGAGTACCTGAAGACGCCGCTCTACAGCCGCGACTATCCGCCCTGCAAGCACTGCGAGTGATGGCGGAGCCCGTCCTCCAGCTGCGGCAGCTCGGCAAGAGCTTCGGCGG
>DASUUN010000328.1:0-7907 GCA_036374055.1 Burkholderiales bacterium
TCGAAGTGCTCACCGACCAGGGCGTCGGCACCCTCATCAAGAGCAAGTAGTGCGCATTGCCCGCTTGCCGCCGTCCCGGCGGGTGTGGATCTTCGACCTCGACAACACCCTGCACGACGCGACGGCGGCCATCTTTCCGTCCATGCACCTGCAGATCAACGATTTCCTCAAGCGCCAGTTCGGCCTGGACGACGAAGCGGCCAACCGCATGCGGCGCGACTTCTGGCTGCGCTACGGCACCACCCTGAACGGCCTGATGCGCCACTACGGCATGGACCCGAAGCGCTTCCTCGCCGAAACGCACGTGTTCCCCGAACTCGCGGACATCGTGGTGCACGAGAACGCGCTGAAGCACGCCCTCGAGCGCCTGGGCGGCCTGAAGCTGGTGTTCTCCAACGCGCCGCGCGAGTACGTCCGGGGCGTCCTGGACGCCATCGGCCTGGCACGCTACTTCGACGGGGTCTATTCGATCGAGGACGCGCGCTACCGCGGCAAACCGGCGCTGCACGGCTTTCACGTGCTGCTGCGCAAGCACAACCTCGACCCCCACCGCTGCGCCTTCGTCGACGACATCCTGGACAACCTGCGCACCGCCCATCGCCTTGGGATGTCAACGGTTTGGGTGAATCAGAGCAAGCGGCGCGTGCCGTTCGTCGACCTGCGCATTTCTTCGGTGCTCGACCTTCCCCGCCTAGTTTTCCGGTACGCCTGAAGTTAAGATTCACTTCAGTCATGCCGCGCGCAAAAGGCGAACGCAGGCTGGAGATCCTCAAGGCACTCGCGCAGATGCTCGAGGCGCCCAAATGGGAGCGCATCACCACCGCGGCGCTGGCCGAGCGCCTCGATGTCTCCGAGGCCGCCCTCTACCGCCACTTCGCCTCCAAGGCGCAGATGTACGAAGGCCTGATCGAGTTCATCGAAAGCTCGGTATTCACGCTCGCCAACCGCATCACCGAGGACGAGTCCGACGGTGCGCGCCAGGCCGAGAAGCTGGTCGAGATGCTGCTCGCCTTCGCCGAGAAGAATCCCGGCATGGTGCGCGTCATGACCGGCGATGCGCTGGTGGGCGAGCACGAGCGCCTGCAGGCGCGCATGAACCAGTTCTTCGACCGCTTCGAGGCCACGCTGAAGCAGTCGCTGCGCGTTGCCGCCGACGGCGACGCCGCCGGCCGCGCCGCCATGCTGCTGCGCTACGCCATCGGCTGCCTGCACCAGTACGCCAAGAGCGGCTTCGCCAGGAAGCCGGTCGAAAGCTTCACTGCGCAGCGGCGTTATCTGACCGTGTAGTGCAGACGGCGCAAGCCGGATCCCTGCTCACCTTTACCGTGCGCCAATCGGCGTTCTTCGCGTCGAGCAGCAGCAGCCGCCCGCTGAGCGAGGCGCCGATGCCGGCGAGCAGCTTCAGCGCTTCCATCGCCTGGGTGGCGCCGACGATGCCGGTGAGCGGCGCGAACACGCCCATGACCGAGCACTGCACTTCCTCGACTTCACCTTCCTCGGGAAACAGGCACGCGTAGCACGGCGCGGCGGGATCGCGCAGGTCGAACACCATGACCTGGCCGTCGAAGCGGATGGCGGCACCGGACACCAGCGGCTTTCGATGCCTTACGCACGCGCGGTTCAGGAGATGGCGCGTGGCGAAGTTATCCGTGCAGTCGAGGACCAGATCCGCGCGGGCGACCGGATCGTCCGCATCCCCGGACTCGAGTCTTTTCTTCAAGCCGATCACGTTCACTTCAGGATTGAGCGCATTCAATGCGGCGCGCGCGGCGTCGACTTTCGGCATGCCGACGGCTTCGGCGCGGTACAGGATCTGGCGCTGCAGGTTGGTGAGGTCGACCTTGTCGGAATCCGCGAGGGTCAGGCAGCCGACGCCGGCGGCGGCAAGGTAGAGCGCGGCGGGGCAACCCAGGCCGCCGGCGCCGACGATGAGCACGTGCGCCCGCTGCAGCCGCTCCTGGCCCTCGACCCCGATCTCGGGGAGGAGGATGTGGCGGCTGTAGCGGAGGAGCTGCTCGTCGTTCAGTTAGTGGGCGTTGCGGCCGGCTTGGTGGCCGCCACTGTCGGCGACACGGCCTTGACCGGCTCGCCCTTGAGATGGGCGATCGCCTGCTGCAGCTGGAAGTCGTCCTTCGAGCCGAGCTCGGCGGGCTTCGCGTCGCCCGGCTGCGCGGCCGGCTTCGGGCGCTGCACCACGGGCTCCTTGCTCTCCTCGGGCCTGGTGCCGTTGAGGAGGTGGCGCGTGAGGTCGGCTTCGCGCACGCGGGTGAGCGTGTCGGTCGGGTCCTCGACCACGATGTCGGGTTTGATGCCGAGCGCCTGGATCGAGCGCCCGCCGGGCGTGAAATAGCGCGCGGTGGTGAGCTTGATGGCGGTGTTGTTGCCCAGCGGCATGATGGTCTGCACCGAGCCCTTGCCGAAGGTCTGCGTGCCGATCACGGTGGCGCGCTTGTGGTCCTGCAGCGCGCCGGCGACGATCTCGGAGGCCGAGGCCGAGCCGCCGTTCACCAGCACCACCATCGGGATGGTCTTCACCGGCTGGGGCAGATGCTTCAGCACGTCCTCGCCGCGGCTGCTGCGCGAGTAGTCATCCGGCGTGGCGAAGAACTTCTTCTTCGCGTCCTCCGCGCGGCCGTCGGTCGAGACGATGAGGGACTTGGCCGGCAGGAACGCCGACGAGATGGCCACCGCGCCGTGCAGCAGGCCGCCCGGGTCGTTGCGCAGGTCGAGCACCAGCCCCTTCAGGTTCGGGTTCTGCTTGAACATCTGGGCGAGATGCTTGACCAGGTGCTCGGTGGTCGCCTCCTGGAACTGCGACACGCGTACCCAGCCGTAGCCCGGCTCGATGATTTTCGACTTCACGCTCTGCACGCGGATGATGGCGCGCGTGAGGGTGACGGTCAGCGGCGCGCTTTCCCCCTTGCGCGAGATGGTGAGGGTGATCTGGGTGTTGGGCTTGCCGCGCATGCGCTTCACCGCATCGTTCAGCGTCATGCCCTTCACCGGCGTCTCGTCGAGCTTGATGATGAGGTCGTTCGGCTTGATGCCGGCCTTGAACGCGGGCGTGTCCTCGATCGGCGAGATCACCTTGACGAAGCCGTCTTCCATGCCGACCTCGATGCCCAGGCCGCCGAACTGGCCCTGGGTGCCGACCTGCAGCTCGCGGAAGGCCTCCTGGTCGAGGTAGGCCGAGTGCGGGTCCAGGCCGGTGAGCATGCCGTTGATGGCCTCGGTGATGAGCTTCTTGTCCTCGACCGACTCGACGTAGTTCGTCTTGATGGCGCCGAACACCTCGGTGAAGGCGCGCAGCTCCTCGATGGGCAGCGGGCTGCGCGTGGCGCGGTCGGCGATCGCCTGGAAGTTGAGGCTGATCAGCACGCCGGCGACGGCGCCGAGGGCAATGAGTCCGATGTTGCGAAGCTTTTGCATATGTGGGAAGCGCCGTTTATTTCAGCTTGACCCACCGCAGCGGGTCAAAAGCGCGGCCAAGATGCCGCAGTTCAAAGTATAGCCCTGTTTCCTCGTTGCCACCGCTCGCGCCGGTCGTGGCAATCGTCTCGCCCGCAGCCACGATCTCGCCTACCTGCTTCAGCAGCGCCTCGGTGTTGGCATAGATGGAAAGATAGGCCTCGCCATGGTCGAGGATGAGCAGGTTGCCGAAGCCCCGCATCCAGTCCGCGTACACCACCTGTCCGGAGGCCACGGCCCGCACCGGCCGCCCCTCCGGAGCGCGGATAAACACGCCTTTGGCCTCGGTCCCTGCCGCTCCTCTTGGAGCGCCGAAGCGTCCGCTGAGTTCCCCCTGCACGGGCGCGGTCAGCCGTCCGCGCAGCCGGGAAAAGGGCGCGCCCGATTCGACTCGCGCCGCGACCACCCGCCCCAGCTCCTCCACCAGCCGCGCAAGGCGTGCCTCGTCGGCACGCAGCACCTTGATTTCCCTGCGACTCTTGCGCAGCTCGAGCGCGACGCGGGCAAGCACGCGACGCCGCTCGCGCTGCTCGCTGAGGATTCTTTCACGGTCCGCCCGGCTCGATTGCTCCAGCCCGAGCAGCCGCCCGCGCTTGGCCTCGGCCTCGCCCGCCAGCCGCCCGGCTTCGGCAATGCCCGCGCGGTACTCGTCCAGCATGGCGGCCGAAGCGCGCGTCACGTACCCGACGTAGTGCAGGGTGCGCGACACCGCGGCCGGGTCCTCGCCGGATAGCAGCACGCGCACTGCGTCGGGCGCGCCGCTCGCCTGGCGCGCGGCGAGCATGCGGCCGATCGTCGCCCTGCGCTCGGCAAGGGAGCGCTCCAGCGCTTTGCGGCGCTCGGCAATCGCGGCGGCCTCGACGCGCGCCTGCCGGATTTCCGCCTGCAGCGCGGCGAGCGTGCGGTTGGCCTCGGAAATGGCGCGCTCGGACTGCCGCAGCGCGTCGCGCGCTTCCTTGCGGGTGTCCTCCTTCTTCTCGAGCTGCTGCGTCAGGGCCCGGATGCGCGCGCGCAGCGCGGCGAGGTCTTCTTCTTTCGCGGCATGGATCGGCGATGCCGCCGCGAGGGCTAGGACGAGGGCCAGAAGCCGATTCAGGCCCTGGCCTTCCCTTGGGCCGACACCGCGGCGATGCGCTGCTGGACTTCCGCCGGATCGCCGAGGTAATAGCGCTTGGTGGGCCTGAGCTCCGGGTCGAACTCGTAGACGAGAGGCAGGCCGGTAGGGACATTTTCCTTGACGATCTCTTCGTCGGAAACGTCGTCCAGATGCTTGATCAGGGCTCGCAGCGAGTTGCCGTGGGCCGCGATGAGTACGCGGCGCCCGGCCCGCACCGCGGGCGCGATGGCGCTGTTCCAGTACGGAATCACGCGCGCCACCGTGTCCTTCAGGCATTCGGTGCGCGGCACCTCGATACCGGCGTAGCGTGCATCGCCGCCCTCGTACCTCGGATCGCTCGCCTCCAGCGCGGGCGGCGGCACGTCGTAGCTGCGGCGCCAGAGGAGCACCTGCTGCTCGCCGAACTTCGCCGCGGTTTCCGCCTTGTTCAGGCCCTGCAGCGCGCCATAGTGGCGCTCGTTCAGGCGCCAGCTCTTCTCCACCGGCAGCCACATCTGGTCGAGCTCCTCCAGCCCGATCCAGAGGGTACGGATGGCGCGCTTGAGCAGCGAGGTGAAGCACAGATCGAAGCGGTAGCCGTCCGCTTTGAGCAGCCGCCCGCCGGCGCGGGCTTCCTCAACCCCCCTGGCGGACAGGTCGACGTCGGTCCAGCCGGTGAAGCGGTTCTCGCGGTTCCAGTCCGATTCGCCGTGGCGCAGCAGCACGAGCTTGTGCATGGCGCTGAATTATAATGAGGCCCCCTCGTGAAATTCCTCCAGGACAACATCCTCCTGATAGCGGTGGCGTTCGTGTCCGGCGCCATGCTGCTGTGGCCGTACGTGCGCCGCGCCACCGGCGGGCCGTCGGTCAGCCCTTCGCAGGCGACCCAGCTCATCAACCGCGAAGACGCGCTGGTGATCGACGTGCGCGAGCCGGGCGAGTACGGCGCCGGCCACGTCCTCGGCGCGAAGAACGTGCCGATGTCGCGCGTCGATACCGGCGGCGCGGAATTTGCTGGAAAGCGCAAGGACCGCCCGGTGATCCTCTATTGCGACAGCGGTAACCGCTCGGCCAAGGCGGCGGCCGCCCTCCGAGGCCAGGGCTACACGAGGGTGCTCAACCTGTCCGGCGGCATCGGCGCGTGGCAGCAGGCCGGGCTGCCGGTGGAGAAATGAGTTGGCGAAAGTGCTGATGTACCTCACCGCCGCCTGCCCCTTCTGCCAGTCGGCGGACCGGCTGCTGCGGGACAAGGGCGCGGAGGTGGAGAAGATCCGCGTCGACCTCGAGCCCGCGCGGCGCGCGGAGATGATGGAAAAGAGCGGCCGGCGCACCGTGCCGCAGATCTGGATCGGCGAGCGGCACATCGGCGGCTGCGACGATCTTCACGCCCTCGAGCGCGCAGGCGCGCTCGACCCCCTTCTAAAGGCCCCCTGATGAGCCAAGAGCAGCCGCAACCGACCTTCCAGATCGAGAAAATCTACGTCAAGGACCTGTCGCTCGAGATCCCGAGCGGGCCGCAGGCCTTCATGCAGCAGGCGCAGCCGCAGCTCGAGGTGCAGATCAATACCGCCGGCGGCGGCTTCGCCGAGGGTTACTACGAGGTCAGCGTGAGCGCCACCGTCACGGCGAAGACCGCGGAGCGCACGCTGTTCCTGGCTGAAGCGGTGCAGGCCGGCATCTTCTCCGTGCGCAACGTGCCGGCGGAAGAGCTCGACCCGCTGCTCAACATCGGCTGCCCGACCATCCTTTTCCCGTACCTGCGTGAGACCATCTCGGACCTGATCAATCGCGGCGGCTTCCCGCCGGTGCTGCTCGCCCCGGTGTCGTTCGAGGCGCTGTACGTGCAGCGCCTGCAGCAGCAGGGCGGCCAGCGGCCGCAGCAGGACGGCGGGCCCAAGATCGAAGTCGCGCGGTGACGCGGGTCGCGGTCCTCGGCGCAGGCGCCTGGGGCACCGCGATCGCCGGCGTGCTCGCCGCGCGGCTCGACGTCATGCTCTGGGCGCGCGATGCCGCGCAGGCCGAGGGCATCTCGCGCAGCCGGCGCAACGAGCGCTATCTGCCCGGGATCGACCTGCCCGCCGCGCTGGGAATCACGTCCGACCTGCCGCAAGCGCTGTCTCAGGCAAGGCTCGTCCTGGTAGCCACCCCGGTGGCCGGCCTGAGGGAGATCGCGGGCAGGGTCCCGGCCGATGCCTCGCTGGTATGGCTGTGCAAGGGCTTCGAGGAGGGCAGCGGGCTCCTGCCGCACCAGATCGTCTCGCAGGAGCGCTGTGGCGCGCTGTCGGGCCCGTCGTTCGCGGCGGAAGTGGCGCGCGGCCTGCCGTGCGCCCTCACGCTGGCGTCGCGCGACGCGGACTTTGCCCGCGAGGCCGCCGCCCTGCTGCACGGCGGCCGTATGCGGATCTACTACAGCGCCGATCTCGTCGGCGTCGAGATCGGCGGCGCGGTGAAGAACGTGATGGCCATCGCCGCGGGCATTTCCGATGGGCTCGGCCTGGGCCTCAACGCGCGCGCCGCGCTCATCACGCGCGGCCTCGCCGAGATCGCGCGCCTGGGCGCCGCGCTGGGCGGCTCGCCCGAAACCCTTTTCGGCCTCGCCGGCGCGGGCGACCTCATCCTGACCGCGACCGGCGACCTGTCGCGCAACCGGCGCGTAGGCCTCGAGCTCGCTCGCGGGGTCCCACTCGATGAAATTCTCGTCGACCTCGGGCATGTGGCCGAAGGCGTGCGCTCGGCGTCCGAAGTCGCGCGCCTCGCCCGGTCCAAAGGGGTCGACATGCCAGTCAGCGACGCGGTGAACGCCGTGCTCGAAGGACGCCTCACGCCCGCGGCGGCGGTGGAGCGCCTGCTGTCGCGCGACCCGAAGCAAGAGCGCTAGCCGCGCAGGCCGCGCACGCCTTCATACAGCGCCTGCAGGCGCGCCACGTCGGCCTCGTAATCGCCGCTCGGCTCGAGCGGGGCGTGCAGCCGTATGGTGCGGCGCCCGCCGTCGAGCGCCACCGGCAGGATCGGCACGCGCGCGGCATGGGCGATGCGGTAGAACCCGCTGCGCCATGGCGTGCCGCGCGTGCGGGTGCCTTCAGGCGCCATGGCGAGAAGCACGGCGGGCTCGCTTTCGATCACGCTGACCGCCCTGGCGACGGCGCCCTGCGGGGTCTCGCGCACCACCGGCGTGCCGCCGAGCCAGCGCATCAGCCAGCCCAGCCAGGGATTGAACAGCGTGTGCTTGGCGAGGAAGCGCACGCGGATGCCGATGGCGAACACGGCGAGGATGCCGACGATGAAATCCCAGTTCGAAGTGTGCGGCGCGACGATGGCCACGAGCTTCGCCCGGCGCGGAATC
>DASUUN010000329.1:0-3136 GCA_036374055.1 Burkholderiales bacterium
TCGGCAGTCGAGGCACTGCGCCCGGCGTTCTCCGACTATGTCATCTACCTGTCGAACGACGGCGACATGATCTTCGTCGCGGCAAACGGCGGCAGCGTGCCCGATCCCAAGGCCGTGGCATTCGACAACCCGGCGTTCGCCGCGATGATGGCGCGCTTCCACATCCGCGGCCTGGACGACCTCAACCTCCATCGCGTGGGCACCAAGAGGACGATGGACGCGTACTTCCGGGCTTTTGGTGTCGAGCCCAACTCGGATTTCTTCCCCATCATCGACCTGAATGCGTCCAAGGCGCGATTCATGAAGCTGCGGGCGATGGGCGTGGTGAATCTCAGCGAAGCACCGCTGCCCCTGCTCGACCTTTTCGAGCCGGGCTATGCACCCGAGCCCTCGCGCGTCACCAAGGGCGAACGCGCCGGCGGCACGAGGCGGTCATTTTTCACGCAACAAGCCGCGACGGCACGCGACTACTTGCTGCACGGCAATCCGGACACGCTGAAGACCATGGCGCCCGAATCAGCGCGCGAGCTGGCGATAGTGCGGGCGGCGCTGGTCGATTGCAGTATCGTGCTGCCCTCCGGTGTGCTGCGGGCGGCGCTTGACCGTCCGGCACGGCTGGTTAGTGCCTACCTGCCGAAGGCGCAGGCAACGGAGATCTGGGCGAAGTTCAGGATCTCGCACTGCACATCGAGGCTCAGTGCTTCCGAACTGCGCTGGATCGGTCTTTATGGCGCCGTGGCTGCGCGTGACGCCTCGGCCATGGCGGAGAAGGCGGCAGCGATACTCGAGGCGGAAGCCGAATCGTCCGCAGACGACAAGGCGTATGCACTGGCCGCCCTGATGGCCGGCCATACCATTTCCGGCGAGCGTGCCCTCGCGGTGAGAGCATTCAAAGAGCACCGTGGCGGGCTGCGACCGGCCGCCGCTTGGCAACCGACCTTCACCTTCCTTGCTGCGCACGCGCTCGGGCAGATCGTGCCGGCGGTACCTTCCAGCGTTGACAATAATTAGCTCGAACTGCCGAATTTTGGCAGACCGTGACGATAACCCGTGCCGAAACGCCAAATCCATCACCGTTGTGCCGTGGCACGCGTTTTGCGGGACATACCGGCGGTCCTTTGGGGCCGAACTTTAACAACTGAAGGGAGTGCATCGATGAAACAGATACAACGTGGTTTCACGCTGATCGAACTGATGATCGTGGTGGCGATCATCGGTATTCTGGCGGCGGTCGCACTGCCCGCCTACCAGGACTACACCGTCCGGGCGAAAGTCTCGGAAGTGATCCTCGCAATGAGCGCCTGCCGCACCTCGATTACCGAGGTCTACCAGACGGGCGGCACGGCCCCGGCGGCCGGCGCCTGGGGCTGCGAAACAGGCGCAGGCGGCGAAGGGACCACGAAGTTTGTGGAGAGCATCGTGACCGACGCCAACGGTGCCGTGACGGCCACGATCCGCAACATCAGCGCCGACGTGAACGGGAAGAAAGTGACGCTGATCCCGATGATCGACGGTTCCACCCCGGCGAGCTCGGCTGCTGACATGGGCAAGGGCCTCTACGGCTGGATCTGCGGCTGGACGGGCACGGACCTCCTGCCGAAATACCTGCCCGGCTCCTGCCGCGGCACGCTGTAATCGCGGCTCGCTTGCGAGAAAAGGTACCCTTCGGGGTACCTTTTTTTTTGAACCGTTTCTCCCCACTCCTTTGGCCCTGCGCGCTGATCGCGCTCGGGCTGGCGTTGTACCTGCCGTATCTCGGCAACCCGCTCGTGTTCGACGACAGGTTCTTCTTCTCCGGGCGCAATTTCGCCCGCTACGCGACCACCCCCCTCGGCCTGGAGCTGCGCCTGCCAGGCTACTTCTCCCTCGCGCTCATGCACGTGCTCTGGGGAAGCATCGAGGCACACCGGCTGGTCAGCCTGGCGCTGCATCTTTGCGTTGCCCTCGCGCTCTACAAGTTGATCCTCGACCTGCTGCGTCATGCCGCGCCCGCCGCGCCGGCGCGCCTTGCCGCCTTCGCCGCCGCCGCGGCGTTCGCCCTGCACCCGGTCGCGGTCTACGGTGCCGCCTACCTGATCCAGCGCACCGGATTGCTGGCGACGCTCTTCGCGCTGCTGTCCGTCATCTTCTTTTTTCGCGGCATGCGCGAGCGCAGGCACGCCGACGCGGTGACGGCGGCGGTGATGTTCTCGCTCGCGGTGCTCTCGAAGGAAACGGCAGTGCTGGTTCCCGCCGCCGCGTTGCTGCTGGTCTTGGCTGCCGAGCGGCGCTTCGCCCTGCGGCACGCGGCGATCTACGCGCTCGCATGCGTCCCCGCAGCGCTGCTCGCCGTGCTGCTGGTCAGGGGCAAGATCGGCACCACCTACGAGCCGGACTTTGTCGTGGTGGCCCAGCAGGTCGGTGCCGAGGCGGGCGGCGCATGGGTGCAGAGCGTGGCCACGCAGCTCGAGCTCTTCTTGCGCTACCTCGCGCTGTGGCTCTGGCCCGATACCGGCGCGATGTCCATCGACGTGCGGGTCGATCTCGCCAGCAGCCTGCTGCGGGGATTGCCGGCTTTTCTCGCCTACGGGGCGGTCTGCGCCTACCTTCTGACGCGCGGCGGGCGCGCCGCCATGGCTGGCTTCGGTCTGCTCTACGTCTGGCTGCTTTTCCTCGTGGAATTCACCACGGTGCGCTTCGCGGACCCCTTCGTACTGTACCGCAGCTATCTCTGGGCGCCCGGACTGGCCATCGCCCTCGCTGCACTCCTCACCCGCCCTTGGCTGCAGGTGGCGGTGCTCGCCGCGCTGCCCCTGCTCGCTTTCCAGGCGCAGGAGCGCCTGCAGAGCTTCTCCAGCGGCCTCGCGCTCTGGCAGGACGCCGCCGACAAGCTGCCGGCCGAGCCCGCGCCGGGCGGGTCAAGAACGCTCTACCAGCTCGGGCGGGAATATTTTTACCGGGGCGAGGCCGCCAAAGCGATCGCGGTCGCCGAGCGCTGCATCGCACAGTACCCCATGACCTACGACTGCTATTTCGCGCGCGCCGCCATCCATGTGGAGCTCGAGCAATACGAGGCGGCGCTGCCGTTCATCGCGCGCGCCGCCGAGCTGCGTCCCGAGTCGGGCTCGGCGCGACACCTGCTTGGCTTCGCGTTGGA
>DASUUN010000330.1:0-4579 GCA_036374055.1 Burkholderiales bacterium
TAGTTCACGCCGACGAAGTTGAGGCCGAGGCTCGTGTCGCGCACCACGGTCCAGGTGGTGTTGCGCGCGAGGATGTCGACTTCGCCGGACTGCAGCGCGGTGAAGCGCTGCTGCGCGGTGAGCGGCGTGTAGCGCACCTTGGTTGCGTCGCCGAACACCGCGGCCGCGACCGCGCGGCACACATCCACGTCGATGCCGCGCCACACGCCCTTGGAGTCGGGCTGCGAGAAGCCGGCAAGGCCGGTGTTGACGCCGCATTGCACGTAGCCCTTGCTCTTCACCGCGTCCAGGGTCTGCGCGTATGCCGGCGCCGCAGCGGCGACCAAGGCGAGCAGGACGAGCAGCAAGTATCGTTTCAAGCCGGCCCTCCTTCGAGCAGGAAATCGCGCACCAGCACGATCTGGTCAGGATGCATGAGGGTCGGAGCATGCCCGACGCCGCGGATTTCGACTACCCTGGCCTTCGGGCCCCGCACGCGCATCTCATCGGTGGTGGTCCTTGATAAGAGATCCGAACTCTCCCCTCGTATGACGAGGGTGGGGCAGCGGATGGCGTCGTACGCGGGCCACAGCTCCAGGTCCTTCTCCGGCATCGCGGCGCGGAAGGCTTCGGCGATGCGCGGGTCGTAGTGCACGCGCCACGTGCCGTCGTCGTTGCGGCGCAGCCAGGTCTCGGTGAGGAAGCGCCATTGCGCGTCGCTGTGCGGGCCGAAAGGCGCCGAGATGGCGCGCATGTAGGCCTCGGCCTCCTCCAGGCTCTGGAACTGCATCCTCGTACCCAGGTAGCCGGCGATGCGCTCGAGCGACACGCGCGAGACCACCGGCCCGGCGTCGTTCAGCACCAGCCGCGCGATGGGCGACTGGGCCTGTGCGGCGAGCGCCATGCCGATCAGCCCTCCCATCGACGTGCCGATCCAGTTCACCGCCTCGACGTCCAGCCGCGCGATCAGCGTCACCCTGTCGGCGACGTATTGCGGCACGGCGTACAGCTTGGCGTCGGGCAGCCGGTCGGAATCGCCGCGGCCGGCGATGTCGGGACAGACCACGCGGAACTGGGTGCACAGCGCGCGCGCCAGCTCGTCGAAGTCGCGCGACGAGCGCGTCAGGCCGTGCACGCACACCAGCACGTCGCGGTTCCTTGGATCGCCCCATTCCAGGTAGGCGATGCGATGCAGGCCGCGCGCCGAGGCGCACTGCACGGACCGGCGGCGCGGGGCTATTTCTGCTTCAGCCATTGCGCGGCGAGCGCCTCGCGGGCTTGGCGGCCGGCGTCATCCAGGGACGAGAACTGCAGGCCGTTCGCGCGCAGCAGCGCGAGCTTCTCCGATCTCACGTTGGCGCCGCGCACCGGGTAGCCGTAGCCGGCGTAGCGCAGCCGCTCGAGGGAGGCCTCCTCCTCGTCGTACCACAGCCATTCGCCGACGAAGGCGAGCGCGAGCTCTTCCAGCGCCTCGTCCGGCGACTCGGGATCCACCAGCGTGAGCAGGCCGTCGCGAAAACGGAAATAGGTGTGGCGATCCGCCGTCGCCGCGTAGCCGATGACTTCACCCTGCGCCTGGGCGCAGGCGAACGCGAGCGCGAGACGGCCGTCTTCCTCCACCGCGACTTCGACCTGCGCGTCCGCCGGCGCTTCGGGCGGCGCCTGCAGCACCCTGCCGGCCTCGATCAGCGCGCGGCCGCGCACGCCGTCGTGCTCCCATTCGGCTTCCACCTGCAGCTCGGGAAAATCCGCCGAGGCCTCCGTGATCGCGGGGAACGGAATGCCTTTCTTCGGCGCGAAGCGGTACTCGAGCACCCCTTCGGCGTGGTGCTCGGTGTAGTCCTCTGCGTCCTCGTCGCGCACCAAGAGCCAGCGCAGGCGCTCGCGGAAATCCGCGAGGCGCCCGGCGCCGGTAATGCGCACGACCGCGGTGAACACTAGCCTTCGTACTTGAAAGACAGCGACAGCCGCGTGCGGAACTGGGCGATCTTGCCCGAGTCGTCCAGCCGGACGTCGAGCTTGGTGACTTCCGCGATGCGCAGGTCGCGCAGCGTGCTGGAGGCCGTTTCCACGGCCTGGCGCGCCGCATCCTCCCAGGAGCTCGTGCTGCTGCCGATGACTTCGGTGACACGGTAAACGCCGCTGCCGCCTTGCTTGGCCATGGTCCGCTCCTCTAGTCGATGGGGAATTTGCTGCCCGACCATTCTATACGCGCGGCACGCGCCGCCAATAGCGCGGCGCGCGCCGGCGCTCGGCAATCACCCGCGGCCCTTGCGGCTCCAGCAGCACGTGCACCGCGCCGTCGAGGTCGGTGCGCATCACCGCGGCCCCCGCGGTGCGGTAGCGCTGCAGCACCTCCTTGCTCGGGTGGCCGAAGCGGCTGCGATAGCCCGCCGCCACCACCGCCCAGCGCGGCGCGACCGCGGCGATGAATTCGGCGCTGGAGGAGGTGCGGCTGCCGTGGTGCGGGACGAGCATGACGTCGGCCTTGGGGCTTTTTTCTATCAACTGTAGTTCCACGGCGCGCTCGATATCGCCTGTCAACAGCATCGAGCCGCCCTGCGCGGCGACACGCAGAACGCAGCTCTGGTTGTTACGGCGCGCGTCTGCCGCACCGGTGGCCGGATGCAGGAACTCGAAGCGCACGCCGTCCCATTCCCAACGCGTGCCGGCGGCGCAGCGCCGGGGCGCGGCCACCAGCGTGTGCAGCGGATGGGAAGCCGGCAGCGAGGAAGCGAGGCTGCCCACCTCGATGCCCTCGAGCACCGACAGCGCGCCGCCGATATGGTCGGTGTCTTCGTGCGTGAGCACCATGAGATCGATACGGGGAGCGCCGGCGCCGCGCAGCGCGGGCAGCACCACGCGCTCGCCGCCGTCGGCGCCGGGACCGAACGCCGGACCGGCGTCGTAAAGGAGCGTGCGCCGAGCCGTGCGCACCGCGACTGCCAGCCCCTGGCCGACGTCGAAGGCCGTGATCCACGCGCCGCCCGGCGGCGGCGCGGGCGGCAGCACCGCGAACGCCGGCGCCAGCAGCGCGAGCGCGCAGGCGCGCCCGGGCACGCCGCGCGGCGCGAGCAGCCAGGCCACTCCGGCGAGCGCCGGCGCCACCGTCCATCCGGCGGGCGCGTGCTGCTGCCACAGCGCGCCGGGGAGCAGCGCGCACCATTCGAGGAACTGCAGCAGCCACTCGACCAGCCAGGCCGCGAGCTCGAGCAGCGGCTGCGCGGGAACCAGCGCGGTGAGCAGGGCAAGCGGCGTGACGACCACCGAAACGAGCGGAATCGCGAGCGCGTTGGCGATCGGCCCGGCCACGGACAGCTGGCCGAAGAGAAGCAGCGCGGCAGGCGCGAGCCCCACGGTGATGGCCCATTGGATCCGCGCGAACTGCGCGAGGCGGCCCTCGGGCGCCGTCCAGCCGGTGGCGACGTAAAAAATGAGCGCGACCGCGCCGAAGGAAAGCCAGAAACCGGGGGCGAGCGGCGCCCAGGGGTCGGCGAGCAGCACTGCGGCCAGCGCGAGGGCGAGGGTGCGCGCCGGCGATGCAACGCGGCCGGACCAGAGCGCGAGCGCCACGACCGTCACCATGTAGAAGGTGCGCTGCGCCGGCACCGCGAACCCGGCGAGCAGCGTATAGCCGAGCGCCGCTGCGATGGCGGCGAGCGCCGCCGCCTTGCGCGCCGGCAGGCGCAGCGCCAGCGCCGGCACGCGCCGCCACCCGAACGACACCAGCCAGGCGACCAGGCCCGACACCAGCGTCACGTGCAGCCCGGAGATGCTCATGAGGTGGGTCACCCCGGTGCGGCTGAAGAGCCGCCATTCCTCCGGGGAGATGGCGCGCTGGTCGCCCACGGCGAGCGCCGCGAGGATGCCCGCGGCGGGCGTGGCGCCCAGTGCCTGCTGGAAGCGGTCGCGGACCGCTTCCCTCGCCTGCTCGATGCGGTCGAAGAAGCCGTTCCGGGCGCCGATGCGCTCCGCGCTCCGCACGTAGCCGGTGGCGCCGATGCCGCGCTCGAGGAGCCAGGCCTCGTAATCGAAGCCGTGCGGGTTCACGTTGCCGTGGGGCCTGCGCAGCCGCACGGTCAGCCGCCAGCGCTCGCCGGGATGAAACTTGGCCGGGCCGAAGGCATACAACGACAACTTCTCCGGCAGGCCGGCGGATTCCGTTTCGAGCTCGAAGCGCACGCCACGCTCGCCCGCGGCCGGCAGGCCGGACACCACGCCGACCACCTCCAGGTCGCGGCCCTCGAGCGGCGGCGGCAGCCAGTCGGCCATGCGCGCATGCGCGAGCAGCGCCGCCCAGAGAAATCCGGCGGCGAATGCCGCGGGAACGACGAAGACTTTCTTCCTGAGGACGAGGAGAACCAGGGGCAAAAGCAGCCCGGCCCAGCCGAGCGAGGGCAGCTCGGCCTGCCACTGCAGGAGAACGACGCCCGCCGCCAGCGCAAGCGCCGCGAAGGTCATCGTAGAATCAACGCGCCTCGCCTTGAACCGGCTGACACCGGCTGACCGTGCCGCGCAAGTTTCTCCGCAAGTACCTGCCCGATGCCCACACCGTGCGCGGCCACCGCCTGGTGGCGCCGTTCGCCGGCTGGCTGCACCA
>DASUUN010000331.1:0-2496 GCA_036374055.1 Burkholderiales bacterium
CAGCCCGATCGGGCCCCACAGCCAGGTCCAGAACAGCACCGCGGCGATCACCGCGATCGGCGACAGGCCCGTGCTGAGGCCGTAAAGCCAGGGCTCCGCCACGTAGACCAGCAGCAGCTCGAGGGCCAAGAACACGCCGAGTACCCAGGCGACTTCCGACCAGCCGTCGGAAATGGCGAACGCCAGCACGGTCGGCATGGCGACGGCGATCCACACGCCGGCGTACGGGATGAAGCGCAGCAGCGTGGCGAGCAGGCCCCACAGCATGGCGTTCGGGATGCCGATGAAGTACAGCGCGACGCCGAAAGGGATGCCGAAGCAGCCGTTGATCACCAGCTGCATGAGCAGGTAGCGGCTCACGCGGAAGGACGCCTCGCCCAGCGCCTGCGTGGTGACGTTGATGCGGCGCGCGCCGATGAGGCCGATCAGCCGCTCGCGCATGTTCTCCCGGTGCAGCAACATCAGGATGGTGAACACGATCACCGCGAGCGCGGTGCCCGCGGGCTTGGCGAACGGGGCCACCCAGTCGACCAGCTGCGCGTACGCCGAGCCCGGCGCCTCGATCACCACCGGCAGCGGCTCGCGCGTAGGCCCCGGCGAGGCCTGCTCCTCGAGGTCGCGGATCGCCTCGGCGGCGCGGCTCAGGCGGCCTTCGCTCGGGGTCTTCACGTAGCGGATCTTCTCGATGATGTTGGTGCGGTACTGCGGCAGGTTCTCGGCGAGCGACAGGGTCTGGTTCCCGGCCACCCAGCCCACCGCGCCGATCAGCGAGAAGCCCAGCACCACCACGATGAGCGTCGAGAGCACGCGGCCGAGCTTCCAGCGCTCCAGGCCGCGCACCGCGGGCGCGAGCAGGAAGGCCAGCAGGATGGCGAGCGCGAACGGGATGAGGACCTCGCGCGCGAGATACAGCACCCCCGCCACGACCAGCAGGGCGACGAGCGAGGCGCGCATCGCTAGGCGAGCTGGAACAGCAGCAGCGAGCGGGCGGTGACCTGGTACGCGTGGCCGACGTCGAACTCCGGCTCCTCGCTGCTGTCCGGAAAGTTCGTGTCGGCGCGCAGCCGCCACTTGCCGCCGCCGTTGGCCGGCGGCAGGGTGAACTTCACCACGTCCTGCCAGGGGTTGAAGATGATGAGCAGCGTGGCGAGCTCGCCGCGGCGGCGGATGCCGGTCTCCTGCGCGCGGCCGTCGAGCAGCATGCCGAAGCAGCGCACGTGCCCGTCGTCCCAGTGCTCCTGGCGCATCTCCTCGCCGGTGGCGTTGATCCAGGCCACGTCCTTGACGCCCAGGCCCTCGTCGTACTCGCCGGTGAGGAAGCGCGCCCGGCGCAGGACCGGATACTGGTGGCGCAGGACGATCAGCTTGCGCACGAAGCCGATCAGGCGCTGCGCGCGCTCGTCGTGGCTCCAGTCGACCCAGGAGATGTCGTTGTCCTGGCAGTAGGCGTTGTTGTTGCCGCGCTGGGTGCGGCCGAACTCGTCGCCCGCCAGCAGCATCGGCGTGCCCTGCGACAGCAGCAGCGTGGCGAGCAGGTTCTTCATCTGGCGCTTCCTCAGCGCCCGGACCGGCTCGTCGACCTCCGGGCCCTCGGCGCCGTGGTTCCACGAGCGGTTGTGCGAATGGCCGTCGCGGTTGTCCTCGCCGTTGGCCTCGTTGTGCTTGTCGTTGTAGGTGACGAGATCGTTCAGGGTGAAGCCGTCATGCGCAGTAATGAAGTTCACGCTCGCCCAGGGCTGGCGGCCGCGGCGCTTGAAGATGTCGGGCGAGCCGCAAAGGCGCGGCGCCAGCGCCTTCGGCGGCGCCTCGCCGCGCCAGAAGTCGCGCACCGTGTCGCGGTACTGGTCGTTCCACTCCGCCCAGCCCGGCGGAAACCCGCCGACCTGGTAGCCGCCGGGGCCGCAGTCCCAGGGCTCGGCGATCAGCTTCACCCGGTGCAGCACCGGGTCCTGCATCAGCGCCTTCATGAAGCCGTTGTGCGTGTCGAAGCCGCCCGGCTCGCGCGCGAGGATCGTGCCCAGGTCGAAGCGGAAGCCGTCGACGTGCATGTCCTCGACCCAGTAGCGCAGGCTGTCGCACACCATCTGGATGACCACCGGGTGGGAGAGGTTGAGCGTGTTGCCGGTGCCGGTGTCGTTGATGTAGTAGCGCTTCTTGTCGGGCATCAGGCGGTAGTAGGACGCGTTGTCGATGCCCTTGAACGACAGCGTCGGCCCGAGCTCGTTGCCTTCTGCCGTGTGGTTGTAGACCACGTCGATGATCACTTCCAGCCCGGCGTCGTGGAAGCGCGCCACCATCTCCTTGAATTCCTGCAGCGTCTTCGCCTTGTCGGCGGCGTAGCGCGGGTCGGGAGCGAAGAAGCCGATGGAGTTGTAGCCCCAGTAATTCGTCAGACCCCTTTCGAGAAGAAAACTGTCGTTGATGAACGTGTGGACCGGGAGCAGCTCCACGGTGGTCACGCCGAGCGCCTTGATATAGTCCACTACCTCCTTGCAG
>DASUUN010000332.1:0-3809 GCA_036374055.1 Burkholderiales bacterium
CTTCCGCGCGCACAAGTCGAAGGCGAGCCAGGCCACCTCGCGCATGAAGCAGATCGAGAAGCTGAAGGTCGAGGACGTGAAGCCCTCCAGCCGCCAGTACCCGTTCATCCGCTTCCTGGTGGACGACAAGGAGAAGCTGCACCGCGCTGCCGTGGAGGCGGAAGGCCTGTTCTACGGCCGGCTCGATCTGTCGATCGAAGCCGGCGAGCGGGTGGCCGTCATCGGTCCGAACGGCATCGGCAAGAGCACGCTGCTGCGCTGCCTGCTGCCCGAGGGCGTGCCCGGGCGGCTCGCGCTGGACGGCGTCAAGGTGAAATGGGCCGAGAAGGCGCGCGTGGGCTACTGGGCGCAGGATCCGCTGGAGGAATTCGCCGCCGACGAGCTGCTGCCCGACTGGCTGGGGCGCGCGCGGCGCAAGGACCGGGGCGACGACGATCTCATCGTGCGCGCCACGCTGGGTCAGCTGCTTTTCTCGGGTGACGACCAGAAGAAGCCGGTGACGGTGCTCTCCGGCGGCGAGAAGCAGCGCATGCTCGCCGGCAAGCTGATCCTCGGCATGCCCAACGTGATGCTGCTCGACGAGCCGACCAACCACCTGGACATGGAATCGATCGAGTCGCTCAACGGCGCGCTCGACAAGTACACCGGCACGCTGGTCTTCGTGTCGCACGACCGCGAGTTCGTGTCCTCGCTCGCCACGCGCATCCTGGAGCTCAGGCCCGGCGTCGCCGGCGGCCCGCCGAGCGTCGTGGACTACCGCGGCGGCTACGAGGACTACCTCGCCGCCGAAACGCCGGAGCGCGCCGCAGCCTAGTCCGGTGGAACGCACGGGCGGCCGGAGCATCCAATGGGGGTGCCGCCTCCCAGTCCCTGAAAGGATCGCCATGGCCCGAATCGTCCTGCGCACCCCCAGCGAGCCCACCAAGTTCGTCGTCGACGGCAAGGAGCAGTGGTTCTGCAAGTGCGGGCTGTCGCGCAACCAGCCCTACTGCGACGGCTCGCACAAGCTGACGAAAACCGAGGAGCCGGGCAAGCTCTACTGGTATGACGAGGCCGGCGCGCGCCACGAGCTGAAGGACGACTTCCCGGGCATCCGGCGCTTCTAGCCGGGAATGCCCATGCTCAAGGGAAAAACCGCTTTGGTGACCGGGTCGACCTCGGGCATCGGCCTGGGGATCGCGACCCGGCTCGCCGCCGAGGGCGCCAACATCGTGCTGAACGGCTTCGGCGAGCGCGGCGAAATCGAGCGCCTGTCCGCCGAACTGCAAGCCCGGTACCAGGTGAGCGTGGTCTACGACCCCGCGGACATGACGCAGCCCGCCGCGATCGCGGCGATGCTGGGCAAGGCGATCGCGCAGTTCGGCGCCGTCGACGTGCTGGTGAACAACGCCGGAATCCAGCATGTCGCGCCGGTCGAGGAGTTCCCGCCCGACAAGTGGGATGCGATCCTCGCCATCAACCTGTCGTCGTCGTTCCACACGGTGCGCGCGGCGCTGCCGGCAATGAAGGCGCGGCGCTGGGGGCGCATCGTCAACATCGCCTCGGCGCATGCGCTGGTGGCCAGTCCCTTCAAGTCCGCCTACGTCGCGGCAAAGCACGGCATCGCGGGGTTCACGAAGACAGTGGCGCTGGAGGTGGCGGAGCAGGGCATTACGGTGAATGCGGTGTGTCCCGGCTACGTGCTCACGCCGCTCGTCGAGAAGCAGATCCCCGACACCGCGAAAGCGCGCGGCATCAGCGAAGAGGCAGTGAAGCGCGACGTGCTGCTCGCCGCGCAGCCGACGAAGAAGTTCGTCGCCATCGAGGAGGTGGCGGGCCTGGTTGCGTTCCTGTGCTCGCCGCAGGCGGCGTCGATCACCGGCGCGCTGCTGCCGGTCGACGGCGGCTGGACCGCGCAGTAATGCCGACCCCCCGGGAGAAGCTGCCGGGCCAGGTGGTACTGGTGCTGCAGGGCGGCGGCGCGCTCGGCGCTTACCACGTCGGCGTGTACCAGGCGCTGCACGAGGCGGGCATCGAGCCCGACTGGGTGATCGGCACCTCCATCGGCGCCTTCAACGCCGCGGTGATCGCCGGCAACCGGGTCGGCGATCGCCTGCCGCGGCTGCGCCAGCTCTGGGAGCGCTTCGAGCAGGGCAACGCCTTCGCCGAATTCTGGACGCTGCTGTCTGGCGTCCCGGGGTTCTTTTCGCCGAAGCTGCCGGCGTGGGGCGGGCTGCAGGCGAAAGTCGGGTTGGATGCCGCGTCCTACTACAGCACCGCGCCGCTGCGCGAGACGCTCGCCTCGCTGGTCGACCTGGCGGTGCTCAACGCGGCTCACCCGCGGCTCACGGTGGGCGCGGTGAACGTGAAAAGCGGCACCATGCGCTACTTCGACAGCCGCGACGCGGCGCTCGGCCTCGACCCGGTGATGGCCTCGGGCGCGCTGCCTCCGGGGTTTCCGGCGATCCGCGTCGACGGCGAGGCGTACTGGGACGGCGGCCTGTATTCGAACACGCCGCTCGAGGCGGTGCTCGACGACCGCCCGCGGCGCGACTCGGTGATCTTCGCGGTCAACGTGTGGCAGCCCACCGGCCACGAGCCCGAATCGCTCTGGCAGGTGCTGGCGCGGCAGAAGGACATCCAGTACGCGAGCCGCGCCGACAGCCACATCGCGCGGCAGAAGCAGATCCACCGGCTGCGCCACGTGATCCGCGAGATCGAGCGGCATCTTTCCCCCGAGGAGAGGAAGACCCCGGAATGCCGCGAGCTCGCCTCCTGGGGTTGCGCCACGACCATGCACGTGGTGCGGCTGCTCGCGCCGGCGCTCGACGGCGAGGACTACTGGAAAGACATAGACTTCAGCGCCGCCGGCATCCGCTTCCGCTGCGAGGCCGGGCACGCGGACATGCGGCGCATGCTCGAGCGCGCGCCGTGGGAAGCGCCCGCGGATCCCATGGAGGGCGTCATCGTGCACGAGCTGTCCGCCCGGACCGGCGGATAGCCGATGGCCGGACCGGCGCCGCAGCCCTCGCCGCTGGAGGCGGTGATGCGCTATCACGAGCGCACCAAGCACCACTTCAACCGCTATGCGCCGGGGCCGCGCCGGCTCGACTGGGCGAACCAGCCCGATCCGTTCCGGCGCTACGAAGGCGCGGCGCTCACGCGGCTGCCGGTGCTCGGCGCCGGCGAGGAGCCGCTGTCGCCGCCCTATGAGAGCTTGTATTGCCCGGAGAGCATCGCGCGCGCGCCGCTGACTTTGCGTTCGCTTTCTCGGCTGCTCGAATATGCGCTCGCGCTTTCGGCGTGGAAGCAGGCGGGCGGCACGCGCTGGGCGCTGCGCAGCAACCCGTCGAGCGGCAACCTGCATCCCACCGAGGGTTATGTGCTGGTCGGCGGCATAGCCGAGCTCGAGGCCTCGCCGGGACTGTTCCACTACGCGCCCAGGGAGCATGGCCTCGAGCGGCGCGCCGACTGCCCGGCCGATCTCTTTTCGCGCATCGTGCACGGGTTTCCGCCGCGGGCGTTTCTGCTCGGCTTGTCCTCGATCCACTGGCGCGAGGCATGGAAGTACGGCGAGCGCGCCTTCCGCTACTGCCAGCACGACGCCGGCCACGCGATCGGCGCGGTGCGGCTCGCGGCGGCGACGCTCGGCTGGTCGGCGCTGGTGCTGGACGGCGTGGCGGACGCGACCCTCGACGCGCTGCTCGGCCTGGATCGGGAGGCGGACTTCGACGGCGCCGAGCGCGAGAGCGCGGAACTGGTGATGGCGCTGTGGCCGCGCGACGGCGCGAAAGGCCCGCTGCCGCTGTATCTCGAATCCGCAGCGGTGC
>DASUUN010000333.1:0-4032 GCA_036374055.1 Burkholderiales bacterium
GCGCGAGGAGATCTGCAGGTCCTGCGCGTAGTTCTGCCGGTTCTGCACCACGATGCCCGGGACCCGTCCGAGGCTCTCGGACAGGTTGACCTGCGGCCGGCCTTCGCGGATCTCGTCGCCCTCGATGCGGTCCACCGAGGCCGGCACCTGCAGGCTGGGCTGCGGCGCCCGCGTGGCGGTGACGACCACCGCGTCGTCCGGCTGCGCAAATGCCGCCCACGGCGCGAGCGCCGCCAGCAGCGCTGCGAGGCTCCTCCTCATGCCCGCAAGGCTACCCGGAACCGTCTTTGGAAGTCATCCCTTCCAGGCGCCGGCGGTCGCGCTTCGTAGGCCGGCCCTTCAGTCCGGCGGCCGGCTCCGCGCCCCAGCGCCGCAGGTCCAGGCGCCGCTCGCGCTCGGCGCGGCTGGCGGCGGTTTCGGCGTAGAGCTTCCTCGCCGCCTCGGCCGGCCCGCGGCGGTCGGATAGCACCTTGACCTCGACCTGCCACTGCAGCTCGCCCACCCGCACGGCGACCGAATCGCCGGTCTTGAGGTCGTGCGCCGCCTTGATCCGCGCGTCGTTGAGCTTCACGCGTCCCGCCGCGATTGCCTGCTGGGCGAGGCTGCGCGTCTTGAAGAAGCGCGCCGCCCACAGCCACTTGTCCAGGCGCATTACGCCTTGGCCAGCGCTCCGGCCGGGCAGGTGACGCCGGTACCGCCGAGGCCGCAGTAGCCGTCCGGGTTCTTGCCGAGGTACTGCTGGTGGTAGTCCTCGGCGTAGTAGAACTCGGGCGCGGTGCGGATTTCGGTCGTGATCGGGCCGAAGCCTTTGGCCTTGAGGGCCTCCTGAAAAGCCGCCTTCGACGCCTGGGCGGCCTTCAGCTGGTCATCCCCATAGGCGTAAATGGCGGACCGATACTGCGTGCCGGCGTCGTTGCCCTGGCGCATGCCCTGCGTCGGGTCGTGGCTTTCCCAGAAGCGCTTGAGCAGCGCCTCGTAGGTGACGACGCTCGGGTCGAACACCACCAGCACCGTCTCGGCGTGGTTGGTGAAACCGCTGCAAACTTCCTCGTACGTCGGGTTCCGGGTCTCGCCCCCGGCGTAGCCGACCGCGGTGGAGTAGACGCCCGGCATTTCCCAGAACACGCGCTCGGCGCCCCAGAAGCAGCCCATGCCGAACTGCGCGAGCTGCAGGCCTTCGGGAAACGGCGGCTGCAGCCGATGGCCGTTGACGAAATGCTTCTCCGGCACCGGCATGCGCGTCTCGCGGCCGGGGAGCGTGCTCTGCGCCGGCAGCAGCCGGGTCATTTTCTTCATGAAGGCGAACATGAGACCTCCTGCTTTTAGAATAACACCATGAAAATCTGCGTCTACGGCGCGGGCGCGGTCGGGGGTTTGATCGCCGCCCGCCTCGCGCGTTCCGGCCACGAGGTATCGGTCGTGGCGCGCGGCAACGCGCTCGACGCCATCCGCAGCCACGGCCTGCGCGTGCTGGACCGTGCCAGCGGCAAGGTCGAGAGCCACGCGGTGCGCGCGGAGAGCGACCCGGCGGCCCTCGGCCCGCAAGACTACGTAGTCGTTTCCGTGAAAGCGCAAAGCCTGCAGGAGGTCGCCGCGCGCGTTGGACCGTTGGTCGGGGACGACACCTCGATCATTACGGCGATGAACGGCGTGCCGTGGTGGTTCTTCGATCGCCTGCGCTTCGGCAACGGCAAGCAGCGCCTGGAATCGCTCGACCCCGGCGGCAAGCTCGCCCGCGCCATGCCGACCGCGCGCATCGTCGGCTGCGTCATCCACCTCGCCGCCTCGACGCCGGAGCCGGGCCTGGTGAGCCACAACATGGGGACCCGCCTCATCCTGGGCGAGCCCGGCGGGAAGAACACGCAGCGCACCCGGCGCATCGCCGACGCGCTGACCGCCGCCGGCTTCGAGGCGGTGGTGACCGATTTCATCGAGAAGGAGTTCTGGGTGAAGCTGCTGGGCAACGTGAGCTTCAACCCGGTATCGGCGCTCACGATGAGCACCGCGGACCGGCTCATAGAGGATCCGCACGTGAAGGCCTACATGGTGCAGATCATGCGCGAGGTGCTCGCCATCGGCCGCGCGGTCGGCGTGGACGCCGACATCGACCCGGAAGCGCGCATCGACATGGCGCGCCAGCTCGGCAAGTTCAAGACCTCCATGCTGCAGGACCTCGAGGCCGGCAAGCCCCTCGAGATCGACGGCCTGCTCGCCGGCACGCTGGAGATCGCGGGCAAGGCGGGCGTGCCGGCGCCGTTCACCGAGAGCCTGTTCGGCCTCATCCGCGCGCGCGCCAGCTCCAGCAATCAGTACCGCCCGACTACATGACAAGAGCTTTGTTCATTGCATTCCTGCTCGTTCCCCTTTGCGCAAAGGCGCAGTACAACGGCCCCGCGCTCGAGGCCTGCCGCGCCTACGCGAAAAAGGAAGCGGCGCGCGAGGGCATGAGCGTGGCCGACGTGGTGCTGGAGCGCGACGCGGCGCTCGCCATGGAGCGCTATGCCCGCAAGGCAGGCAGCCAGACGGTCGGCTTCATCCTCACCGGCAACGGCGCCGTCGTGCTCCCGGGGTCGCCCGGCGCCGAGCTGTCGTTCATCTGCCTGCTCGCCAATGAGAAGCGGCCGCTGTTCTTCAACTGGCTGCCGCGGCAGAACGTCTCCGCGCTTGCGCAATGCCGCCGCGACGAGGCGGTGCGCGCCCAGGCGCGCTCCTGCCTGGACCTGCTGCTGCGCACCGCCGAGCAGGACCTGACCCAGTTCTACGCCAGCGGCTTCCAGGAGGCCAACGAGCGCGGCGCGGAGGCGGTCGCGCACTACCGCAAGTCGAACGACGAGTGGCTGCAGTACCGCGACGCCGAGTGCGCGCGGCGCGCCGGCACTCCGCCCGCGGGCATCCCGGGCGAGCTGGCACACATGGCGTGCATGGTCGAGCTCACCCGGCGCCGTGCGCTGGACATGAGGTAGCCATAAGGCGGGTCGTTCTGGTGCTGGCGCTGATCGCCGGCGCGCTCATCCTTACGCTCGCGATTCCGTTCGCGCCTTGGCGCACGGGGCGTCTCGACCTCGAGCCCCTCGCGCCGATGCCGCTGCTGGAGGCGCCGCGGCCCGCGCAGCGCCTCTGGATCGATACGGACGCGGCTTGCGGCCACGGCCCGCGCACCGATCCGGACGACTGCCTTGCGATCCTGGCCCTCGTCCAGGCGGCCGGTAAGCGAATCGTCGGTGTTTCCACCGTGTCCGGCAATGCGCCGCTGGAAGTCACGGACCGTACGGCGCGGGAGCTCGTCGGGCAGCTTGGCGCCATTCCCGTGCATTCGGGCCCGGAGGCCCTGCGGTCGGCGCTCGACGCCGGCCGCCTCACCATCGTGGCGCTCGGGCCGCTCACCAACATCGCGCTCGCTTTGCAAGAGCGTCCCGAGCTCGCAGCGAAGGTCGAGCGCCTGGTCGCCGTGATGGGCCGGCGCCCGGGACACCTGTTCCATCCCGCCGAGGGGGCGCCCGGGGCCATGCTTCTGGGCCATGGTCCGCTATTCAGCGATTTCAACTTCGAGCAGGACCCGGACGCCGCTGCCCGGGTGCTTGCCACCGGCGTTCCCTTTGCGTTGATTCCGTACGACGCGGCGCGCCATGTCGAGCTGACGGCGGCGGATCTCGACCGGCTGTCCGCGCGCGGCGGCGCCGCCGCGTGGGTGGCCGAGCGCTCGCGCGCGTGGCTGCAGTTCTGGCAGGAGGACATCGGCCGGGCCGGGTTCTACCCCTTCGACCTGCTGGCTGCGGCCTACGTGCTGTTCCCCGGCCGCTTCGAGTGCGCACGCGTGGCGGCGGGCGTCGGCAAGGATCCGCGGTTCCGCATCCCCTGGCGCGACTACGCGTTGCTCGTCACGCAGCGCGTCGACGAGCTGGACATCCCTACGCGCCCGGCGATCTATTGCCCGAAGCTGCGCCCGGGCGAGACACTCGCCGGTATCCTGCTGCCCTGAGATGAGCGCGAACCATCGCCTTTGCGTCGCGCCGATGATGGACTGGACCGACC
>DASUUN010000334.1:0-2387 GCA_036374055.1 Burkholderiales bacterium
TCGTCGTGCGCCGCCGGATCCGCCGCCTGCATCATGAGCTCGGTGAGGCCCTGCTGGATCTCGGTGCCCTTGATCTTGAGCATCGACACGTCGGCGCCGGGGGGCTGCCCGGTGCGCCGCATGCGGTCCAGGAAGCGCAGGTTGGTGATCTCGAGCGCCATCAGCTCGACCTCCAGCCGCGACAGACGATCTCGGAACCTGACGTCATCCTTCAATGAAGAGGCCATTTTTTTCAAGGCGGCGAGCTGGCGCTTCGACTCGCCGATGCGCCCGGTGTTCATGCGCTCGTAGCCCAGCAGGTACTTGGCGACGGTCCAGCCCTTGCCCTCCTCGTGCACCCGGTTCTCGAGCGGCACCTTCACGTCGTCGAAGAACACCTCGTTCACCTCGTGCGCCCCGTCCATCAGCATCAGCGGCCGCACCGTGATGCCGGGCGACTTCATGTCGATGAGCAGGAAAGAGATGCCCTCCTGGCGGCGCTCGGCGCTGGGGTCGGTGCGCACCAGGCAGAAGATCCAGTCGGCGTAGTGCGCCAGCGTGGTCCAGATCTTCTGCCCGTTGACGACGTAGCAGTCTTTCTCCCGGACAGCCTTCGTCTTCAACGAGGCGAGGTCGCTGCCCGAGCCGGGCTCCGAATACCCCTGGCACCAGAAATCCTCGCCGTGGTAGATGCGCGGCAGGAAGCGCTGCTTCTGCGCCTCGGTGCCGAAGCGCAGCAGCACCGGCGCGCACATCGACAGGCCGAAGGGGATGAGCATCGGCCCGCCGGCGTAGCCCAGCTCCTCCTCGAAGATGTAGCGCTGCACCAGGTTCCAGCCGGTGCCGCCCCATTCCTTCGGCCAGGCCGGCGCCACCCAGCCCTTCTTCGCCAGGATCCGGTGCCAGCGCAGCAGGTCCTCCTTCGACAGGTGGGCGTAGGAAGCGACCTTGTCCCGCAGGTCCGCAGGCAGGTTGGCGGTAAGCCAGGCACGGACCTCGTCCCGGAACGCCAGCTCCTCGGCGGAGTAATTCAGATCCATTTAGAGGATGGTAACGCCGCCATCGGCCACGATGCACTGCCCGGTGATGAAAGCGGCGGCCTCGGAGGCCAGGAACACCGCGATGCCGCCGATGTCGCGCGGCTCCCCCAGGCGGCGCAGCGGGGTCGCCTGGATGCGCTCCGCCGCGCGCTTCTCGTCCTCCCACAGCGCCCGGGCGAACTCGGTCTTCACCAGCCCCGGCGCGATGGCGTTGACGCGCACCTTCCTGGGCCCCCACTCGGCGGCGAGGTTGCGCACCAGGTGGTGGTCGGCGGCCTTGGACACGCCGTAGGCGCCGATCACCGTACTGGCGACCAGCCCGCCGATCGATCCCACCACGATGAAGCTGCCGCCGCCGCCGTCTGCCATGGCCGGAAGCGTCATGCCCGCGAGCCAGAGCACGCTTTTCACGTTGTTGTGGATGATCTTGTCGAAGGCCTCGTCCGAAATGCCGGTGAGCGGGCCGTAGTAGGGGTTGGTCGCCGCGTTCGAAACGACGATGTCGATCGCGCCCCATTTGCGCCGCGTCGCCTCCACCAGGGCCTGCAGGTCTTCCTTGCACGACACGTTGCACGGCTGCGCCATGACCTCGAAACCGTCGCTTTCGAGCTCGGCCCGCGCCTGCTCGCAGGCCTCGGCCTTGCGGCTGGAAATGCACACCCGCGCGCCGGCGCGCGCCAGCTCCTGGGCGATGGACTTGCCGATGCCGCGGGTCGAGCCGGTGACCAGCCCCACCTTCCCTTCCAAATTGAACAGCCCTGGTTTCACTATGCGAAATCTGATATGACTAAGTTGACACGCGAGCGTGGCCGACAGAATATCGAAACGCGAAGCATTCCGCTGCATTCCACAAAAGCGCAATCACAGAAACCAGAAGGAGGAGAGCTTTCCATGGGCGCACCCGAAGCCACGGCACCCCTTTCCCATCCGACCGCGACGTTCAGCTACGAGCATGAGGGCGACCGCCAGTTTGCCACCACGCTCGCCCGCGGTCTCGAAGTGCTGCGTTGCTTCACCCCGCTGGAGCCCCTGCTCGGCAACAAGGAGATCTCGGTGCGCACCGGCCTGCCCAAGCCGACGGTGTCGCGCCTTACGTATACCCTCACCAAGCTGGGCTACCTGCGCCACAACATGCGCCTGGGCAAGTACCAGCTCGGCTCGGCCGTGCTGTCCATCGGCTACCCCCTGCTCGCCTCGATGAACGTGCGCCAGGTGGCGCGGCCGCTCATGAAGGAGCTCGCCGACTACTGCAACGGCTGGGTGTCGATGGGGGTGCGCGACCGGCTCAACATGGTGTACGTCGAGTCCTCGCGCAGCGGCAACGGCATCACCACCCTGCCCGACATCGGCACCTCGGTGCCGATCTCG
>DASUUN010000335.1:0-13001 GCA_036374055.1 Burkholderiales bacterium
TCCTGCCAGCGGATCAGCGCCTCCAGGCCGGCGAGCTTGCCGCTGCGCACGTCCACCTTGGGCTGGTAGTGCAGCGCGAGGCGCCCGTCCTCGATGGCGCGGCGCAGCCGGTGCTCGAGCGCCAGCGACTCGGCGACGCGCGCGTTCATCTCCGGCGCATAGAAAAGGTAGCGCTGGCCGTCGTGCTTGGCCTGGTTGAGCGCGGTCTCGGCGTTGGCGCACAGCGCCTCGGTCGACTCGCCGTCGGTCGGGAACACGGCGATGCCGGCCTTCATCGTGACGCGCAGCTCGACCCCGTCGATGACCACCGGCCGGGCGAAGGCCTCGCTCAGCCGGTCGATCAGCCAGTGGATGGTGTCGCCGGGATGGTCGAAGCCCGCCACGGCGATGGCGAAGTGGTCGGCGCCCACGCGCGCCACCGTGTCCTGGTCTCTTGCGGCGCCGCGCAGGCGCGCGGCCACTTCGCGCAGCAGGTCGTCGCCGGCCCGGCGCCCGAAGGTCTCGTTCACCATGCGGAAGCGCTCCAGGTCGAGGAACACCGCGGCGGCGAAGCGCTTGTCGCGCCGCGCGCCGAGCAGCGCCTGCCCGAGCCGGTCGATGAACAGGCTGCGGTTGGGCAGATCGGTGAGCGAGTCGTGGTACGCGAGGTAGTCCATCCGCGCGCGCTGCTCCAGGTGGTGCAGCGCGAAGGCGATGTCTCCGGCGAGCTCCTGCAGCAGCCGCATCTCCTCCTCGTCGAACACGTCCTTGCCGCGTGCATAGAGCAGCAGCGCGCCGGCGGTCTCGCCGGAGAACACCAGCGGCAGCACCGCATACGCCCGAAACCCGCGCTGCAGGGCCGCCTCCCGGCCGGGGAAGGCCGATTCCTCGAGGTCGTTGCATACACCCGGCTCGGGGAATGGCTCGACCGGCAGCTCCCTGCCGCTCGACACGACCCTGCCTGCCGTGGAGATCGCGGCGAAGCCGAAGCCGCCGCGCTCCACCGCGATGCGGCAGGCCTCGGCCAGCAGCTCGTCGCGGTCGGAAACCCTGACGATGAGCGCATTGACTGCGCTGAGCGTCTCCAGGGTCCGGTTGAGCCGCTGGATGCGCCGCTGCTGGGCTTCGAGCGTGCCGGTCTTCTCCAGAAGCTGGTCGACCACCACCCGCAGGTGCTCGCCGCCGAGGTCGCCCGCGCCTGCAGCGGGACGCTCGGTGCGCGCGTCGAGCACTTCCCGCACCGCGCGCAGGATCACGTCGTTGTCCGACGGCTTGACCAGCACGCGCGCCACGCCATGGGCCTGCGCCAGCTGCTGGGCGTCCTGGCCCGCGAAATACGCCGTGTAGAAGATGACCGGGACGCTCGAGGTGCGGGCATCGGCGCGCAGCTCGCGCGCAAGGACGTAGCCGTCCATCCCGGGCATGAGCACGTCGGAGATCACCAGGTCGGGCGCAGCCGCGCGCGCCTGCGCCAGCGCCTGGCGCGCGCCGGAGGCGCGCGCCACCTCGTAGCCCGAAGCCTCGAGCAACGAGGCGAGCGCTTCGCGATTCGCGCGGTTGTCGTCGACCACCAGTATCGAGCGCATGCTGGAATAGACAATGGTCGCGCAACCTCAGTGCCCGCGCGCGTCTCGCCTGCCAACAATTTCGTAATGAATTTCCGGAAATTACTGTCGTGGATCGGCTACACCACGGCGCTCGTCCAGCGCGAAGCGCACCAGCGCGATGATGAGCGCGAGCACCAGCGGACCGAGGATCACGCCGATCGGCCCGAACGCCGACACGCCGCCCAGCACGCCGATGAACACGGTGAGCGTGCCGACCTGCGCGCGGCCGGACACCAGCATGGGCCGCAGCACGTTATCGATGGTGGCGACCAGCCCGCCCCAGATCAGCAGGAAAGCCGCCGCGTACCAGCGGTCCTGCAGGGCGAGCACGAGCACCGCCGGCACCCATACCACCGGCGTGCCGGCGAGCGGCACGAGCGCGAGCAAGGCGGCCAGCACCCCGAAGACGATCGGCGAGGGGAGCCCGACGATGGCGAAGCCGATGGCAATCAGCGCGCCCTGCACCAGCGCGGTGACGCCGGTGCCATACACCATGGCACGCGTCACCGAAGCGAGATGCGCGAACAGCCGGGTGCGCTCGCTGCCCGACATCGGGATGAGCTCGCGCAGCGTGGCAAACGCCGACCTGACGTCACGGATCGCGAAGAACAGGATGAACATCATCATCACGAAGCCCACCACCGTTCCCAACGCGCCCAGAACCGCAAGCCGCCCCAGAGACGCCAGGTACTTGAGCACGGTGCGCGCGCCTTCCACCGCCCAGCTCTGCATCTGAGCCAGCGACAAGCCCACCGAATCCTGCAGCCACACGATGGCCGGACCGATGACCGGGATCGTCTGGAGATCCGAGGCTTCGGTCGGCTTGTGCTCGATGGCGAAATCCTGCGCATAGCGCAGCAGCTCGGCCGCCTGGGCCGCAAAAGCGGCCGCCAGCCCGGTCAGCGGTCCCACGATGATGAGGAAGGTCGCCAGCGTGAGCAACGCGGCCGAGAAGCTCGGCCTGCCGCCCAGCCGGGGAACGAGCCACCGATGCACCGGCTGCAGCAGGAACGCGATGAACAGCGCCCAGGCGATCGGGGCGAAGAACGGCTGCAGGATCTGGAACAGCAGGTAGGCGAGCAGCGCCAGGACGAGCAGCGCGAACGTCCGCGCATAGAAGACTTCGTCCGGTGTCGACGGCGAAGGCGGGTCTACCGGGCGGCCGGGGTGTGCTTCCACGGGATGAGCTCGAGCGTGCAGCGTAGCACGTCCGGATCCACCGGCTTCACCAAGTGCTCGTCGAAGCCCGCCTGCCGGGCGCGCGAGCGGTCCGCCTCCTGGCCGAAGCCGGTGACCGCGACGATCGGCACGCGGTCCAGGCGCCGGTCCTGCCGCAGCAGCCGCGCCACGGCAAAGCCGTCGAGCTGCGGCAGGTCCAGGTCGAGCAGCACGATGTCGGGCACATTGCGCCGGGCAGCCGCGAGCGCGGCGCGCCCGTCGTAGCTCACCTGCACCGAGTGGCCCATCTGCTCCAGCATCATGCCCAGGCTGTCGGCGGCATCGACGTTGTCATCCACCACCAGCACGCGGCGCCCCGCCCCCGCCTGGCGCGCGGGCGTGCTCGCCTGAAGGCCCGCCGGCGCCAGCGAGGCCGGCAGCGGCAAGCGGACGGTGAACCGGCTGCCTCGCCCGAGCCCTTCGCTGTGCGCCTCGATGCTGCCGCCGTGCAGTTCGACCAGCTGACGCGCCAGGGCAAGCCCGACGCCCAGCCCGCCGGGCGCGCGCCGGCGCGTGCTGTCGATCTGGCTGAACATCTCGAACACCTGCGGCAACGCGCCGGGCTCGATGCCGATGCCGTTGTCGGTCACCGATACTGACACCCAGCCCGGGTCGGGCCGCGCGCACAAGCCGATACGCCCGCCCGGCGCCGTGTACTTCGCCGCGTTGTTGATCAGGTTGGCGATGACCTGCGCGAGCCGCACCGGGTCCGCGGACAGTACGATCGGCTCGCGCGGCAGGTCGAGCGCGAGGCGGTGGCCGTTCGCCTCGAGCAGGGGGCGGCCGGTCTCTACCGCGCTCTCGACCACGGCGGCCAGGGACACCGGCCGCTTCTGCAGGCTGATGCTGCCGCGGCTGATGCGCGCAATGTCGAGCAGGTCGTCGACCAGGCGGATCATGTGGTCCACCTGGCGGTCGAGGATGGCGCAGGCCTGCTCGCGCAGCGGCGCTTCCGCGTGCGCTTCCTGCAGCAGCGTCACCGCGTTGCGGATGGGCGCCAGCGGGTTGCGCAGCTCGTGCGACAGCATCGCGAGGAACTCGTCCTTCCGGCGATCCGCCTCCTTGAGGGTGCGCTCGGCCTGCTTCAAGGCGGTGGTGTCGTGGAACACGTTGATGGCACCGACCACGCCGCCCCGCTCGTCGCGTATCGGGTCGATGCTCACGAGCACGGTGATGCGGCTGCCGTCGGGCCGCTCGATCACCACCTCCTGGTTGCGGAATTCCCGGCCTTCGAGCAGCGCAACCGCCATCGGCGTCTCGCGATGCGGCAGCGCCGTACCGTCGGGCCGCCACAGCCGCAGCGAGCCGCAGAAGCGCTCGTCCGTGTCGCCCAGCGCCGGCGCCCTGCCCCACAGCGCGACGGCATGCGCGTTGTAGAACGTGATCACCCCGGACGCGGCGCACGTATAGACCGCGGCCGGCAGCAGCGCCACCAGGCTGCGGTAGCGCTCTTCGCTCTCGCGGATCCTGTCGCGCGCGCGAACCTGCTCGGTGACGTCGTTCACGATGGCGATGACGCGCTCGACCGCGCCGCCTTCGCCGCGCAGCGGCGCATAGATGAAGGTGAAGTAGGCGTCCTCGATCGTGCCGTTGCGGGCCAGTCTCACCAGGGTTTCCCGGCCGACATGCGCCACGCCGCTGCGCAACACTTCGCGCAGCAGGCCGTCGAATCCCTGTCCCCGGGCCTCGGGCAGCGCCTCGAGCAGCGGCTTGCCGAGGATCTCGCGGCCCCCGACCACCTGCAGGTAGGCGGGGTTCGCCATCTCGAAGACGAGCTCCGGGCCGCGCAGCACCGCCGTGGGCACGGGGGTCTGCGCGAACAGCGCCTCGAGGTCGGCGCGCTCCTGCTGCAGCCGCGCCTGCAGGCGGCCGAGCTCGAGCCTTGCGGCGACCTGGGCCAGCAGCTCCCGTGCGCTGAACGGCTTGTAGAGGTAGTCGTCGGCGCCGGCATCCAGGCCCTCGATGCGCGCCTCTTCGCCGGCCCGCGCCGAAAGGAGGATCACCGGGATGGCGCGCGTCGCCGGGTGGGCACGCAGGGCGCGCGCGAGGCCCAGGCCGTCGAGCCCCGGCAGCATCACGTCCGAGAGCACCAGGTCGGGCCGCAGCTCGCGCGCCGCCGCGAGCGCTGCCTGGCCGTCGGGCAGCGCATGGACTTCGTAGCGCGCGCCGAGCAGCCGGCGCACGTACTCGCGCATGTCGGCGTTGTCGTCGGCCCAGACGATGCGCGGGCGCCCTTCGGCCGCGGCCGGGGGCGGCTCGGCATCCGGCAGCCAGCGCGCCGCCTCCTCCACGAACGGCGTTGCGCCGAGCGCGGTCGAGGCCAGCGCGCGCTCCGCGCCGACGCGCTCGGCCGGCAGGTGCGCCTTGCCCGCCGGCATCGATACGGTGAAAGTGCTGCCCGCGCCTTCCACGCTGTGGACGCTCACCGTGCCGCCGTGCTGGCGTACCAGCTCCTGCACCAGGGCGAGCCCGATGCCGGTGCCCTCGTGGGTGCGGCTGCGCGCGCCCTCGACGCGACGGAAGCGCTCGAAGACGTGCGGCAGCTCGGCGGCCGGAATTCCGGTGCCGGTGTCGCGCACGGCGAGCTCGATGCGCTGCGCCGTCTGCCGCAGCCGCACCGCGATCTCGCCCTCGAACGTGAACTTGAAGGCGTTCGACAGCAGGTTGAGCACGATCTTTTCCCACATGTCGCGGTCCACATAGGCCGGCTGCGGGCACGGCGGGCAGGCGATGGTCAGCTTCAGCCCCGCCTTCTCGACCGCCGAGCGGAAGCTGCTCGCCAGGTCGGCGGTGAGCGCGGCCAGGTCCGTGGCGACGTAGCTCGCCTGGGCGCGACCGGCCTCGATGCGCGAAAAATCGAGCAGTGAGTTCACCAGCTTCAGCAGCCGCAGGCCGCTGCGGCGCGCCAGCTCCAGGCGCGCGCGCTGCGCCGGCGGCAGCGGCTGCTCGGCGTCGGCCAGGCCGTCCTCCACCGGCCCGAGCATCAGGGTGAGCGGCGTGCGGAACTCGTGGCTGACGTTGCTGAAGAACGCGGTCTTCGCGCGATCGAGCTCCGACAGCGCCTCGAGCCGGCGGCGCTCCTCTTCAGAGGCCCGCGCGTTGGCGATGGACGCCGCCAGCTGCCCCGCCACCAGGTCGAAGAATCCGCGGTAGCTCTCGTCGAACAGGACCCGCGAGCTGATGCCCAGGACCAGCGCGCCGCTCGGCCGGTCCTGGCCGCGGTCCATGAGGGGCAGCACCATCGCCGATGCCGGCGGCTCGGGCCAAGGGCCCGCCGGCACGGCGCGGAACAGGCCGCCCAAATTCCCCACCTGCCGCGCGCCGTCGAGCGGCCAGTCGTGCGGATCATCGTCGGGCAGCACGCCGGCGGTGCCCGCGAGCCGCGCACCGCCCTCCTCGAACAGATAGATGAGGCCGAACGGGATATCGGCGGGATTGCCGGCCAGCACGCCAGCCGACAGCGCGCAGGCGTCGGCCACGGTGCGCGCTTCGGCTGCCGCGGCCGCCAGGTCGCGCAGCAGCTTGAGACGCCTTTCGCCCTGCACCTTCAAGGTGGTTTCGGTGCAAGCGCAGAACATGCCGCCGATGCCGCCCGACTCGTCGCGGATCGGGCTGTACGAGAAGGTGAAGAACACCTCCTCCGGAAATCCGCGACGGCGCATAAACAGCTGCAGGTCGTCCGACCAGGTGGCTTCGCCATGCCGCACTACGCGCTCCACCATCGGGCCGATGGCGTCCCAGATCTCCGGCCAGACCTCGCGTCCCGGGCGCCCGAGCGCCCACGGATGCTTGTCCCCCGTGATGGGCCGATACCCGTCGTTGTAGATCTTGACGAGCTGCGGCCCCCAGAACACGAACATCGGGTAGCGCGAGTTGAGCAGGATGCTGACCGCCGTGCGCAGGCTCTGCGGCCACGTGTCGGCGGTGCCGAGCGCGGTTTGCGACCAGTCCTTGGCGCGCATCAGCGCGCCCATCTCGCCGCCGCCCGCCAGGAAGTCGTAGCCGCTCGTGTTGGCCGTCATCTCGGCGCCGGGGCCAGGCCGCGCAAGGTGTCCAGCAGTACCCGCTTGTCGAACGGCTTGCGCAACACGGCATCGGCGCCGGCGATGCTCGCGGTCTCGAGGAAGGTCTCCCCCTTGAAGCGCACGCCGCCGCCCGACATGGCGATAATGCGCACGCCGGGAAACTCGCGTCGGAAGCGCTCGATGGTTTCCAGGCCGTCGCTTTCCGGCATGAAGATGTCAGTGATCAGCACGTCAGCCGGCCGGGTGCGCTGCAGCTCCAGCGCCTTCGCGCCGTTCTGCGCCAGCCCCACCTCGTGGCCGGCTCGCTCGAGCAGCAGTCGCATTGACTGCCGCATGTCCGCATCGTCATCCGCGACCAGAAGCCGCACTGGTGTCCTTGGCCACACTCCACGCCGCGATCGCCGCCTGGATGTGGCGCGGATCGGCCGGCTTGACGAAGTGGTGGTCGAAGCCGGCTTCGTCGGATTGCGCGCGGTCTTCCTTCTGCCCGTAGCCGGTCAGGGCGACCAGCAGCACCGGCGCGTCGGCGCCGCTCTGCCTCAGCCGGCGCGCTAGCTCGTAGCCGCTCATCCCCGGCAGGCCGATGTCGAGCACCGCGACCTGCGGCGCGAACACCTGCGCGATGGCAAGCGCCTGCGGCGCGTCGGTCACGGTGCGCACCTCGTGGCCCTCGAGGCGCAGGAACACCGCGATGCTCTCGGCGGCGTCGATGTTGTCGTCGACCACCAGCACGCGCTTGCCGCCGCAGAATGCTGCCTCGGCGGCGGGTGCTTCGGCCGGCTCGCCTTGAAACACCTCGCTGATGCAAGGCAGCGTCACGCGGAACAGCGAGCCCTTGCCGATGCCTTCGCTCAGCACCTCGACCCGCCCCTGGTGCAGCTCCACCAGACGCTGCACCACCGTCAGGCCGACGCCAAGGCCGCCCTGGCTGCGGTCGAGCGTGCGCTCGCCCTGCGTGAACAGATCGAACACGTGCGGCAGCAGCGCGCTGTCGATGCCGATGCCGTTGTCGCGCACCGTGATGAGCGCCTCGCCGCGCTCGGCGCTCGCGCTGAGCTCGATGCGGCCGCCCTCGGCGGTGTACTTGGCCCCGTTGCTCAGCAGGTTGCCGATCACCTGCGCGAGCCGCGCGAAATCGCCGTGCACCCAGATGGGCGCCGCCGGAACGTTCACCGCCAGGTGATGCTTCTTGGCCTCCAGCAGCGCCCGGGCCGTCTCGATGCTGTGCTGGATCACCCGGCCGAGCTCCACGCGCTCCTTCTTGAGCGTGATCTTGCCCTGCGTGATGCGCGACACGTCGAGCAGGTCGTCGACCAGCTGCGCGAGGTGCGTCACCTGCCGCTCCACCACGTCGCGCGCCCACGTGATGCCCGGATCGGCCGGCGCGATGCGCCGCATCACCTCCGCCGCGTTGCGGATCGGCGCCAGCGGGTTGCGCAGCTCGTGCGACAGCATGGCGAGGAACTCGTCCTTGCGCCGCGCGGCCTCGTGCAGCTTCTCCTCCGCCTCCTTGGTGCGCACCATCTCGCGCTTCAGGTTCCAGTACAGGCGGGCGTTCTCGAACGCGATCGCCGCCCGGGTAGCGAGCTCGTCGAGCGTCGCCTGGAGGGCTTGCATCCCGCCCTCGGGCGCCGCCCGCTCGCCGAGCGCCAGCACCGCAACGGTGCGCGCCCCGGCCTTCAGCGGAAGGATCCTGAGCTGGCGCGCCGGGGTGCGCAGATCCCTTCGCTGCCCGTCGGCCTCGCACCTGCCGAGCTCGAGCGCCAGCGCTTCGGGCAGCTCCCCCATGTCCGCCAGGGTACGCACGGCGCCTTCGGCCTCGCGCGCCATCGCCAGCATCTCGCCCTCGACCCGCGCGCACAGCAGCGCGTAGTCGCCCAGGCGCGGCACCACCATGCGCAGGAAGCGGTCCATGGCCTCGTCCAGGTTGAGCGACACGCCCAGCTCGTGGCTGGCGTAGGCGAGGAACTCGGAGCGCCGCTTCGCCTCCTCGGCCGCCACCCTCTCCGCCTCCAGCCTGGCGAGCGCCTGAGCGCGGCGCTGCGCGCGGTACAGGTCCACGAAGACGCGTACCTTGCTGCGCAGGATCTCCGGCACGATGGGCGACAGGATGTAGTCGACTGCGCCGAGCTGGTAGCCGCGGGCGGTCTGCATCTCGTCGGCATACGCGGTGACGAAAATGATCGGCGTGTGGCGGGTCTTGCCGTGCTGGCGGATGAGCTCCGCGGTCTCGATGCCGTCGATGTCCGGCATGTTGACGTCGAGCAGGATCACGGCGAAGTCGCGCTCCAGCAGCTCGCGCAGCGCCTCGGCCCCGGAGCTTGCCATCACCAGGTTCTGCCCGAGCTCCTCGAGCACCACCTGGAACGCCAGCCGCTTGTCCCGCAGGTCGTCGACGACCAGGATGTTGACTTTTTCGTCGTGCATTTTCTAAATGGGGACGGACCCCATTTTTCTCATCGATGCAGCCAGCCGCGGAGCACCGCGAGCAGGTGCACCGTGTCGACCGGCTTGGACAGGTAGTCCCAGGCGCCGGCGCGGATGCACTTCTCGCGGTCGCCCTTCATCGCCTTCGCGGTGACGGCGATGATCGGCAGGTCCCGCTTGTCGGGCAGCTTGCGGATCTCCTGCATCGTGGTGATGCCGTCCATCCCGGGCATCATGATGTCCATCAGCACGATGTCGATGTCCGGGTCTTCCTTGACCATGCGGATCGCCTCGCGTCCGTTGCTCGCCGAGGCCATGCGCATGCACTGGTCGTGCAGCACCGTCGACAGGGCGAAGATGTTGCGCATGTCGTCGTCCACCACCAGCGCCTTCTTGCCCTCGAGCACGCGGCTCGAGTTGTGCAAGTCGTACACCGCCTGGCGCTGCTCCTGCGGCAGGCCGACGATGCTGCGGTGGAGGAAGAAGTAGATGGTATCGAGCAGCCGCTCCGCGGAGCGCGCCTCGCGCAGCGCGAACACCCCGTCGGCGCGCTTCCACGCCGCGAGCGTGCCGGAGGCTTCGGGCCCGTAGAGCACGATCGGCAGCTGGCGCGTCACCGCGCGCTCCTCCATCACCTCGACGAGGTCGCCCGGCTGCAGGTCGGCGATGGCCGTCTGCACCACCAGGCAGTCGGGCTGTGCGCTGCGCAGCTGCCGGCAGACTTCGCTGCGGCTCTCGCAAGCCTCGACCTCGATGTCGTCGGCTGTCAGCCGCGCCGCAAGGCGCTCGCGCTCCGCGCCCGGGGCCATGAGCAGCAGCAAGCGCTTGTGGCCGCGTTTGACGAAGCCCCTCAGCTGCGCGAAAGCCTCGTCGATGAGCGCGGTCGATGCGACCGGCTTGGCGATGAAGCCGATGGCGCCGGAGTTGAACGCCCGCTCGCGCGAGTCGTCGGTGGACACCACGCACACCGGGATGTGCCGGGTGGACAAGTCGGCCTTGAGGCGATCGAGGATGCGCCAGCCCTGCATGTCGGGCAGATAGATGTCCAGGGTCATGACCGACGGCTGGTACTCCTTGATCATCGACAGCGCGCTCGCCGCGGTGCCGGCCACCAGGCCCTTGAAGCCCTGCTGGCGCGCCGCTTCCAGCAGCACCCGGGCGAAGGCTATGTCGTTCTCCACGATGAGGATGGACAGATCGTCGGGCTGGACCTCCGCGCGGTCGTCCTCGGCCTCGTTCGGCTCGGGCTCGATCTCAGGCTCGGCATAGATCGGCTCGATTTCCGCGCCGGGCACGCTCGGGAGTTCCGCCACCGGCGCGCGCGGCGCCGGGCGGCGCGCGATTCCGGCTCCATAGGCGAGCGGCAGGTACAGGGTGAACGTGCTGCCGACGCCGGGCGCGCTGACGAGGCGGATCTCGCCGCCCAGCAGCTTGGACAGCTCGCGGCTGATGGCGAGGCCCAGGCCGGTGCCGCCGTACTTGCGCGAGGTGGAGCCGTCGGCCTGCTGGAACGCCTCGAAGATGATCTGCTGCTTGTCGGGCGGGATGCCGATGCCGGTGTCGGTGACCGAGAAGGCGATCACCTGGCCCGCGCGCGCCAGCTCCTCGTTCTCCGGCGACCAGCCCGAGCTCGCCAGGCTCACCGAGAAGGTCACCGCGCCCTCGTGGGTGAACTTGAACGCGTTGGACAGCAGATTCTTGATGATCTGCTGCATGCGCTTGATGTCGGTATGCATCGAGCGCGGCGCCGCCGGGTCGAGCTGGATGTTGAAGCCCACGCGGCTCGACTCGGCGATGTGCCGGAAGGTGCGCTCGACGTAGCGCTGCAGGTCGAGCAGGCGCAGCTCGCTGACGTCGACCTGCACCGTGCCCGACTCGATCTTCGAAAGATCCAGGATGTCGTTGATCAGCGCGAGCAGGTCGTTGCCCGAGGCGTGGATGGTCTTCGCCGCCTCGATCTGCCGCAGGTTCAGGTTGCCCTCGGCGTTGCGCGTCAGCTGGTCGGACAGCAGCAGTAGGCTGTTGAGCGGCGTGCGCAGCTCGTGCGACATGTTGGCCAGGAACTCCGACTTGTACTTCGAGGTGAGGGCGAGCTGCTTGGCTTTCTCCTCCAGCGCCTGGCGCGCCTGCTCCACCTCGGTGTTCTTGCGCTCCACCTCCTGGTTCTGGTGCGCCAGCTGGCGCGCCTTCTCCTCCAGCTCCTGGTTGGTCTGCTGCAGCTCCTCGGCGAGCGACTGCGACTGCTTGAGCAGGTCCTCGGTCCGGGTGTTGGCCTCGATGGTGTTGATCACGATGCCGATCGACTCGGTGAGCTGGTCGAGGAACGCCTGGTGCGACGGGTTGAACTGCTCGAGCGACGCGAGCTCCATGACGCCGCGCACCTCGCCCTCGAACACCACCGGCATCACCAGCACGTCGAGCGGCGTCGACTCCGACAGCCCGGTGGCGATGCGGAAGGCGTCGTTGGGCACGTTGGTCAGCAGCAGCTTGCGCTTCTCGATGGCGCACTGCCCGACCAGGCCCTCGCCGATGTCGATCTCCTTGCCGTGGGCGCGCTTGCCCCTCGAGGCGTAGCTCGCCAGCAGCTTCAGCTTCGGGCTGTCGTTGTCGGGCTTGGTGAGGACGTAGAACTCGGCCTGGTGCGCCCCGACCACCGGGGTCAGCTCCGACAGGATCATCTGGCCGACTGCTTGCAGGTCGCGCTGGCCCTGCAGCATGCGCGAGAACTTGGCGAGGTTGGTCTTCAGCCAGTCCTGCTCGGTGTTCTTCTGCGTGGTGTCCTTGAGGTTGCGGATCATCTCGTTGATGGTGTCCTTCAACGCCGCCACCTCGCCCTGCGTCTCGACGGTGATCGAGCGCGTCAGGTCGCCCTGGGTCACCGCCGTGGCCACGTCGGCGATCGCGCGCACCTGCGTGGTCAGGTTCGCCGCAAGCTCGTTCACGTTCTCCGTCAGGCCCTTCCAGATGCCCGCGGCGCCCGGCACCTTGGCCTGGCCGCCCAGCTTGCCTTCCACGCCCACCTCGCGCGCCACCGTGGTCACCTGGTCGGCGAAGGTGGCGAGCGTGTCGGTCATGGAATTGATGGTCTCGGCGAGCGCCGCGATCTCGCCTTTCGCCTCCACCGTCAGCTTCTGCTTCAGGTCGCCGTTGGCCACCGCGGTCACCACCTTGGCGATGCCGCGCACCTGCGAGGTGAGGTTACCGGCCATGAAGTTCACGTTGTCGGTGAGATCCTTCCACACGCCCGACACGCCGCGCACCTCGGCCTGCCCGCCCAGCCTTCCCTCCGTGCCGACTTCCCTGGCGACGCGGGTGACCTCGGATGCGAAGGACGACAGCTGGTCCACCATCGTGTTGATGGTGTTCTTCAGCTCCAGGATCTCGCCCTTCACGTCCACCGTGATCTTGCGCGACAGGTCCCCCGCCTGCACCGCCTTGGTCACGTCGGCGATGTTCCTCACCTGCGAGGTGAGGTTGCCGGCCATGAAGTTCACCGAGTCGGTGAGGTCGCGCCAGGTGCCGGCCACGCCCTGCACGTCGGCCTGGCCGCCGAGCTTGCCTTCCGTTCCCACTTCCCGCGCGACGCGGGTAACCTCTGCCGCAAAGGACCGGAGCTGATCCACCATCGTGTTGATGGTGTTCTTCAGCTCCAGGATCTCGCCCTTCACGTCCACCGTGATCTTGCGCGACAGGTCCCCCGCCTGCACCGCCTTGGTCACGTCGGCGATGTTCCTCACCTGCGAGG
>DASUUN010000336.1:0-4721 GCA_036374055.1 Burkholderiales bacterium
CCAGCAGCGCCATGGAGAACGGCTTCACCAGCCAGTTGACGGCCAGCGTCACGCCGATGCCGCGCCAGTGGCGGCGCACCTGTCCCATGGCCGCGAAATCGATGCGCAGCAGCATCGGAATGATCATCACCCAGATGAGCACCCCGACCGGGACGTTCACCCGCGCGAGCTCCAGACCGCCGAGCATCTCGAAGGCCCCCGGAAACCATTGCCCCAGAGCGATGCCGGCGGCAATGCACAGCAGCACCCACAGCGACAGCCAGCGCTCGAACAGGCTCATGTGCCGCGCATGAATCCGTCGATGCGGACGCGCAGATCCTCGAACGTCCTGAAAAACGCCTGGCGCTTCTCCTCGTCCGATCCCTGAGCGGCCGCAGGGTCCGGGATGCTCCAGTGCTCCTTGATCGGTAGCCCCGGCCAGATCGGACACACTTCGCCCGCGGCGTTATCGCAAACGGTGAAGACGAAATCGAGCTGCGGCGCGCCGGGACGCGCGAACTCCTCCCAGTTCTTGGAGCGCAGGCCTTGCGTGGGAATGCGGCTCCTTTCCAGGAGCTCCAGGGCGAACGGGTTGACCTTGCCGGCGGGATGGCTGCCCGCGCTGTACGCGGCGAACCTGCCCCGGCCGGCCGAGTTCAGGTACGCCTCGGCGAGGATCGAGCGCGCCGAGTTCCCGGTGCACAGAAACAGGACGTTGTGCTTCTTCACAGGGGCTTGACCATGACTACCGCGCTCTCGGGACACAGGCTGCTGAACTCGCGCGTCGAGCGGATAGCTTCCGGCACGGTGTCGCGACCTACCCTCGCAAACCCTGAAGCTGCGAAGAAAGGCTCGGCAGTCGTCGTGAGCAGGTAAAGGCTGCGGATTCCCTGTTCCGCGGCGTGCTTTTCCATGCGGGCGTGCAGCGCGCCGGCGATGCCGCGATTTCGGAATTCGGGCGCCACGGCGAGCGAGCGCAGCAGGCCGCACTGACCCGCCGGCTCCAGGCCGATGACGCCGGCGAGATCGGCTCCGGCTTTCGCCAAAAGAAAGTTCGACAGGTGCGGCACCAGGTCCGCCGCCGGCAAGCCGCACGCGCCGAGCAAGCGTTCGATGTCGGCAGCGTCCTGCACCGTTGCGCGGTCTATCCGCACGAGGCGCCGCCGCAGCAGTTCTCGGTAAGGAAGGCGACCAGCAGGTTCATGCTCTCGAAGTTCGCGCTGTAGAAGACGAAGCGCCCTTCCTGGCGTGAATCCACCAGGCCGGCGCGCGCCAGACCGGCGAGGTGGAATGAGAGCGTCGCCGGCGGCAGGTCGAGCTTTTCGCCGATCGCCCCAGCAGCGAGCCCGGCGGGCCCCTGCTGGATCAGCAGGCGGAAGATCGCGAGCCGCGATTCCTGTGCGAGAGCGGAAAGGGCTTGGATGGCATGCTTTGTTTCCACATTTCTAGAATAATGGAACTGAAGTCCAAGCGTCAACCCGGCGGGTCAGCCGGTGGCCGCCCTGCGCACCGCTGAAGCGATGGAATCGGCCGCGCATTCAATGGCTTCCCTGGGCTCGCCTTCGACCATGACGCGCAGCACGGGCTCGGTGCCGGAGGGGCGCAGCAGCACGCGGCCCTTGCCGACCAGGGCGTTCTCGGCCGCGGCCTGGGCGCTCGCGATCGACGGGTGCTTCTTCCAGTCGAAGCCGCGCGGCACCTCGACGTTGAGCAGCACCTGCGGGTACATGACGAGGTCCGCGGTCAGCTCGGCGAGCGAGCGGCCCGACTCGCGCATCGCATGCAGCACCTGCAGCGCCGAGACGATGCCGTCGCCGGTGGTGTGCTTGTCCAGGCAGATGACATGGCCGGAGTTCTCCCCGCCCAGCTCCCAGCGCTTCTCGCGCATCAGCTCGAGGACATAGCGGTCGCCGACCCGGGCGCGGGCGAAGGGAATGCCGAGGCGCGCCATCGCATTCTCGAAGGCGAGGTTGGTCATGAGCGTGCCGGCGACGCCGCTCACCTTGCGCTTGGCCGAGCGGTGGCGCGCGATCGTGTACAGCAGCTGGTCGCCGTCGTAGGTCCTACCCTCGCGGTCGATCATGAGGACGCGGTCGGCGTCACCGTCGAGCGCGATGCCGAGATCGGCTTTCGAGGACCGGACCTGGGTCTGCAGGGCGGAAGGCGACGTGGCCCCGAACTTCTCGTTGATGTTGAAGCCGTCGGGCTCGACGCCGATGGACGCGACGTCCGCGCCGAGCTCGTGGAACACGTGCGGCGCGACGTTGTAGGCCGCGCCGTGCGCGCAATCCACCACGATCCTGAGGCCCTTGAGGTCCAGGTCGGCCGGAAAGGTGGACTTGCAGAACTCGATATAGCGCCCGCCGGCGTCGTCGACGCGCCAGACGCGCCCGAGCTTGGCCGCCTCGTTGCAGCCCATCGGGCGCTCCATCTCGGCCTCCATCGCCGCCTCGGTGGCGTCCGGCAGCTTGAAGCCGTCGCCCGAGAAGAACTTGATGCCATTGTCGGGATATGGGTTGTGCGAGGCGCTGATCACAACGCCCGCCGACAGGCGCAGCGCGCGCGTCAGGTACGCCACCGCGGGCGTCGGGATCGGGCCGCACATGTGCACGTCCACGCCGGCCGCCGAGAACCCGGCCTCCAGCGCCGCCTCGATCATGTAGCCGGAGATGCGCGTGTCCTTGCCGATGAGCACCGCGGAATGCCGGCCCTGCTCGGAAAGCACCTTGCCGGCGGCGTAGCCGAGGCGCAGCACGAAGTCCGCGGTCATCGGGCTCGCGCCTACCGTGCCGCGCACCCCGTCGGTGCCGAAATGCTTACGACTCATTCTTGTAGGCCTGCCAGACGGCGATCACGTCCCTGGTCTCCTTCACGTCATGCACGCGCAGTATTTTCGCGCCTTGCTCGAGGGCGAGCAAAGCCATGGCGAGGCTGCCGGCCAGGCGCTGGTCGACCGGCCTGCCGGTGATGTGGCCGATGGTCGACTTGCGCGACAGGCCGACCAGCAGCGGAACGCCGAGCGACGAGAACTCGGGCAGCCGCCTCAGGATTTCCATGTTGTGCCTGGGCGTCTTGCCGAAGCCGAAGCCCGGGTCCACCGCGATGCGGTCGCGCCCGATCCCGGCGAACATGACCCTGCGGACCGCCTCCTTGAGGAAGGCCTTCACCTCGCCGATGAGGTCATCGTAGCGCGGCTCGCGCTGCATCGTGGCGGGCTCGCCCTTCATGTGCATGAGGCAAACGGCGCAGCCGGTGGCCGCCACGGCCTCGAGCGCATAGGGCTCGGTAAGCGCCTGGATGTCGTTGATCATGGAGGCGCCCGCGGCGAGCGCGGCTTTCATGACGGCCGGGCGGCGCGTGTCCACCGAGACGCACAGGTCCGGCAGCTTCTCGAGCACCGGCAGGATCCTGCGCTGCTCCTCGTCCTCGGACACGGGCGCCGCGCCCGGGCGCGTGGACTCGCCGCCCAGGTCGATGATGTCGGCGCCCTCGTCGGCGAGGCGCCGCGCGTGTGAGGCGGCGGCTTCCGGTTCCCGGAAGCGGCCGCCGTCGGAGAAGGAATCGGGCGTGACGTTCACCACGCCCATCACCAGCGGTCTATCGAGCGCGAGAGAAAAGCGCCCGCACCGCAGGATCACGCCGCAGGATGTGGCGCGGTTTCTCCCTGCGCGCCGCCGTCGCTGGCCGGCTTGGAGGGAGTCTGCGAGCTGCCCGAGGGCTTGGGCGGACGCGGCGGCTTGCCCGACATGATGTCCGAGATCTGGTCGGCGTCGATCGTTTCCCACTCGAGCAGCGCCTTGGTCATCGCCTCGACCTTGTCGCGGTTCGTTTCGAGCAGCTGGCGCGCCACGCGGTACTGCTGGTCGATGATGCGGCGGATCTCGGCGTCGACCTTCTGCATGGTCGCCTCGGACACGCTCTTGTGCGTGGTGACCGAGCGGCCGAGGAACACCTCGCCCTCGTTCTCGCCGTAGACCATGGTGCCGAGCTCGTCCGACATGCCCCACTGCGTCACCATGCGGCGCGCGATCTCGGTGGCGCGCTCGAAGTCGTTCGAGGCGCCGGTGGTCATCTGGTGCATGAACAGCTCTTCGGCGATGCGCCCGCCGAACAGCACCGAGATCATGCTGAGCAGGCGCTCGCGGTCCTGGCTGTAGCGGTCTTCCGTCGGCAGCTGCATGGTCACGCCGAGGGCGCGGCCGCGCGGGATGATGGTCACCTTGTGCACCGGGTCGGTCTTGGGCAGCAGGCGCGCCACGATGGCGTGACCCGACTCGTGGTAGGCGGTGTTCCTGCGCTCTTCCTCGGCCATCACCATCGAGCGGCGCTCGGCACCCATGATGATCTTGTCCTTGGCGCGCTCGAAGTCCTCCATGTCCACCAGGCGCTTGTTGCCGCGCGCGGCGAACAGGGCCGCCTCGTTCACCAGGTTGGCGAGGTCGGCGCCCGAGAACCCGGGCGTGCCGCGCGCGATGATGTCGGGCTTCACGTCGGGCGCGAGCGGCACCTTGCGCATGTGGACCTTGAGAATCTCCTCCCTGCCTCTGATGTCGGGCAGAGGAACCACGACCTGCCGGTCGAAGCGCCCCGGGCGCAGCAGCGCCGGGTCGAGCACGTCCGGGCGGTTGGTGGCGGCGATGACGATCACGCCCATCGTCGCCTCGAAGCCGTCCATTTCCACGAGCAGCTGGTTCAGCGTCTGCTCGCGCTCGTCGTTGCCGCCGCCCAGGCCCGCGCCGCGC
>DASUUN010000337.1:0-6373 GCA_036374055.1 Burkholderiales bacterium
ATGTCCCGCGCGCCGCCTACGCCGTCTACAACGCCGGCCCGCGGGCCGTCGGGCGCTTCAACAAGACCAAGCCCCATCCCCGCGAGCAGCGCGTCGACGAGCGGCTGTGGACGCTTTACCAGGGTATCTCCTCCGGCGGGCAGGCCGATTTGCGCACTTGCGGCGTGGATACCGCGGCCGCTTCGCAGTAGGGGCGAGGTATTCTTCGCGGGGATGGTCGCGCTGCACCGGCTTGGCGAAGGCAGTTTCGCATTTCTCGAGGGGGTGTTCCCCTACTCCCAGGGCACGGTCGCGCTCGAGGGCTACGCGATCGAGCGCGCGTGCTTCGCGCGGCCGGTGCCGGTGGCCGAGGGCTTCCGGCGCATTGCGGCGCATCTCGAAGGGCGGGGACGGCCGAAGACGGCGCTTTGCGCCTGCGAGCTGCGCTCGCCCAAGCCCTTCTCGTTCGCCGGGTTTGCGGAGTTCAACCGCGGCTATGTCGCGGTGCTGGAGCAATGGGGGCTCTATCGCGACGGCCGCAACGCCGTCGCGCGCTCGAACGTGGCGCCGGCGGTTGATCCGCCCGCCGAGCCCTCGTTCCACGCCTTCAGCTACACGGTGGCTGCAGCACAGGCGAGCCGCGACTTCGTCGTCGCTGGGAGCGGCGAGTGGCCCGAAGGCGGCCGTTTTCCCGAGGACATCGTCGCGCGCGGCGACGTGACGGAGGCCGGCCTGCGCAAGAAGGCCGAGTGGGTGCTCGACAAGATGGAGGAGCGCATGCGCGGCCTTGGCGGGTTCGGCTTCGGCGACGCGAGCGCGGTGCAGGTGTACACGGTGCGCCGCTTTCCCGTAGAGCTCGTGGCGCAGCGCGCCGGCGCCGCGCTGCTATGGCACTACTGCCGGCCGCCGATCGAGGGCCTCGAGTTCGAGATGGACCTGCGCCGGGTCAGCCTGGAGCGGCGGCTGGCGTAACGCGCCGGCGCGCGCGCCATCCGAGCGCCGCGCCGAGGATGCCTTTCGGCATGTAGATGATGAAGAGCACCAGCATCAGGCCGTAGATCGCGAGGTCGAGCGCCGGGAACTGCTTGAAGGCGTCGCCGAGCGCGAGGCGCAAGCCCTCCTGCAGGAGCAGCGTGAACACCGCGCCGACCGTGGGCCCGAGCATGACGAACATGCCCCCGGCGATGGCGCCGAAGACCATCTGCAGCGAGATGCCGATGCCCGAGACGGTCTCGGGGTTGATGTAGAGCTGGTACTGCGCGTAGAGCACGCCGCCGACGCTCGTCATGCCGGCGGAAACGAGCGTGACGAAGAGCTTCGAGCGCGTGACGTTGATGCCGACGGAGGCCGCGGCATCCTCCTCATGGGTGATCGCCTCGAGGGCGAGGCGCGTCATGCTGCGATCGAGGCGCGCCCAGATCCACAGCCCCGCCAGCCAGAACGCGAGGATGACGTAGAACCAGACTCGCTTGTCGGAGAACTGCAAGGCATCGAGCGACCAGCTGTTGCCCTGCGCGAGCGCGGTGTTCGGCGTCGCGCCGAGCGAGCCGCCGGTATGGTCGCGCAGCGCCACGATCACGAGGCGCGTCACCTCGGAGAGCGCGAGCGTCACCAGCGCGAAGTAGTGGCCGACGATGCGGAAGCGGAAGCACGGCAGCCCGATCAGGAGCGCGGCCGCCAGGCTCAGCAGCACGGCGAGGGGCGCGCCGAGCCACGGCGAGAGGCCGTAGTGGTTCCACAGCATCACCACCGTGTAGGCGCCGATGCCGAGGAAGGCGCCGTGGCCGAGGCTCACCAGGCCCAGGCGCCCCATGATCGACCAGCTCGTGTACACGTACGCCCAGAGCAGGCACATGATGATGAGGTGCAGCGGGTAGTTGCCGATGCCGGTGAGCGGCACGGCGGCGAGCGCCGCCACCCCGATCCAGGCGAGCGGCTTCATTTGCCGCCGAGGATGCCCTGGGGCCGCCAGAACATCACCGCGATGAAGAAGGCGAAGGCGATCACGTAGCCCCACTCGAGGTGGAAGAAGAACCCGCCCACCGAGATGAACTGGGCGAAGATGAAGGCGGCGACCAGGCCGCCGAGCAGGTTGCCGAGGCCGCCGAGCACGCAGATGAGGAAGGTAATCGGCCCGAAGGAAAGGCCGATCGCCGGGTGGATGTCGTATTGCAGCACCAGCAGGCAGGCGCCCAGCCCCGCGAGCGCGCCGCCCAATGCCGAGGTGATGACGAATACGCGGTCAGGGTCGACGCCCATGAGCGGCATGATGGCGCGGTCCTGGCTGATGGCGCGGATCGCGGTGCCCATGTAGGTGCGCGAAAGGAGCAGCCAGGTGGCGCCCACCCCGGCGAGCGCCGCGACGAAAGCGATGACGCGCGGCGCGGAGATCGACATCTCGCCCACCAGGATCGGCTGCATGCGCACGCCGAGGTTGCGGAAGTCGATGCCGAAGGCGAGCGTGGCCGCCGCCTGCAGCAGGAAAAGCATGCCGCCGGTGACGAGCAGCTGGTTGATCGGCTCGGCGGCGAGCACCGGGCGGATGACGAACTGGTGCAGCGCCGCGCCGAGCGCGGCAACGATGGCGATGCCCGCGGGCATGGCGGCGAGCAGCGGCCAGCCCTGCTGCGTGTGCAGCATGAACACCGCGTACATGCCGATCATGATGAGCTCGGCGTAGCAGATCCAGACCACGTCGATGACGCCGAAGATGAGGTTCAGGCCGAGGGAGAGCAGCGCGAGCAGCCCGCCGAGCAGGATGCCGTTCACCACCGCCTCGAGAAGGAAGATGTCGAAGATCTCCATCGCTAGAGCCCCAGGTAGGCGCGCTTGAGCTCGCTGCTCGCGGCGAGCGCGGCCGCGTCGCCGCTCGACTTGATGCGGCCGGTCTCGAGGAGGTAGGCGCGGTCGACCACTTTGAGCACCTGCTGCACGTTCTGCTCGACGATGAGCACGGTGAAGCCCTCGGCGCAGATGCGCTTCACCAGGGCGAAGATCGATTGCACCACCACCGGCGCGAGGCCGGCGGAGGGCTCGTCGAGCAGGAGCAGCTTCGGGCCGCTCATCAGCGCGCGCGCGATGGCGCACATCTGCTGCTCGCCGCCGGAGAGCGTGCCGGCCAGCTGGCCGCGTCGCTCCTCCATGCGCGGAAACAGGCCGTAGACGAACTTCAGCCTTTCGGGATAATTCTTCCGCGAAGAAAAGGCGCCCATGCGAAGGTTCTCCTCTACCGTGAGGCGCGGGAAGAGGCGCCGGTTTTCCGGCACGTGGGCGATGCCGCGGCCGATCACCTCGTGCGCCGCGAGCTCGTTCAGGCGCGCGCCTTCCATCGTGATCTCTCCCGCGCTCGCGTCGATCAGCTTCGAGATGGCGCGCAGCAGCGTGGTCTTGCCGGCGCCGTTCGGCCCGAGCACGGCGACCGCCTCGCCGGCGCGCACTTCCAGGCTCACGCCGAAGAGGGCCTGGAACGACCCGTAGCCCGCCGACAAGCCGGAGACGCTGAGCATCAGCCGACGCGCGCGTCGGTGACGGCCTGCACCGCCGAGGCGTCGGTGCCGAGATAGACCTCGATGACGCGCGGGTCGCGCGCCACTTCCTGCGGCTTGCCGGCGGCGATGACCTCGCCGTGGTCGAGCACGATGCAGCGGTCGACGACCCGCATCAGGGCGCCCATGATGTGCTCGACCCAGACGATGCTCACGCCGCGGCTGCGCCGGATCATGGCGAGCATGTCGGCCGCCTGCTCCATCTCCTGCTCGTCGAGGCCGCCCAGCGACTCGTCCGCGAGCAGGACTTTGGGCTGCGTGGCGAGCGCGCGCGCGAGCTCGAGCTTCTTGAGGCCGGCGGCACCCAGGCCGTCGACGCGGGCGTCGGGGCTCGCAGGCAGCTTGACGAGCGCGAGCGCCTCCTTCGCCATTTCCCACGCCTGCTCGCGCGGCGGGTGCTCGCCGCGGCCGTAGAAGGCGGCGAGCGCCACGTTCTCGAGCAGCGAGAGACGCCGGAACGGGCGGGGAATCTGGAAGGTGCGGGCGATGCCGCGGTGGCACACCGCGGCCGGCGGCAGGGCGCCGATCTCTTCGCCGCGGAAGCGCACCGAGCCCGCTGTCGGCGCGTAGAGCCCGGCGACGACGTTGAAGGTGGTGCTCTTGCCCGATCCGTTCGGCCCGATCAGGCCGAGGATCTCGCCCTCGGCCAGCGTGAAGCTGACGTTCGAGACCGCGGCAAAGCCCCCGAAGCGCTTGGTGAGGCCGCTGACCTCGAGCATCTAGCTCCCGTAGGGATGTCCCTTCGGGAGCGGCAGCATGGGGTCGATGGTGCGCAGCGCCTTCGGCCAGGCAATGAAGGTCTTGCCGTCAACGTATTGCATCACCACCGGCGAGGAGCGCTCGTTCTGACCGGCCATCGCGTGCCCCGGCGGGAAAAACTTCACGCCGTAGCCCTGGATGGTGCCGCCGAGCGGGATGTCGGTCTCGAGCGCGGCCTTGCGCAGGGCCTCCGGATCGACGCCGCCGTGCTTCTTGATGGCGCGCGGCAGCACGTCGGTGAAGAAGATCCACGACTGGTTGAAGCCCATCGATGCGTGCGGCGGCACGTCGGCCGGGCCCTTCACCGCCTGGTAGCGCTTCACCATCTCGCGCGTCAGGTCGCCCAGGCCGGACTTGAGCGACTTGGCGTCGAGGAGCTGCGCCGCCACCGGGTCGACGTTGTAGATGTAGTTTACGTCCTTGCCGAAGGTCTCCATCAGCTTGCCGATCTGACCGTAGCCGGCGCCGTGGCCGATGATCGCCTTGAACTTCAGGCCCTGCTCGCGCGCCTGGCGCAGGAAGAGCGTGATGTCCGGGTTGTAGCCGGTGTGCAGGAGCACGTCGGCACGCGCGCGCCGCAGCTTCGTGACCAAACTGGAGAGGTCGGGCGCAGTCGCGGCGTAGCCCTCCTTCAGCACCACGTTCATGCCGAGCTTCTTGCACTGCGCCTCGTTGCCCTGCGCCACGCCGGCGCCATAGGGGCCGTCCTCGTAGATGATGGCGACCTTGACGTTCTTGGCGTCGGTCTTGAGCTTCGCCTTCGCGTTCTCGGCGATGAAGTTGCAGGAGGCTTCGCCGAACTGGTCGGAATGCACCTGCGGGCGGAACACGTAGGAGAGCTTCTTGTCCTTGAAGACGCTGGAGGCGACGCAGACGTTCGCCCACATGAACTTCTTCGCCGCGTCGACGCGCTGCGCCATCGGCACGCAGTGCGCGCTCGAGTACACGCCCATGATGAGGTTCACGTTCTCCTGCTCGAGGAGCCGCGTCGCCTCGTTGATCGCCACCTCGGTCTTCGACTGCGCGTCGGCGTAGATGGGGACGATCTTGTAGCCCTCGATGCCGCCGCGCTCGTTCAGCATGTCGATCGCGATCTTGGTGCCGACCCCCGCGGCCTCGGAGCCGCCGGCGGCGAACGCGCCGGTGTAGTCGTAGATGACGCCGACCTTGAGCTCCTTCTGCTGCGCGTGGGCGGCGAACGGAAGCGCTGCGCCGACAAGGGCCGCAGCGACGAGCATGCGTCTCATCATGGTGACCTCCTCCTCGCCGGCGAGTGTATCAGGCCGGCTTTCGTTGCACACTCAGGAAGCAGCAGCCCTGCTTGCCCGGGGTCCAGGTGCGGTTCTCGAAGGCGAAGCCGGCCCCCTCGAAGAGCCCCTTGTCGACGGCGCCGGCGATGCGGCAGAGCGTCGCCACCTTGTCCTCGGGGAGCCCCGCCTCGCGCCAGGCGTCCTTGAGCGGGCAGCCGTGCAGCTGGATCTCGAGCCGACCGGCGTCGGCACGCAGCACCTCGGGCCGGAAGATCTCGCTCCCGCCGGGGACGTGGGCGAGGAACGCTTCGCGCAGCCCGGCGAGGTCGGCCGGCGCGTACTTCGCGAGCGCCGCGCCCGCGGCGCGCCCGCGCCGGTAGATCGCCCTGGTGAGCAGCGCTTCCGCCCGGGCGGCGCCGAGCTCCTCGGCCAGCACGTCGTACATCTCCATGTAGATGAGCGCGCGATTCTTCATCTGCGCGATCAGGTCGGCGCGGTCGTTCATGTCCCCTCCTCGTCGCATGCCACCTTACCGCCTGCGCCGGCCAAACAAAAGGCCCCGGCGGCCATCAGGGTCGCCGATTGTTACGCCTGAAACGAGCTCAGAGCAGGAACGAGCCGCCCTCGCCCACGTAGATGCGCACGCGTTCGCCGGCCTGGATGCGGCGCGGGCCGGCGTAGAGGAGCGTCACTTCGCTGCCGTCGTCGAGCCGCACCACCACGTGCTCGCGCGCCGCCTCGTCCAGCGGGTCCTCGTAGCTGAGGTGGGTGTGCTCCCACGGCTCCTCGCGCTCCGGCGCGGCCAGGACGCTGCGCACCGTGCCCCGGACGATGTCGCCC
>DASUUN010000338.1:0-2542 GCA_036374055.1 Burkholderiales bacterium
GCAACGCAGACCGTGACCACCGAGCACAAGTTGCGCTGCACCGACGTGCGCCGCGACGCAGGAGGCGGCGCCATCAACGTGGCGCGCGTCCTGAAGCGCCTCGGCGCCGATTGTCAGGCCCTCTATACGGCGGGCGGAGTCCTGGGACAGATGCTGCGGCGCCTGCTCGAGGGAGACGGCATCTCCGGCATCGCACTCGACATCGCAGAGGAAACGCGGGAGAGCTTCACCGTGCTCGAACGCGCAAGCGGCCGGGAATTCCGCTTCGTTCTGTCGGGCCCGCAGCTCGCCGAAGCAGAATGGCAGGCGTGCCTCGACCGCTTGGCGGCCATGGCCGAGCCGCCCGCATACGTCGTCGCTAGCGGCAGCCTGCCGCCCGGCGCGCCGGAAGACTTCTATGCACGCCTTGCGCGCATCGTGCGCGCGCGCGGCGGCCGCATGGTTCTCGACGCCTCGGGGCCGGCTCTTGCCGCTGCTCTCGAAGAGGGCGTCTACCTGGTGAAGCCCAATCTGCGCGAGCTGCGCGAGCTCACGGGAGAGTCTTTGGAAGACGAACAGGCCTGGGACCGCGCGGCGGGTGACCTGGTCAAAGCCGGCAAGGCCGAGGTCGTTGCACTGTCACTGGGGCATCGCGGGGCGCTGCTCGCTGCGCAGGACATACGGCTACGCGCGCCCGCGATTCCGGTGAAGATCGCGAGCACGGTCGGCGCCGGCGACAGCTTTCTCGCCGCGATGGTCTGGCGCCTCGCCTCAGGCAGCAGTCTCGAGGACGCGTTCCGGTACGGCATTGCAGGCGGCACCGCGGCGCTGCTCGCGCCGGGCACCAGCCTTGCGCATCGGGAAGACACCGAGCGCCTGGCGGTCAAGGTCGAGCTGCAGCCGGGCGGGCAAGCGCAGGCCGATGCAGCGCTCGAGCGGGAGCTGGACGACGCCCTGAAAGGGACTTTTCCAGCAAGCGATCCGCTGGCCGTCGATACCGCCGCCGAGCACGCCGCCAGGCGCAACCGATCGGCGCGTGAAAAGCCGGGGAAGAAATCCCGTTAACTCGCTGATGGAACGCCGGTCCCCATGGACTCCCGCTCCCTAGTCAAGCCGTACGGTGCGCAGAGAATCGGCGATGGATTGGGCCGGGTCTGCTGCATGCAGGAGCACGGCTGGGTCGCCGCGCTGGGCGAGGCCGCGTGCGTAAAGCCAGTCGCGGGCGCGCTCGAGCCACGCTTCCGGCCCGCCGGCCTCGGGCGCAAGGAGCGGCGCAACGCCGCGCACCATGGCGAGCTGGCGCCACAGCGGCTCGGACGCGACCACCATCACGAGCGGCGCGCGCGGCCGCAGGCGCGCGATCGTGCAGACCGCCGCAGCCTCACGTGCGGGAGCGATGATGGCGCGCGCATCGAGTTGCGCCGCCAGCTGACAGGCGGCGAAGCTCACGGCTTGCGCCGGCGAGCCCGGCGCCGCGCGCAGCCGATCGATGGCGATGCGTTCCGCGTACTCGCCTTCCGTGGCCGCGAGCACGCGCTGCAGGATCTGCACGGCGCGTACAGGAAAGCGCCCGACGGCAGTTTCGGCCGAGAGCATCACCGCGTCGGTACCGTCGAGCAGTGCGTTGGCCACGTCGGTGACCTCCGCGCGCGTCGGGCGCTCGTGCTCGACCATCGATTCCAGCAACTGCGTCGCCGTGACCGCGGGGCGCGCGGCCGCGTTGGCCGCGGCGATGATGCGCTTCTGCACAAGGGGAATATGCGCGAGGTCGGTCTCGACCCCCAGGTCGCCGCGCGCCACCATTACGCCCTCGGCGGCTGCCACGATGGCGTCCAGGCCAGCGAGCGCGCGACGCTTCTCGATCTTCGCCATCAAGAGCGGCGGGTCCCGCGACGGCAGCAGAGCGCGCACCCGCGCGAGGTCCTCCGGTTCCTGAACGAACGACACGCCAACCCAGTCCGTCTCCTGCGAGAGGGCGAACTCGAGGTGGCGCCGGTCCGCGGCCGTCGGAATCAGGGCGGTGAGCTCGGAATCAGGAACGTTGATGCCCGAGCCCGAGCGCGCGACGCCGCCGGCCACTACCTCGCACTCGGCCCTGTCAGGGGCGGCACGCGATACGCGAAGCTCGATCGCGCCATCGGCGAGGTAGACCTGCTCGCCCACGCGCAGCGCGGCGAGCACCTCGGGGTTGCGCACCGGCAGAACCGGCGCGGGACCGGGCTGCGCCGCGAGAATGACCTGCGCGCCGTCCGCGAGCCTGCGCATGCCCTCGGGCAGGATGCCGAGGCGAAACTTGGGGCCCGGCAGGTCGGCAAGGACAGCGATCGGTTCCCCGAGGCGCCGCGCGATCTCGCGCACCTCGGCGATGCGCCGCTCGTGCTCGCCGCGCTCGCCGTGCGACAGATTCACCCGCGCGACGTTCATGCCGGAACGCACGAGTCCCTCCAGCACGCCGGGCGCGTCGGTTGCAGGTCCGAGGGTGCAGACGATCTTGGTCCGGTTCCATGCCATGAGCTTCATCATAGGCTTCGAGGCTCAGCAGATCGATGACGTTTGACGGAAC
>DASUUN010000339.1:0-8683 GCA_036374055.1 Burkholderiales bacterium
ATCGCGAGCGATTATATGTAGCGCCGTCACTACAAATGCGCCGCGGTGCTTGTCAAAGTGAAAATGATTTGGCATAGAATCGGCGCACCATGCTCGAACCAGGCGAGATCGCTCCGGAGTTCGCGCTGCCCGATGCCGACATGCAGACGGTGGACCTGTCGGCATTCAAGGGAAAGAAGAACGTCGTGCTGTACTTCTATCCCAAGGACGGCACGCCCGGCTGCACCCTGGTCACCACCGATTTCTCCGACCACGAGGACCAGTTCGGCAAGCACGACTGCGTGGTGCTCGGCGTGTCGCGCGACGACTGCCTGACGCACGCCGACTTCCGCGACCGCAACGGCGTCACCATCGGCCTGCTGTCCGACACCGAGGGCGAGGTGTGCCGCAAGTACGGCGTGATCCAGGAAAAGGACTTCGAAGGCGTGCGCCGCGAATGCCTGGTGCGCTCCACCTTCGTCATCGACAAGAAGGGCGTCATCCGGCATGCCACGTACGGCGTCAACCCGCGCGGCCACGCCGCCGAGGTGTTCGACCTGGTGAGGCGCCTGCGCTCGTAGCCCGCGACACGGTCGTTTCCCTGCGCACCGAGCTCCACGACGCGCAAGGCGTGCAACTGTCCGGTCCCATGGAGCTTACCTACCTGCACGGCGGCTACGGCGGCCTGCTCGCCGCCCTCGAGCGCGCGCTCGAAGGCAAGGGTGCGGGCGAATCGGTGCTCCTGCAGCTCGAGCCCGAGGACGCCTTCGGCGAATACGACGCGGATCTGCTGCGGGTCGAGCCGGCCGAGCGCTACGGCGAAGGCATCGCGGCCGGGATGGAAGTCGAAGAGGACGACCGCCTGTACATCGTCACCGATGTGGCGGCCGGCAAGGTGGTGCTCGACGGGAATCATCCGCTGGCCGGCATGGCGCTGCGCTTCTCGCTTCACATACTCGCCGTGAGGCGGGCCACGGCCGCGGAGATCGCCCAGGGCGTATCATTGCCCTGAGGGAGGGGGGCATGGCAAAGGACATCTTGTCGTACGGGATCGGCACGCTTGCCGCGATCGCCGTCGTGGTGGGCCTCGCGTTCCTGTTCATCAGCGACATCACGCAGAAGAAGCACGCGGTGCTGCGCAACTACCCGGTCGTCGGGCACCTGCGCTATTTCTTCGAGCAGCTCGGCGAGTATTTCCGCCAGTACTTCTTCTCGGGCGACCGCGACGAGATGCCGTTCAACCGCGCCACGCGCGGCTGGGTCTACCGCCTGGCGAAGAACGAGGGCGGCACCATCGGCTTCGGCTCCACCTACGACCTGCACTCGCCCGGCGCGCTGATCTTCGTCAACCATCCCTTCCCGGTGCTCGAGGAGGAGCGCCTGCCGACGCCCTCGCTCGCGCTCGGCGAGGGCTACTGCCGGCAGCCGTTCGACGCCAAGTCGATCGTCAACGTGAGCGGCATGAGCTACGGCGCCATCTCAGCGCCCGCGGTGCGCGCGCTGTCGCGCGGCGCGGCGCTCGCCGGCTGCTGGATGGACACCGGCGAGGGCGGCCTGTCGCCCTATCACCTGGAAGGCGGCTGCGACATCGTCATGCAGATCGGCACCGCGAAGTACGGGGTCAGGGATACGCAGGGAAATCTCTCTCCCGAACGCCTCATTGAATTATCGAAAGTCGTGAAGGCCTTCGAGATCAAGCTGTCGCAGGGCGCGAAGCCCGGCAAGGGCGGCGTGCTGCCCGGGAAGAAGGTCACCGCCGAGATCGCGCAGATCCGCGGCATTCCCGAGGGGCGCGACTCGATCAGCCCCAACCGCCACCGCGACATCGCCGACATGAATCAGCTCCTGGAAAAAATACATTTCATTCGTGAGCTTACGGGCCGCCCGGTGGGCGTGAAGACCGCGGTGGGCGGCTGGAAGTTCATGCACGACATGGCCGAGGTGATCCACCGCCGCGGGCTGGAGCTCGCGCCCGACTTCCTGGTGATCGATGGCGGCGAGGGCGGCTCGGGCGCCGCGCCCCAGGCGCTCGCCGACCACATGAGCCTGTCGATCGAGGAGGCGCTGCCGCGCGTCGTTGATGCTCTCATTGAAACTGGATTGAAGAACAGAATCAGAATCATTGCTTCGGGCAAGATCGTCACCTCGGCGCGCGCCGCCTGGGCGCTGTGCGTGGGCGCGGATTTCGTGAACACCGCGCGCGGCTTCATGTTCTCGCTGGGCTGCATCCAGGCGCTGCGCTGCCACACCAACACCTGCCCCACCGGCGTCACCACGCACAACAAGCGCCTGCAGCGCGCGCTGGTGGTGGAGGAGAAGTACCTGCGCGTGGCGAACTACGCCAACAACATGAACCGCGAGATCGACATGATCGCGCACTCGTGCGGCGTGCGGCACGCGCGCGAGCTCAAGCGCGAGCACGTGCGCATCGTGCAGGCGAGCGGCCAGTCGGTGGCGCTCAACATGCTCTATCCCTATCCCGAGCTCAAGGCGCGGATGAAGGCGGCATGATCCGGCTGCTTGTTTTGCTGCTGGTTTTGCCGATTCCGGCTTTTGCGCTATCGTCCGACGCGCGGGAGTTCATGCGGATCGCCCGAGAGCTGGAGGCCGTGCATTGCGAGAGGCGCAAGCTGCGGCGCGAGATCGCGCTGGCCGAGGTGCAGGGGCACAGCGCCAAGGCGCTCAAGGAGCGCTTCGCCCGGCTCGACCGCGACCCGAAGACCGCGCAGCTCGAGCGGCGCCTCGCGCAGCTCGAGCCGCGCGTGTCCAAGAGCGCCGACCCCGAGGACCTTTCGGCCATCAGCCGACAACAGAGAGAGGCTTTCTACCGATGCGAATGATGAAAGAAGTGGCGCTGGGGATCTGCCTGGCCGGCTTCGCCCTTGCGATCCATGCGCAAACCTTCCCCAGCCGGGTGGTCAAAGTGGTCGTGCCGCAGCCGCCGGGCGGCGGCTTCGATGCCGTCGCGCGCACCATGGCCGACCCGCTGTCCCGGCAGCTCGGCCAGCCGGTGATCGTGGAGAACCGGCCGGGTGCCGGCACCATCGTCGGCACCGAGGCGGTGGCCCAGGCCGACCCCGACGGCTATACGCTGCTGCTCGGCGCGTCGGCCAACCTCGCGCTGAACCCGGGCCTGTACAAAAAGCTGCCTTACGATCCGAAGGACTTCAAGGTCGTCGGCCTCGCCGCCATGTTCTCGTACACGCTCGCGGCGCGTAACGACCTGCCGTTCAATTCCCTGCGCGAGATCGTCGACCATGCGCGCGCCAATCCCGGCAAGCTCACCTACGCCTCGGGCGGCAACGGCACCGGGCAGCACATCGCCGCGGCGGTCACCTTCCACCTCGCCGGCGTGAAGGTCACCCACGTGCCGTACAAGGGCGCGCAGGCGGCCTACCAGGACCTGCTGCCCGGCCGCGTGGACATGTTCTTCGACAACTCGGCCACCGCACGGCCGCACATCCAGAACGGCCGGGTGAAGGCGATCGCCGTCTCCTCGCCGCAGCGCGTTTCCTACCACCCGGACGTGCCGACGGTGCGCGAGTCCGGGGTGGATTTCGAGATGGTGACCTGGGTGGGCTACTTCGCGCGCGCCGACACGCCTGCGCCGGTCCTCGCGCGCCTGCGCGAGGCCTTCGACCGGGCGCTGGCGACCCCCGAGGTGCCGGCGATGCTCGAGAAGCGCGGCGCCTTCCCCATGCGCGTGCCGGTCGCCGAGGCTGAAGCACTGGTGGCGCGCGACATAGACAAATGGATCAAGCTCATCCGCAGCGCGGGAATCAGCGCGGACTGAACGCCGAGGCGGTCAAGCAGTTCGGCGGCAAGCTGCTGGGTCTTTATACCGGCAGCGTGCTGACCAAGCTCATCGACATCGGCTACGAGGTCGGCCTGTTCGAGGCCTCGCGGGCCGGGCCGGCCACGAGCGAGGAGCTGGCCGGGCGCGCCGGCCTCAAAGAGCGCTACGTGCGCGAATGGCTCGGCGCCATGGCCACGAGCGGCATCTATCGCTACGACCCGGCCAGCGGGCGCTACGAGTTTCCCGAGGAGCACGCGGTCCTGCTGACCGGGCAGTCGGCGCAGAACATGGCGCCGCATTCCCGCATCCTCGAGCACTTCGGCACCCACCTCGCGAAGCTCAAGGCCTGCTTCCGCTCCGGCGGCGGGGTACCGTACTCTGCCTACCGGCCGGTGTTCACGCAGTGCATGGACGACGTCTGGCGCCGGATCTACGACCAGACGCTGATCACCGGCTTCATCGGCGGCGTGCCCGGCCTCGCCGAGCGGCTGCGCGACGGCGCCAGCGTGCTGGACGTGGGCTGCGGCACCGGCCACGCCGTCAACGTCATGGCGCGCGAGTTTCCGCGCTCGAGGTTCCGCGGCTACGACATCGCCGAAGACGCCATCGGCGCGGCGCGCGAGGAGGCGCAGGCCATGGGCCTGGCCAACGCGAGCTTCGAGGTGCTCGACGTCGCCGCGCTGCCGGCGCAGCCCAAGTTCGGCCTGATCACCGCCTTCGACGCGATCCACGACCAGAAGGACCCGGACGCCGTGCTGCGCGGCGTGCGCGGCGCGCTCGCGCCGGAGGGCAGCTTCCTGATGATCGACTTCAAGTTCAGCAGCCGCGTCGAGGACAACGTCGGCAATCCGTTCGCGCCGATGTACTACGGCATCAGCCTGATGCACTGCATGACGGTATCGCTCGCCGTGGGCGGCAAGGGCCTGGGCACGGTCTGGGGCGAGCAGACCGCCCGCGAGATGCTGCGCGATGCCGGGTTCACGCAAGTCGAGGTGCTCGATACGCCCCGGCCGCAGAATTGCATGTTCCTGTGCCGTCCCTAGCGCAAAGGCTCAAGGCCGAGCACCGCGACTCGGCGACCGACGCCGGGCTGCAGTACGTCCACGACGGCGTCCAGGGCATCACGCGCAAGCGCGTCGGCGGCGGCTGGGCGTATTACATGCCCGACGGCAACCGCATCACCGACAAGGCGATGCGCAAGCGCCTGAACTCGCTCGCCATCCCCCCGGCGTGGACCCGGGTGTGGATCTGCCCGGACCCCGACGGGCACATCCAGGCCACGGCGCGCGACGCGCGCGGGCGCAAGCAGTACCGCTACCACCCGCACTACCGCGAGGCGCGCGACCGCACCAAGTTCCACGCGATGCTGGAGTTCAGCGAGGTGCTGCCGCGGCTGCGCGAGCGCATCGAGCGCGACCTGCGCGCCCCGGACCACACGCGCCGCCAGCTCCTGGCCACCGTGGTGCGGCTGCTCGACCGCACCCTGATCCGCGTCGGCAACGACGAGTACGCGCGCGAGAACAATTCCTTCGGTCTCACCACGCTGCGGCGCCGGCACGTCAAGGTCGACGGCGCGACGCTGCGCTTCAGCTTCCGCGGCAAGAGCGGCGTCGAGCACAGCATCGCGCTCGCCGACCCGCGCCTCGCGCGCATCATCCAGCGCTGCCAGGACCTGCCGGGCCACGAGCTGTTCCAGTACCTCGACGCCGACGGCAAGCGCCAGGCGGTGTCCTCGGACGACGTCAACGCCTACCTGCGCGAGCTCACCGGGCGCGACGTCACGGCCAAGGCGTTCCGCACCTGGGGCGGCACCATGCTCGCCGCGGTCGAGCTGCGCGCCATGGGCCCGGCGGCCAGCCGCCGCGAGGCCGACCGCAACATCCTGCGCGCGATCGACGCGGTGGCCGAGCGCCTGGGCAACACACGCGCCGTGTGCCGCAAGTACTACGTGCATCCGTCGCTGCTCAGCGCCTACCTCATGGGCGAGACGGTGCCCCTGCCGCCGCCGGCGAAGCGCCGCGCGCGGCGCAGCCAGCCCGGCGCCGCGCTGCGCCGCGACGAGATCCTGGTGCTCGAGTTCCTACAGGAGAGGGTCTAGCCCCGAATCAGCCATTGGTTCCACAGCGCGCGAGCGCGGTCGGCGACTTCGCTCGCGGTGATGCCGACCGGCCCGATGCCCGAGGCGGCGAGCTCGTCGGCCGCGGCGCCGTGCAGGTGCACGCCCAGCACGAGCGCCGACTCGCCCGAGTAGCGCTGCGCCAGCAGCGCGCCGAGGATGCCGGACAGCACGTCGCCCATGCCGGCGCTCGCCATCCCGGGGTTGCCGGTGGCATTGATGAACAGGTGGCCGTCGCGCGCCACGAGCACGCTGCCGTTGCCCTTGAGCACCACGTGCGCGTTGAAGCGCCGGGCGAGCTCGCGCGCCGCGGACAGCCGGTCGGCCTGCACCCCGGCGGTCGTCATGTTGAGCAGGCGGCCGGCCTCGGCAGGATGCGGCGTGAGCAGCGTCGCGGCGCTGCGCCGGGCGCAGGCCTCGCGCAGGTTCTCGTCGTCGGCCATCAAGTTGAGCGCGTCGGCGTCGAGCACGCAGGGCATGTCGCTCGCCAGCACCGCGCCGACCAGCGTCGCCGCGTGCTCGGTGCTGCCCAGGCCCGGCCCGGCGACGGCCGCGCCCAGGTCCATGCCGAGCACGTCGTCGGCATGGCGCAGCATCAGCTCGGGCGCGCCGAAATCGACGTGGATGTCTTCCTTGAGAAAGCCCACGTACACGCGCCCGGCGCCGAGCTTCAGCGCCGCGCGCCCGGCGAGCAGCGCCGCGCCGGTCATGCCGCGCGCCCCGCCCAGGATGCCGACCGACCCGGCCATGCCCTTGTGGAAATTGCGCGGACGCGGCTTCAGCGCCTCGCTGAAAAGTCCCGGCCCCGCGACCCAGGCGTTGGCTTTCGAAGGCGGCAGGCCGAGAGCGGCGACACGCACTTCCCCGCAGTGATCCGGGCCGTCGAGGGTGAGCAGGCCGGGCTTGAGGCCGATGAAGGTGAGGGTGTGCGTGGCGCGCACCGCGCGGCCGAGCACCTGGCCGGTGTCGGACTGGATGCCGCTCGGCACGTCGAGGGCGAGCACCGGACAGCGCTGGCGGTTGGCGTAATCGACGAGCTGCGCGTAGTCCCCGGCGATGTCGCGCGCCAGGCCGATGCCGAACAGCCCGTCGATCACCAGCCCCCAGCTCCTATCGGCCGGCAGCTCGCGCAGGTGCGACACCACCGTGACGCGGAAGAACTTCTCCTGCAGGCGCGCCGCCGCGATGCGCGCGTCGCCGCCGTTGTTGCCGGGGCCGGCGAGCACCAGAATGTCCTTTGATTTTTCAGATACCAGCTCACTCGCGAGGTCCGCGGCGGCGTTCCCCGCGCGCTCCATCAGGCTGGGCGAGACCTCACCCGCCGCCTGCTCGATGCGGCGGATCTCGGAAGTGGGAAAAATAGGGTCCGTCCCCATTTATTTCCTTGTGGCGCCGAGCAGCGCGTCGGGCAGCCAGACGGCGATCTGCGGAAAGGCCACCACCACCCCGATGGCGAGCAGCATGAGGAGGAAGAACGGCAGCGAGGCGAGCGCCACGAAGTTGGCGTCGCGGCCGCTCATGGTCTGCAGCACGAACAGGTTGAAGCCCACCGGCGGCGTGATCTGGGCGATCTCGACCAGCAGGACGATGAAGATGCCGAACCAGATGAGGTCGAAGCCCGCGGCCTCGACCATCGGCAGCACGATCGAGGTGGTGAGCACGATCATCGAGATGCCGTCGATCGCCATGCCCAGCAGCAGGTAGATCACCGCGAGGATCGCGATCAGCGCGAACGGGCTCGCGTTCAGCGAGCCCACCCAGGCGGCGAGCTCCCGCGGAATGCCGGTAAAGGCCATGCACGAGCTGAGGAAGGAGGCGCCCGCCAGGATGAACAGGATCATGCACGACAGGCGCGTGGCCCCCATCAGGCTGACGCGGAAGCTCTCCCAGCCGAGCGAGCCGCTCCACCAGGCAATGCCCAGGGCGCCGAGCACGCCGAAGGCGGCCGCTTCCGTGGCGGTGGCGTAGCCCGTGAACATGACGCCCATGACGAAGGCTATCAGCACCAGGCAGGGAATGAGGTTCCTCGCCTTGCGCAGTTTCTCCAGCACGGAGAGCCGGTCGGCGTATTGCGGCGTCTTGGCGGGGTTGAGCAGCGCCCACAGGACGATGAAGCCCGAGAACAGCGCGATCAGCAGGACGCCCGGGAACACGCCGGCCAGGAACATCTTGAGGATCGATACTTCGGCGGCCACCGCGTAGACGATCATGACGATCGAAGGCGGGATGAGCAGGCCCAGGGTGCCCGCGCCGCACAGCGCGCCCAGGCACATGCGCTCGTCGTAGCCGCGCTTCTTCAGCTCCGGCAGCGCCACCTTGCCGATGGTGGCGCAGGTCGCCGCCGAGGACCCCGAGACGGCGGCGAAGATGCCGCAGCCCAGCACGTTGACGTGCATCAGGCGCCCCGGGAGCCAGCCCAGCCAGGGCGAGAGGCCCTCGAACATCTCCTCGGAGAGCCGGGTGCGGAACAGGATCTCGCCCATCCAGACGAAAAGCGGCAGCGCGGCGAGCGTCCACGAGGCGCTCGAGCCCCAGAACGCCTGGAAGAGATTCACCTCCGGCGGGCTGGAGGTGAAGAACTGCAGTCCGAGCCAGGCGACCACCGCCATCGCCATGGCGATCCACAGGCCGCCGGCCAGCAGCACTACCAGCAAGGTGAAGAGGACGGCGCCGATGCCAATGGTGCTCATCCGGCCTCGCTCGGCTCCGGGACGGCGCGCCGCGCGTCCTCGGCCGCCTGGTAGGCGGGGCGCGCGCCGCGCGCGAGCGTGACGAACTCGTCGAGCACGGCG
>DASUUN010000340.1:0-2790 GCA_036374055.1 Burkholderiales bacterium
AACACCTCGCGCGCCATGGCCGGAATGCGCAGCGTGGACGCGCCCTCGGAGCGCAACGCCATCCCCTCCTCGCCCAGCGTCAGCAGCAGGTGCCGCGCGCCCACCCTGCGGCGGGCGTGCTCCAGCCACTCGTCGTCGTGCGGGCGGACGGGCCCGCCCATCGCGGCGCCCAGCTCCAGCACGTTGGGCTTGAACACCGTGGCGCCGCCGAACTCCAGGAAGTGGCGGAACTTCGGGTCCACCACGCTGGGGATGCCGGCCTCGCGCGCGGCGTCCAGCGCGGCGCGGTTGCCGGCATAGACGATGGGGCAGTCGATGGGCGCGCGCGCGAGCGCCGCGGCGTTGTGGAGGATGACTTCGGAATTGCCGCCGTCGGTGCCCCCGGCCAGCAGCAGGATGTCCGGGGCGAGCTCGGCGATGCGCTGCAGGTCCGCGGCGGTGAGGCGATAGGCGAAGGTGCCCACGAGCTTCGCCCCCGCGCCGAGCGCCGCCCGGCGGGCCGCCTCGGCGGTGAGCTCGCGCACCAGGCCCACGGTCACCATCCGCAGGCCGCCGGCCGCGCTGCTGGAGGCGAGCCGGTAGCGGAACCGCGGCAGGCGCCCCAGGCGCCGCTCGAGGTCGCGCAGCGCCGCCAGCATGCCGACGTTGATGTCGGTCGTGACCGTGGAGGGGCCCTGGCCCGCGCCCAGGATGCGCCGCGCGTCCAGGTCCACCGCGCGCAGCTTGGTGTAGGTGCTGCCGAAGTCGATGAGGAGCGCGGCGCTCATCGCGCCCCGGGGCGCCCGCGCGCGGCGAGGTCGCGCTCGAGCCACTCGATGACGGTCTCGGAGCGCGTGCCGGGCGCGGCCACGCGGTCGAAGCCCATGTCGAGGTAGGTCTTCTCGGTCTCGTCCCAGGAGCGCTTGCCCACCACGAGGTTCCCGCCCGCGTAGAGCAGGATGTCGTCGAGGCCGGCTTCCACGCACAGGTCGCGGAAGCCGCGGCAGTCGAGCTCGCCCTGGCCGTAGAGCGAAGAGACGAGGATCGCTTGCGCGCGCGTCTCCACCGCCGCCTTGACGAAGTCGGCGGCGGGGGTGAGGGCGCCGAGCGAGACGACCTTGTAGCCGGCCTTCTCGAGGGCCATCGTCAGGATCCGGTTGCCCACGATGTGGGTATCGGACCCGATGACACCGGTGACGATGGTCTTCGGGCCGGCTTCCTTCACTTCTTGATGGCGAATTTCTTCATGCTCGCGAGCTCCTTCTCGAGGAAGGCGCGCGCGCGGTCCGCCGGCACGAAGCTGTTGGCGTCCGCGTACTGGTCGGCCAGGTAGTCCTTGTATTCCTGGCTCGCCGCCGCCTTGGCGAGCGCATCCGAGATCACCTTGACGCGGCTCGGATCGGTGCCGGCGCGGAACATGACGGCGCGGAACTGGTTGATGACGATATCGTGCCCGAGCTCCTTGCTCGCCGGGACCTCCTTGAACGCCGGGAAGCGCTCGTCGGCGAAGATGATCACCGGGCGCATCTTCTTCGACTCGAGGAAGCTCTTCACGTCGCCGAGCTGCTCGTACAGGATGTCGGCGTGGCCGCCGAGGATGGCGGTGTAGCGCTCGGCGGGCTTCGCGAAGGGCACCGACACCAGCTTGATGCCCTTGTTCGCAAAGTAGTTGACGTGCATGTCGTCGGGGCTGCCGAAGCCGGTGATGGCGACTTTCAGCGGCCGCTTCTTGCCCTCGCGCTCGACGTCGGCCCAGGTTTTGAGGTTGTCCGCCGAGGTGAAGAACGCCGACGGCTGCTTGATCATGATCGCCGCGGGGGTGATCTGGTCGAGGCTCCACTTGGTGTTCGCGTCGGTGAGCAGGCCGAAGGTATCGCCGGTCATGATCGACATCGTGTAGCCGTCGGCCGGCGAGGTCAGCATCTTGTTCAGGCCGGTCTGGCCGGTGGCGCCGGGCACATTGATCACCGGCAGTGACGCACCCAGGTCCTTCTCCATCAGCTGCGCGGTCTTGCGCGCGACCTGATCGGCGCCGCCGCCCGGTCCCCAGGGCACGATGTACTCGATCGGGCGCGACGGATACTTCTCCTGCGCCTGGACGGCTGTTCCCCCGCAGGCTACCAGCACCGCGGCCAATCCGATTCTCGTGAAATTCATGACTCCTCCTCGCTCTATGTGTAATGTCAAATACGTAGTAACAACTTGCCCTTGGTCTTGCCGGCCTCAAGGTAGCGGTGCGCGGCGCCGGCCTCGGCAAGCGGGTACTCGCGGTCGACGGTGACGACGAGTTTGCCCGTACGCCACGCGGCAAACAAGTCCGCTGCTCGGCCGCCGAGCTCCTCGGCGGTGGCGATATAGTCCGCGAGGTGCGGGCGCGTGAAGAACACCGAGCCCGCCTCGCCGAGCTCCAGGGGCTCGATCGACTGCACCAGCCCCGAAGCGCCGCCGTAGTTGATGCATACCCCGCGGCGCCTGAGGCTGCGGATGCTGCGCGCGATGGTGTCCTTGCCGACGGCGTCGTAGACCACGTCGACGCCGCGACCGCCGGTGAGGCGCATCACTTCTTCGCGGAAGTCCTTTTCACGGTAGAGGATGACGTGGTCGGCGCCCCGCGCCTTCGCAATCTCTGCCTTCTCCGCGCTTCCCGCGGTGGCGATCACGGTCGCGCCACGCATCTTGGCGCACTGCACAAGAAGCTGGCCGACGCCGCCTGCGGCGGCGTGCACGAGGCAGGTGTGGCCCTTCTCGAGCGGAAAGGCCGAATGGCTGAGGTAGTGCGCGGTGAGTCCCTGCAGCATGAGCGTGACGGCG
>DASUUN010000341.1:0-2161 GCA_036374055.1 Burkholderiales bacterium
ACGCCCTTGCCCTCGAGGTGCGCCGCCATGCCGATGATCTGGCCGATGGTGATGACCCCCGTGCCGCCGATGCCGGTGACGAGGATGCCGTAAGCGCCTTTGCAAGTTTCGACCTGGGGCTCCTGCAGGGGCGGGAAATCATCGGTGCCTTTGGCCGCCTTCTTGCCCTTCTTCAGCTGGCCGCCCTCGACGGTGACGAAGCTCGGGCAGAAGCCCTTCAGGCACGAGTAGTCCTTGTTGCACGAGGACTGGTTGATGCGGCGCTTGCGGCCGAACTCGGTCTCGAGCGGCTCGACCGAAAGGCAGTTGGACTTCACGCTGCAGTCGCCGCAGCCCTCGCATACGCGCTCGTTGATCACCACGCGCCGGGCGGGGTCGGGGAACTCGTTCCTCTTGCGGCGCCGGCGCTTCTCGGAGGCGCAGGTCTGGTCGTAGATGAGCGCCGACACGCCCTGGATTTCACGCAATTCTCTTTGAACTGCATCAAGCTCGTCGCGGTGGCGCACGGTGACCCCGGGCGCCCAGTCGGTGCCGCGCGGATATTTCTCCGGCTCGTCGGTGACCACCACGATCGGCTTCACGCCCTCGGCGGCGATCTGGCGCGAGATCATCGCCGGGTCGAGCGGGCCGTCGTGGCGCTGCCCGCCGGTCATCGCCACCGCGTCGTTGTAGAGGATCTTGTAGGTCATCGTGACCTTGGCCGCCACCGCCGCGCGGATGGCGAGCAGGCCGGAATGGAAGTAGGTGCCGTCGCCCAGGTTGGCGAAGATGTGCTTCTCGTCGGTGAACGGCGACTGGCCGATCCACGGCGCACCCTCGGCGCCCATGTGCGTGAAGGTCGCGGTGTTGCGGTCCATCCACACCGCCATGAAGTGGCAGCCGATGCCCGCGGTGGCGCGGCTGCCTTCGGGCACGCGCGTGGAGGTGTTGTGCGGGCAGCCCGAGCAGAAGTACGGCTGGCGGATCGCGGTGACGCGCGGCTTGGCGAGGACTTTCTCTTTGAAGTCCAGGAAGGCGAGCCTTTCCCTGAATTGAGTTCCCAGGGAAGAATCCATCTTTAACTTCGTAAGTCTTTGCGCTATCGCTCTCGCCACCATCGCCGGCGAATGCTCGTAGTGCGCGGGCAGCAGCCAGGTGCCGGCGGGCTGGCCGCCGCTGCGGCTCCACTCGCCGCTGTCGTCGAACTTGCCGACCACGCGTGGCGCGCGCACGCCTTCCTTCCAGTTGTAGAGCTCTTCCTTGATCTGGTACTCGATCAGCTGGCGCTTCTCCTCGACCACCAGGATCTCTTCGAGCCCCTCGGCGAAGCGCCGCGCGCCCTGCGGCTCGAGCGGCCAGGACATGGCCACCTTGTAGACCCGCAAACCGATATCCCGCGCGATTTCCTGGGTGACGCCCAGATCCGCCAGCGCCTGCATCACATCACCGTAGGACTTGCCCGTGGTGACGATCCCCAGCCGCGCCTTCGGCGAATCCCACACGATCTTGTCCAGCCCGTTCGCCCGGGCGTAGGCGAGCGCCGCATATACCTTGTAATCGAGGATGCGCGCTTCCTGCTCGAGGATGCCGTCGGGCCAGCGGATATTGAGGCCGCCCGGGGGCAGCGCGAACTCCGAAGGCAACCGGGTTTGGATTCTCAATAAATCAACATCAACTGACGCACCCGACTCAACGACATCGGTGACGCACTTGAAGGCTACCCACAGGCCCGAGTAGCGGCTCATCGCGTAGCCGTGCAGGCCGAGGTCGAGGTAGTCCTGCACGTTGGCGGGGTTGAGCACCGGGATGAGGCAGGCCTTGAAGATGTGCTCGGACTGGTGCGGCAGGGTCGAGGACTTGGCGGCGTGGTCGTCGCCGGCGAGCACCAGCACGCCGCCGTGCCTGGAGGTGCCGGCGGCGTTGGCGTGCTTGAAGACATCGCCGCAGCGATCGACCCCCGGCCCCTTGCCGTACCACATGCCGAACACGCCGTCGTACTTCGCCTTCGGGAACATCGTGACCTGCTGCGTGCCCCAGATCGCGGTGGCCGCGAGGTCCTCGTTCACGCCGGGCTGGAAGCGGATGTGGCTGCGCTCCAGGTGCTTCTGGGCGCGCGCGAGCGCCTGGTCGAGGCCGCCGAGCGGCGAGCCCCGGTAGCCCGAGACGAAGCCGGCGGTGTTCA